>VGQL01000034.1 GCA_016882415.1 Cyanobacteria bacterium M_DeepCast_200m_mx_001
GTTAGGCCGCGAGGTTGCGGAAGCGGGTGAACTGGGGCTCGAACAGCAGCTTCACGGTGCCCACGGGTCCGTTGCGGTGCTTGGTCACGATGATCTCGGTGATGCCGCGGTCGGGCGTGTCTGGGTTGTAGTACTCGTCGCGGTAAATCATCAGCACCAGGTCGGCGTCCTGCTCGATCGAGCCCGATTCCCGCAGGTCGGAGAGCATGGGGCGCTTGTTGGTGCGGGCCTCCACGCCCCGGCTGAGCTGGGAGAGGGCGATCACCGGCACATTCAGTTCGCGGGCCATCTGCTTAAGGCCCCGGGTGATGCGCGAGAGCTCCTGCACGCGGTTGTCGGAGCCGCCCCCCTCCATCAGCTGCAGGTAGTCGATCACCACCAGCCCCAGCTCCTTGCCGCTTTCGGCCATCAGCCGCCGGCAGAGGGAGCGCATTTCCAGCACGCCGGCGTTGGGCTTGTCGTCGATGAAGATCGGCATCTGCCCCAGGGTGCTGATGCCCTGCCCCAGCAGCGGCCACTCATCGGGGTTGAGGCGCCCGGTGCGCAGGCGGCCGCTTTCGATGCCCACCTCCATGGCCAGCAGGCGGTAGGTGAGCTGCTCCTTGCTCATCTCCAGGGAGAACACGCACACCGGCAGGTTGTGGAGCTGGGCCACGTTTTTGGCCAGGTTGAGCGTGATGGCCGTTTTGCCCATGGCGGGGCGGCCGGCCACGATGATCAGGTCGCTGCGCTGCAGCCCCTGGGTCATGGCGTCCAGGTCGTAGAAGTTCACCGGGATGCCCGCCACGGCCGTGCCCAGGGAGCGGCTTTCGATTTCGTTGAAGGTGGCGGTGAGGATCTCGGCGGTGGGGGTGAGCCCGGTGCTGGGTTTCTCCTGGCTGATGGCGAAGATGCGCTGCTCCGCCTCATCCAGCACCTGCTCCATGGGCTTGCTCTGGTCGAAGCCGAGGCGGATCACCTCATTGCCGGAGCGGATCAGCTGCCGCCGCAGGTACTTGTCCATCACCAGGCGGGCCACCTGGTCGATGGAGGCGGTGGAGAGGGTGCGCTCCACCAGCTCCACCAGCCGGCCACTGCCGCCCACCTTCTCCAGGTTGCCGGTGTCCGCCAACCAGGCGGACATGGCGGTGAGGTCGGTGGGTTTGCCCTGGCTGTGGAGCATCAGGGCGGTGCGGTAAATCTCGCGGTGGGCCGTCAGATAGAAGGCCTCCGGCTGCAGCACATCGGCTACGCGGCCAATGGCGTCCGGGTCCAGCAGGATGCCCCCCAGCACCGCCTCCTCCGCCTCCAGGTTCTGGGGGGGCACCCCATCGGGGGTGGCCTCAAACCCCAGGCCGTCGTTGCCGCGGCGCCCGCGGTTGACGGCCCCGGGCCCTGCTCCCGCCGGGCCGTCGTCGCTGCCGTCCTGCTGGGGCGCCAGGTTGCTGAGGGGCACGCTCACCATGGGGGCCGCGGGGTTAGGCGATGAAAAAGCCGTCAGGCCCCTGGGGGGCTGACGGCCGGGGGAGATTCATTGTGCAGCCTGTGGCCGGAAGCGCCCAGCTCCCGTGATCAGTGGCTGATTTGGCTCAGTGGCTGACCACTTCCAGGTTGATCTCGGCGGTGACTTCGCTGTGCAGCTTCACCTGCACCTTGTAGCTGCCGGTGCGGTGGATTTCAGGCACGGTGATGTCGCGGCGATCCACCTCTTTCTTGGTGGCGGCTTCGATGGCCTCGGCCACATCGGCGTTGGTCACCGTGCCGAACAGCACGTCATCCCCACCGGTCTGTTTCTTCACGGTGAAGCGGCCGATGGTGTCGAGGGCGGTGCGGAAGGCCACGGCCTCCGCCTTGAGGGCGGCCTGGCGCTCCAGTTCCTTGGCGCGGCGGTGCTCCACCTGGCGCAGCACGGCGGGGGTCACCGGCACCGCCTTGCCCTGGGGCAGCAGGAAGTTGCGGGCGTAGCCGGGGGCCACCTCCACCAGATCGCCGTCCTTACCCAGGCTGTAAACGTCCTCGCTGAGGACCACGGAAACGCGCTTGGCCATGGGAAACGACGAACGAACGATCAACGCTGAAGCGATCGATCAGCGTACGCCACGGCTTGATGCCAACCGCTGCAGGGGCTGTGGCAGGCGCACCTGGTGGGCCAGGCCCAGCCGCTGCAGCAGCCGGATGTGCAGCCAGGTGAGGTCGGGTTCGCGCCAGCCCCAGCCGTGGCGGGCCGAATGGGGGTAGGCGTGGTGGGTGTTGTGCCAGCCCTCGCCGAAGGTGAGGGCCGCCACCCAGGGGTTGTTGCGGGAGCCGTCACCGCTGTCGTGCAGCACATAGCCCCAGCGGTGGGTGGCGGAGTTCACCAGCCAGGTGCAGTGGTACACGAGCACCAGCCTCAGGGGAATGCCCCACAGCACCAGGGCCCAGCCGCCGGCGCCGGTGCTGCTGCCGATCCAGAACAGCAGGGCCGCCAGGGGCAGTTGCAGCGCCAGGAACCAGCGGTTCAGCCAGCGGTAGTAGGGGTCCTGGGCCAGGTCGCCGGTGAGCCGGGGCACGGCCCCCTGGGCGGGCACGGTTTCCAGCATCCAGCCCAGGTGGCTCCACCAGAAGCCGCGGTGGCTGTTGTGATGATCTGGATCCGTATCAGAAAATTTGTGGTGGTGGCGGTGCAGCCCCACCCAGTCGATCGGGCCGTGCTGGCAGCTCAGGGCGCCGCAGGTGGCGAGACACCGCTCGAGCCAGCGGGGCACCCGCAGGGCCCGATGGCTCAGCAGCCGGTGGTAGCCCAGGGTGACCCCCAGGCAGGCGGTGACCCAATAGAGCACCAGCAGCGCGGCCAGGGCGGGCAGGCTCCAGAACTGCGGCAGCAGGGCCACCAGGGCCAGGGCGTGCAGGGCGGCCATGAAGCCAAGGACGGCCCAGTTGGCGCGCCGATGGGGCTCGCTCCGCTGCGAACCGCTCTGTTGGGGAGCGGCCACCCCTCCGCGGGTGCGGTGCAGGTGGGCCACCCGGCTGGCGGGCGAGATGGTGGCCCGTTGGGGGGTGGAAGCGCTGGGGGCGGCGACCGGCATGGGCCGTGGTCCAGGAATGATTTAAAATCGTAGCAGTACGGATTCGTATCGCGTGGGGTTGCGGGACGAGCTCGAGTCAGGTCGGGATGCCTTTGGGCACCTGGTGCGGGTGTGGCATGAGCGCAACGGCTGGAGCCAGCGGGTGCTGCCGGCCCTGGCGGAGTGCCTGGAGCTGGGCCGGGTGCACAACTCCCAGCTCTCCAACCTGCGCAACCGCAAGCTGGCCTCCCCGGGTCCGGAGCTGTTCGTGGCCCTGGGGCGCATCAACCAGGTGCTGGCGGCCCAGCCGGCAGCCGGCCTGGATCCCGCCCTGGAGCAGCGGCTGCAGGCCGTTCCCGACCTGCTGCTGGCCCTGCGGCAGTCGGCCCTGCCACTGCTGGGGGACGACGGCATGCCCCTGGGCCCGGCCCAGTTGTTTGAGATCTTTGTGGGCTTGCGGCAGCTGCCCGCCGCCTTTGATTGGCGCATCGCGGGGCCCGAGGCCGGCGGCCTCAGCGCCGCCCTGGCGGAGCTGTTCACCGCCGGCCGCCCCTGGCGCCTCTGCCGGGATCAGTTGTTGGAGGCCTACCCGCCGCAGAAGCGCCAGCGCCGGGAGCGGTTTGCGGCGGTGATGGCGGGCCAGCGGGATTACAGCGCCGAGGAGTTGGATGCGGAACTGCCGGATCTGCGCCGCACCCTGGCGGCCCTGGGGGCCCTGCCTGAGCGGGAGCTCAGCGCCGATCAGTTCCTGGAGCTGTTGCGCAGCCGGGCCCGGTTGTGGAGTGACCCCAGTGGGGCTGAGGCCCCTGAGGGCCTCGGGGAGGCGATCCGCCGGCAGCTGCTGGCCTGAGGCTCAGGCGGGGTAGCGGGCTTCGCGGATGCGCCGCGCCCAGCCCAGTTGCCGCAGCAGCTTGATGTGCTGCCAGGTGATGTCGAACTCAAACCAGCGCAGGCCGTGGCGGGCGCTGGAGGGGTGGGCGTGGTGGTTGTTGTGCCAGCCCTCGCCAAAGCTGAGGATCGCCACCCACCAGCAGTTGCGGGAGAGGTCGGGGCAATCGAAGTTGCGGTAGCCGAAGGCGTGGGTGGCTGAATTCACCAGCCAGGTCACGTGATAGACGAGCACGAGCCGCAGCGGGATCGCCCACAGCACCAGCCCCAGCCCGCCGCCGTGCACCTGGGCGGCATTGCCATACCAATAGAGGGCCGCCCCCAGGGGGATCTGCAGCAGCAGGAACCAGCGGTCCAGCCAGCGGTAGAAGGGGTCCTGCTGCAGGTCGCCGGTGAAGCGGTGCAGTTCCCGCAGGGCAGGGATGTCGTGCAGCATCCACTCGCTGTGGGCCCACCACAGACCCCGGGCGGCGTCGTGGTGGTCGTTGGGCTGGTCCGAAAATTTGTGGTGGTGGCGGTGCAGGCCCACCCACTCGATCGGTCCGCTCTGGCAGGCCAGGGAGCCCATCAGCACCAGCAGCCGCTCGAGCCATTTCGGCGCCACGAAGCTGCGGTGGGCCACCAGCCGGTGCAACCCCAGGGTCACCCCCAGCACCGTGGTCCAGTACAGAACCGCGAGCACCACCAGCCCCTGCCAGCTCCAGTACTGCGGCAGCAGGGCGAACACGGCCCCCACGTGGATGGCCAGCATGAAGCCGGTGGTGCCCGTCTTGAAGACCTTCTGGCTGCGGGGCAGGGGCGCACGCGGCACCACCAGGGCGGCGCGCATGCGGGCGTCCTGGGCGGCGCTGTAGCCGTTGCCGGCCTCACCGTTGGCGCCATCACCCAGATCCACGCTGATGCGAGCAGGACGGGCCGAACCGGCGGCGTCTGGGGCTAAGACCAAAGTGAACTCCTGAGGGATGCGCAGGCTTCGGATTCGCTCGATGGCCCCGGCGGAACGGGGCCTGCGCACCACTGGCCTGGATGGCTGACCGCAGCGGTGGAGCTGTAGCCAAACCAACAGATGAAGAAAATCTAGACGGCTGACTCCCGCCGGCGCGCCCCCCGCCGACCGGCAGCATGGCCCCAGGACCGCCACCGCCATGACCCCTCCAAGCCAGGCCTGGGCCTCTGACCAGGTGGCCGCCGCCCTGGAGCGCATCGCGCCGCTGGTGCAGGAACGCCGGGCCGGGGTGCAGCCCCGGCTGCAGCGGGTGCTGGAGGCCTTCGCGGCGGAACGGCTGGGGGTGCACCATTTCGCCTCCGTCAGCGGCTACGGCCACGGTGACCTGGGCCGGGAGGTGCTCGATCGGGTGTTTGCGCGGGTGTTGCAGGCGGAATCCGCTGCGGTGCGGCTGCAGTTTGTGAGCGGCACCCACGCCATCGCCGCCGCCCTGTTCGGGGTGCTGCGCCCCGGCGACCGTCTGCTGGCCCTCACCGGCCGCCCCTACGACACCCTGGAGGAGGTGATCGGCATCCGGGGCAGCGGCCAGGGCTCCCTGGCGGAGTTCGGCGTCGCCTACGACGAGCTGCCCCTGCTGGCCGACGGCACGGTGGATGGGGCGGGCATGGCCGCGGCCCTGGAGCCCACGACCCGTTTGGTGTTGATCCAGCGCAGCTGCGGCTACAGCTGGCGCCCTTCGCTCACGGTGGCCCAGATCGGGGTCCTGGTGGAGCGGGTGAAGGCGCTCCAGCCCGACTGCCTGGTGTTCGTGGACAACTGCTACGGCGAGCTGGTGGAGCTGCAGGAACCCACCGCCGTCGGCGCGGACCTGATGGCCGGTTCGCTGATCAAGAACCTGGGGGGCACCATCGCCCCCACCGGCGGCTACGTGGCCGGCCGGGAGGAGCTGGTGGAGCAGGCCTGCTGCCGGCTCACCGCCCCCGGCATCGGCCGGGAGGGGGGCACCGGGTTTGATCTGCACCGCCTGCTGTTCCAGGGGCTGTTCCTGGCGCCGCAGATGGTGAGCGAGGCGCTGCTGTGCGCCGAGCTCACGGCGGCGGTGTTCGCGGGGCTCGGCTATGCGGTGAACCCCCTGGTGGGGGGGGTGCGCAGCGATGTGATTCAGGCGGTGCGCCTCGGCAGCCCTGAGCCACTCAAGGCCGTGTGCCGGGCCTTCCAGGCCTGCTCTCCGGTGGGCTCCTACCTCGATCCGGTGCCCGCCCCCATGCCCGGCTACGCCAGCGAGCTGGTGATGGCGGGGGGCACTTTCATCGACGGCAGCACCAGTGAGTTCTCCGCCGATGGCCCGCTGCGGGAGCCCTACGTGCTGTACGCCCAGGGGGGCACCCACCTGGCCCATGCCCAGCTGGCCCTCGAGCTAGCCCTGCGGGCGCTGAACCCCTGAATTTCCGGCAGACTGCGCCAACGCGTTACCCAGCGTTGATGGCCCCCAGCTACCCCCAGGACTGCCGCTATGCCGACAGCCATGAATATGTGCGGCTGGAAGGCGACCTGGTGCGGGTGGGCATCACCGCCTTCGCCGTGGAGCAGCTGGGGGACATCGTGTTTGTGGAGCTGCCCGACCCCGGTGTCGCCATCAGCCAGGGCACTGGCTTCGGCTCGGTGGAATCGGTGAAGGCGGTGGAGGATCTGCTGGCCCCCATCAGCGGCACCGTGGAGGCCCGCAACGAGGCGGTGCTGGCCAGCCCCGAGGAGCTCCAGAACGACCCCCATGGCGAGGGTTGGTTGCTGCTGGTGCGCCCCAGCGACCCCAGCCAGATCGAGGGCCTGATGGATGCCGCCACCTACAGCGGCAAGGTGGATGGCCACTGAGTTTTCCCCGGCGTTCAGCCCCGCCCTCAGCCCGTTCGTCGCCCGCCACATCGGCCCGGATGGCCCCCAGCGGGCCCGCATGCTGGCGGATCTGGACCTCCCCAATCTCGACGCCCTGGTGGCCCAGGTGGTGCCCGAGGCGATCCTGCTGGCGCCGGAGCAGGCGGAGCAGGGGTTGCCCATCGGTTGCGATGAGGCCCAGGCCCTGGCGGAGCTGCAGGCGATCGCCGCCGACAACCAGGTGCGCCGCAGCCTGATCGGCCTGGGGTACTACGGCTGCATCACCCCGGCGCTGCTGCAGCGCCATGTGTTCGAAAACCCCGCCTGGTACACCGCCTACACCCCCTACCAGGCGGAGCTGAGCCAGGGGCGCCTGGAGGCCCTGCTCAACTTCCAGACCCTGATCAGCGAGCTCACGGGCCTGCCGATCGCCAACGCGTCGCTGCTGGATGAGGCCACCGCCGCGGCGGAGGCCATGGCCCTGAGCGCCGCCGCCTGCCCCCGGGCCGAGGCCCGCTGCTTCCTGGTGGACGACGCGGTGTTCCCCCAGACCTGGGCGGTGCTCCAAACCCGCGCCGAGCCCCTGGAGATCGAGCTGGTGCGGGTGGATCCCCGGCAGCTGCCCCAGCGGCCCGACCTGCTGGAGGGGGCCTTTGGCCTGTTGCTGCAGTTGCCCGGCGCCGACGGCCTGCTCTGGGACCCCGCCCCCGTGGTGGCGGCCGCCCGGGCCGCCGGTGTGATGGTCACCGCAGCCCTCGATCCCCTCGCCCAGGTGCTGATGGAGCCGGTGGGGGCCCTGGGGGTGGAGATCGCGGTGGGCAGCACCCAGCGCTTTGGGGTGCCCATGGGCTTCGGCGGGCCCCATGCGGCCTTCTTTGCCACCACCACCGCCCAGCAGCGGCGGATCCCTGGCCGACTGGTGGGGCAATCCGTGGATGCGGAGGGTCGTCCGGCGCTGCGGCTGGCGCTGCAGACCCGCGAGCAGCACATCCGCCGCGACAAGGCCACCAGCAACATCTGCACCGCCCAAGTGTTGCTGGCGGTAATGGCGGGCTTCTACGCCGTGCACCACGGCCCGGAGGGGCTGGCCGGCATCGCCCGGCGGATCCTGCTGCTGCGCACCGTGCTCAGCCGCGGGCTGGAGCAGCTCGGGCTGGAGCCGGTGGCGGGCTCCGGCTTCGACAGCCTGCGGCTGCTCACGGCGTCGGCCCCGGCCTTGCTGGAGCGGGCCGCGGCGGCCGGCTTCAACCTGCGCCCCGAGCCCCAGGGGCTGGCCATCAGCCTGGATGAATGCAGCAGCCTCGATGAACTGCAACGGCTGTTGGCGGCCCTGACGCCCCCGGGGGCGGCCACGCCCGATCTCGGGGGCCTCCTGGGGCAGCTGCAGGGCCAACTCGAGGCCGCCGGTGCCAGTGCCGCTCCCGAGGCCCTGCTCTGGGGGGCAGAGGTGCCGCAGCGCCAGGCCCCCTGGCTGCAGCAGCCGGTGTTTCACCACTACCGCAGCGAAACCGAACTCCTGCGCTACATCCAGCGGCTGGTGTCCCGGGATTTCTCGCTGGTGCACGGGATGATCCCCCTGGGCAGCTGCACCATGAAGCTCAATGCGGCGGCGGAACTGCAGCCGGTGAGCTGGCCCGCCTTCGCCCAGCTGCACCCCTTCGCCCCCCCATCCCAGGCCGCCGGCTACCGCCGCCTGGTGGACGACCTGGAGCAGTGGTTGGCGGCGCTCACGGGGTTTGCGGCGGTGTCGCTGCAGCCCAACGCCGGCTCCCAGGGGGAGTATGCGGGCCTGCTGGTGATCCGCGCCTGGCACCGCAGCCGCGGTGACCACCACCGCCGCATCTGCCTGATCCCCACCAGCGCCCATGGCACCAATCCCGCCAGCGCCGTGATGGCCGGCATGCAGGTGGTGCCGGTGGCCTGCGACGACCAGGGCAACATCGACCGCGCCGACCTGGCGGCCAAGGCGGAGGCCCACGCCGCCAACCTGGCGGCCCTGATGGTGACCTACCCCTCCACCCATGGGGTGTTTGAGGAGGGCATCCAGGAGATCTGCGCCCTGGTGCACCGCTGCGGCGGGCAGGTGTATCTCGATGGGGCCAACCTCAATGCCCAGGTGGGCCTCGCCAAGCCCGGGCTCTACGGGGCGGACGTGTGCCACCTCAACCTGCACAAAACCTTTTGCATTCCCCACGGCGGCGGCGGCCCTGGGGTGGGGCCGATTGCCGTGGCGGAGCATCTGCGGCCCTTTTTGCCGGGCCATCCCCTGGACGAGGCGTGCGGCGGCGCTCAGCCCATCGGGCCCGTGTCGGCGGCCCCCTGGGGCAGCGCCAGCATCCTGCCGATCAGCTGGATGTACATCCGCATGATGGGTGGTGCCGGCCTGCGCCAGGCCAGTGCCGTGGCCCTGTTGGCGGCCAACTGGCTGGCGGAGCAGCTGGAGCCCCATTTCCCCGTGCTCTACCGCGGCGGCAACGGCCGGGTGGCCCATGAATGCATCCTCGACCTGCGGCCCCTGCGCCGCAGCGCCGGCCTGGAGGTGGACGACCTGGCCAAGCGCCTGATGGATTACGGCTTCCACGCCCCCACGGTGAGCTGGCCCGTGGCCGGCACCGTGATGGTGGAGCCCACCGAGAGCGAAGCCCTGCCGGAGCTGGAGCGCTTCGTGGCGGCGATGGTGGCCATTCGCGCCGAAGCTGCGGCCATCGAGGCCGGTCGCACCGATCCCCTGAACAATCCGCTCAAGCGGGCCCCCCACACCCTCGCCGCCGTCACCGCCGACGGCTGGGATCGGCCCTACAGCCGCCAGCAGGCGGGTTTCCCCGCCGGGGAGGAGCAGCTGGCGAGCAAGCTCTGGCCCGCCGTGGCCCGCATCGATAACGCCTACGGCGATCGCAACCTGGTGTGCACCTGCCCTTCGGTGGAGGAGTTGGCCCTGCCCACGGCCGCGTGAGCACGTTCAACGGCGCCCTTGGTTGATCACTTGCGCTGAAGATCAGCCCGCCTATATTTCATGCGCTCAGGGAATTTGCTGAATTTCTTTCGGCTCGCTCCCTTGCATCTCCAGCAAGATCTGCTCCAACTGCAGGCATCACTGCAGCCCGGCCAACCACGATGAGTGACGACACCCTGGGCTTGATCGACGCCGGCGCGCTTGACGCGGGCTCGATGGATGCCCGCAAGGCCACACCGCAGTTGCCCAGCCTTCCCGAAGGCCAGACCCTGCGGGTGGAGGGTACCAACGTGGTGCGTGTCCCTTTTGGTGTGCGTCGTCCGCAGCGCACCCGCCCCGCCCGTCCGGAGCATTGGGCCACCCTGGTGATTCCCCTCCAGGCCGGTGGCGGTTCCCCCACGCCGCCGCCCCAGGCGGCCTGAGCTTCGGCTGCGTCAGCTAGGCGGAGCGGTTCAGGCGCCAGTCGATCAGGGCTTTCACATCGTCCACGGAGCTGGCGGGCGCCCGGAAGGGCAGCTGTTGCATGGGGCTGCGTTCCGGGCGCACCAGCCAGGTGAGGTCGTTCTGGGGGATGAGCACGAAACCCCGGTAGCGCACCGCCCAGCGTTGGTGGATGGTGCTGCTGCTGGTGGCTGTGCCCATGGCGGAACGGTTGGCGCTGTCGGTATTTGAGCTCCATCAGGCCC
>VGQL01000035.1 GCA_016882415.1 Cyanobacteria bacterium M_DeepCast_200m_mx_001
CCGGCGGCCGCCAGCTGCTGACGGGCCTCCTCCAGCACGGCTTCGGCATCGTCGCCGGGGCGCACCACCCGCACCACCAGGTTGTCGGTGCTGGGCACGGAATCGAGCAGCAGCGCGGGGTTCAGCCCCAACCAGCCGTACACCAGCTCCTGCTCGGGCTGCATCGGCACCGCCACCAATTCCGCCTCCGGCCGCCGCGGGGCGGATTCAGCGGCGTCGAGGGCCGCCTCATGGGACTGCCCCGGGGCGGCAGCGCTGCCGTTGAAGCTGTCGTTGAGGGGCGGCAGCTCCGCCAGCTCGGCGGCGGCACGGCCACCGCGACCACCGCGGCGGCGGCGACCGCCGGACCCCTCGGAACCACTGGGGCTGTACACCTCGGCCCGGGCTGAGGCGGCGGAGCGCACCAGGCCGGGGGCGGCCGCCAGGGGCAGCAGGCTGTCCTTACCGGGCAGCACCGCCACGTGGCCGAGGCCACCGCAGCTGGGGCAGGCGCGGCCGAACAGCTCATAGATGTTCTGGCCCTGGCGCTTGCGGGTGAGCTCCACCAGGCCCAGTTCGGTGATCTGGGCGATCTGGGGCCGGGCCGCGTCGTGGCGCACGGCGGCAGTGAAGTGCTCCAGCACCTGCAGCTGGTCGCGGCGGGACTCCATGTCGATGAAGTCGATGATCACCACCCCACCGATGTTGCGCAGCTTCAACTGGCGGGCGATTTCCGTGGCCGCCTCGGTGTTGGTCCACAGCACCGTCTCGCGGGCATTGGCGGAGCGGGTGAACGAACCGGAGTTGACGTCGATCACCGTGAGGGCCTCGGTGGGCTCGATGATCACGTAGCCGCCGGAGGGCAGATCCACACGGGGTTTGAGGGCATCGCGGATGGCCGCATTCACCTTGAACTGCTCGAGGATCTCCGCCGGTTCGGGGTGGAGCTCCACCTGCACCTGGGCCTGGTCCACCCCCAGGAAGGCCTGCACCCGGGCGACGCCATCGGCGCAATCCACCACGATCCGCGCCACCTCGGGGTTGAAGTGGTCCCGCAGGATGCGATGGATGAAGTCTTCGTCGCGGTTGAGCAGCACCGGCGGGCTGGCGGTTTCGGCGGCGGTCTGAATCGCCTCCCACTGCCGCAGCAGGGCCTCGAGGTCGTCGATCAGCTGCTCTTCGCTCACCCCCTCCGCCTCGGTGCGCACCAGCAGGCCGGCACCGGGGGGCTTGATCAGCACCCCCAGGGCCCGCAGGCGGTTGCGCTCGCTTTCAGCGTTGATCCGGCGCGAGATGCTCACCCCCTGGCCGTGGGGTTGCAGCACCAGAAAGCGGCCGGGCAGGGTGAGGTTGCCGGTGAGGCGTGGGCCCTTGGTGCCGGTGGGCTCCTTCATCACCTGCACCAGCACCTTCTGGCGGGGTTCCAGCAGCTCGGTGATGCCCACCGTGCCCTTCTTCAGACGCAGGGGGCCCAGGTCGGTGACATGGATGAAGCCGTTCTTTTCGCCTTCGCCGATGTTCACGAAGGCGGCGTCAATGCCCGGCAGCACGTTTTCCACGGTGCCGAGGTACACATCGCCGATCTGGTAGCGGCCCTGGGCCACCACAAGTTCATCAACGCGGTCATCGGTGAGCACAGCGGCGATCCGCAGCTGCTCAGCGATGACGATCTGTTGGGGCATGGAAGGTCAGACGATGACCTGCCAGGGGCAGGCCGGGATGGGTGAAGCGCAAGGGCGGCTGATTCCCGCAGACCACGTGCCGATGGGGGCCAGGCATCGCCGATGCCCAACCTGGGAAACACGTGCGGCGTTGGAAGAACTCAGGCTGAGCAACGCAGGGGATGCGACTCGGACGGGAGACGGGAGGGAGAGACAACCCTGATCAACAGGGCAGACAGGGAAAGCCGGGAAATCGGGCGGATTGCGCGAGTGGAGAGATCATTCGGAGCACACCACCGGAGGGCGGCGCCACCGAAGGCGGAACGGAAGCGGAATGGCGATGGATGGTCCGGGCGGGGCCTGGAGCATTCACCGGGGCAAGTTCCGGGGCCTGAACCGGCAGGGAGCTGCTGGTCGAGCGGCGATAGGGCGCGGAAACCGGGAAATGGGAATCCGTCTTAACGGAGCCACAACGGACCGCCTTCAGGAAGCGAATTCAAGAAAGCTGTTGCGGAAACCCATCCGGGCCGGTGAATCCCTGCGGCGTGATCGGGTCGTGATCAGTCGGAGAGAGCGGGCCGGAGGAGCGATCCAGCGAGCCAGTAATCAGGCCGCAGATCTGCCGTCTGAATTGAAATTAGCACGGCTGATTGGGCGTATCAGCGTCTGGCTCCAGCTGCAGCGCCAGGCGCCCCAACCGCACCAGATCCAGGGGTATCCCCAGGCGTTCCGCAAACCAGTGCTGCAGTTGCTCGGGCCGCAGGCTGCGGCCGGTGGGATCCACCGCGGCCTGCACCTGCACGGCGACCTGGCCTGGCTGATCACCCGCCTGCAACTGCAGCCCCTGAAGAAACGGGCGGCAGTCCCGTTGCCGGGGCCGGCCCTTTTTGTCGGTGTCGTGCCAGATCCAGCTGTCGGCGGCCAGCAGAGCCTCGGCAGCGCCCTGCCAGAGCGGCAATGGAAGCGGAGGGCCGGCCGTGGGCTGCAGCACCAGGGCCCAGTGGGAGGCCACGATCCGCTGGGACAGGCTGGGGCCGGACACCGGCACCTCCAGCACGCTCTGCAGCTGGAACTCGGCCGGCAACTGCCCCTGCAGGGCGGCACGGACCTGCTCGGCGGGCAGCGGCTGGGCGAATTCCACATCCATCCATTCCCCGTGCGCCTCCACCCCAAGGGGCAGGGCCAGGGCGAACTGCACCCGCGGCAGGGGGTGGAATCCACCGGTGAAGCTCACGGGCAGCCCCGAGCGGCGCAGGGCCCGCTCCAGCAGCCGCACCAGATCCAGGTGGCTGAGCAGCACCAGGGAGCCGGTCTTGCTGAAGCGGAAGCGCAACCGCTGGGCCCGCTCGCTGGCGGGGGCCCGCTGCGGGGTTTGGGGCGGAATCGGCGGCGGCGGCACCACCACGTTGTGGCCGAGCTCCGGGCCACACACCCCGCAGCTGCTGCAGCCCTCAAAGGAGCAATCCGGCACCACCGCCGCCGCCAGGGCCCGTTGCAGGTCTTCGGCCAGCCAGGCCTTCTCCACGCCGGAATCGATGTGGTCCCAGGGCAGGGGCTGGCGGCAGAAGGCCGCCAGATCATCGGGATCCATGCCCTCCACCGCCGACCATTCCCCCAGTTCCAGCTCGCGGTAGCGCCCCCCGAGCCCGGCCGCCTCGATGGCGGCGGTCCAGGCGCCGTAGGTGCGCTCCGCCGCCTCAAACCAGGCATCCAACCCGGCGCCGGCGCGCCAGGCGGCTTCGATCACCGGCGCCAGGCGGCGATCGCCGCGACCCACAAAGTCCTCCATGGCCGAGAGGCGCACATCGGTGACATTCGTCTTGATGCCGCGCAGACGGCGCAGGGCATCCCGCAGCAGCTGCTGACGGCGCTGGAATTCCGCCGTGCTGACGCTGTGCCACTGAAACGGCGTGTGGGGTTTGGGGGTGAAGTTGCTGATGGTGAGGTTCAGCTCCAGCCGCCCCAGATCCCGGCATTGCTGCTGCAACCGCGCGCAGGTGTCGGCGATGCCCAGCACATCGGCGTCCGTTTCCCCCGGCAGGCCGATCATGAAATAGAGCTTGATCTTGCGGTAGCCGCTCTCCATGGCGGTGCGGATGCCCCGCAGCAGCTCCGCATCGGTGAGCCCCTTGTTCACAATGTCCCGCAGCCGCTGGCTGCCGGCCTCAGGGGCAAAGGTGAGCCCGGCCTTACGGGTGCCCCCAAGGATGTGGGCGATGTTGCTGTCGAAGCGATCCACCCGCTGGCTGGGCAGGGAGAGGCTCACGTTCTTATCCGCCAGGCGGTTGCGCAGCTCCACCCCCACGGCCGGCAGGGCCAGGTAGTCGGAGCAGCTCAGGGAGAGCAGCGAAAAATCGGAGTAGCCGGTGCGCTCCATGCCGGTTTCGATCGCCTCGATCACCGCCTCGGGCTCCACATCACGGGCCGGGCGGGTGAGCATCCCGGGCTGGCAGAAGCGGCAGCCGCGGGTGCAGCCGCGGCGGATCTCCACCGTGAGCCGGTCATGCACCGTTTCGATGTGCGGCACCAGCCCCATGGCGTAGTGCGGCATCGGCGTGGCGGTGCGGCGCAGCACCCGCGCCGGGATGCCCGGCTCGAGCGGCACCAGGCTGACGCCATCGGGGCCCGGGCCATAGAGCGCCGGCACGTACACCCCTGGCACCTGGGCCAGGTCGATCAGCAGCTGGCGGCGGCTCAGGCCGGCGGCCTTGGCCTCAGCCACCACCAGGCCGATCTCCGGCAACACCTCCTCGCCATCGCCGAGCACGACGAAATCGAAGAACGCCGCAAAGGGTTCGGGGTTGCTGGTGGCGGTGGGGCCGCCGGCAAAGATCAACGGCACCGCAGCGGGATCCCCCAGGGGGAGGTCACCCCGATCGGCGGCGCGGATGGGGATCCGGGCCAGCTCCAACATCGAGAGGATGTTGGTGGCCCCCAGCTCGTAGCTGAGCGAAAAGCCGAGGATGTCGAAGGCGGGCAGCGGCCGGCGGCTTTCCACCGCAAACAGGGCATCGCCGCGGGCCCTGAGCCGCTCCGCCAGGTCGGGGCCGGGCAGGTAGCTGCGGTCGCACAGCTGCCCCGGAACGCGATTGAGGATCGAATAGAGAATGATGTGGCCGGTGTTGCTGGCCCCCACCTCGTAGATCTCGGGGTAGGTGAGGGCCCAGCGCACGCCGGCGGCGGCCCAGGCCTGATCCCAGTCACGGGGCTGCACCCCCAGCTCATTGCCCAGGTAGCGGCCCGGCTTGGCGATGCTGCGGTCCACCAGGGCGGCGAAGTCCACCGGGCTGGCAACGGTCACGGGGGCCCACGGCGTGGCGATGCCTTGATCGTATGCAGCACAGGGCCGGCGCCATAGGACAATCCGCCCAGTTCAACGGGGCCCGATCGGCCCGCAGCGGTGATGGCCCTGGTCAACGGCAACTACCTGAAGCTCAAGGCGGGCTACCTGTTCCCCGAGATCGCCCGCCGGGTGAAGGCCTTCAGCGAGGCCAACCCGCAGGCCCCGATCATCCGGCTGGGCATCGGCGATGTGACCGAACCCCTGCCGGAGGCCTGCCGCACGGCCATGAAGGCGGCCATCGATGAGATGGGCACCCGTGAGGGCTTCCATGGCTACGGCCCCGAGCAGGGTTATCTGTGGCTGCGGGAGGCGATCGCCCAGCACGATTTCCAGGCCCGCGGTTGCTCGATCAGTGCCGAGGAGATCTTCGTCTCCGACGGCTCCAAGTGCGACAGCGCCAACATCCTCGACATCCTGGGGGAGGGCAACCGCATCGCCGTCACCGACCCGGTGTACCCGGTGTATGTGGACAGCAATGTGATGGCGGGGCGCACCGGCGATGCCGATGCTGCCGGCCAGTACGGCGGCCTCACCTACCTGCCCATCAACGCCGACAACGGCTTCACCGCCCAGATCCCCAGCCAACCGGTGGATCTGATCTACCTGTGCTTCCCCAACAACCCCACAGGTGCGGTAGCGAGCAAGGCGCAGCTCAAGGCCTGGGTCGACTACGCCCGCGCCCACGGGGCACTGATCCTGTTCGATGCGGCCTACGAGGCCTTCATCCAGGACCCCTCCCTACCCCACTCGATCTATGAGATCGAAGGGGCCCGCGAGTGCGCCATTGAGTTCCGGTCGTTCTCCAAGAACGCCGGCTTCACGGGCACCCGCTGCGCCCTCACCGTGGTGCCCCGCGGCCTGATGGGCACCGCCGCCAACGGCGAACGCGTGGAGCTGTGGGGCCTCTGGAACCGCCGCCAGTGCACCAAGTTCAACGGGGTGAGCTACATCGTGCAGCGGGGCGCCGAAGCGGTGTATTCACCCGAGGGCCAGGCCCAGGTGAAGGCGCTGATCGCCTTCTACATGGAGAACGCCGCCATCATTCGCCGCGAGCTCAGCGCCGCCGGTCTGGAGGTGTTTGGCGGCGAACAGGCCCCCTACGTGTGGGTGAAGACACCCGCCGGGATCGACTCCTGGGGTTTCTTCGATCTGCTGCTCAGCCAGGCCCACGTGGTGGGCACCCCCGGCAGTGGGTTCGGCGCCGCCGGCGAGGGCTACTTCCGCCTCTCGGCCTTCAACAGCCGCGCCAACGTGGAGGAGGCCATGCGCCGCATCCACGCCGCCCTAGGGGCGGCGGCAGCCGCTTGAACGCCTACCTAAAGTCAATCCTCGTCATGCCGGAGCTCGCCATGATGATTCGATCCACCCAGACCCCCAGCCGCGAGAGCGGCGGAGCGGCGGTGATGGAGAAAGCGCCGGAGCGGGTGCGCAAGCCCTCCCCCCGCTACAAGGTGCTGCTGCACAACGACCCGGTGAACACCATGGAATACGTGGTGGGCACGCTGCGGCAGGTGGTGCCGTCCCTGAGTGAGCAGGACGCCATTGCCGTGATGCTTGAGGCCCACAACACGGGCGTGGGCCTGGTGATCGTGTGTGATCTGGAGCCGGCGGAGTTTTACTGCGAAACCCTGAAAGCCAAGGGGCTCAGCAGCACGCTGGAACCGGAGCAGTGATGGCTCCCGCCCCGGCGCCGCGGCTGCACTGGTGGGGAACGCTGCTCTATCCCCTCGGCCTGGTGGCGGTGTTTCTCGGGGGCCAGCTGCTGCTGGGGCTGGTGGGTGTCGCGGCGGATCAGCGGGCTGCGCTGGCGGCGGGGCCGGCGGTACTGGCCCTGGTGCTGAGCCTGCCCTGGCGCCTGCGGCGTTGCTGGGGCAGCGCCCATCCCTGGCGGAGCCTGGGGGTGCGGGCCCCGCTGCCGGCCGTGGCCAAGGCGCTGCTGCGGGGATTGATCAAGGCGGCGGGGCTGCTGGCCCTGGTGCTGCTGGGCCTGGGGGCCCTGGGGCAACTGCGCTGGCAACCCCAGCTCTCGGCTGGCCTGGTGCTCAATGGCCTGGCCCTGGGGCTGGGGGTGGGGTTCGCCGAAGAATTGCTGTTCCGCGGCTGGCTGTTGGGGGAACTGAGCCTGCTGTTGGGGGCCCAGCGGGCCCTAGGGCTGCAGGCGGTGCTGTTCAGCCTGGTGCACACCCGCTTCAACCTGCCCCTGGGGCCGCTCCTGGCCCTGCTGGGGGGGTTACTGCTGCTGGGGCTGGCCCTGGGGCTGCAACGGCGCGCCGATGGCCAGCTGCTCTGGGGGGCCGTGGGGCTGCACGGCGGCCTGGTGGGGGGCTGGTTTGTGCTGCAGAGCGGGGTGGTGGCCGTGAACCCCACGGCACCGGCCTGGCTGATGGGGCCTGCGAATCCGATTGGCGGGGTGCTGGGCTGGCTTGGGCTGGCGCTGCTGCTGCTGGCCCGCCGCCGCTGGTGGCGGCCCTAGCGCACCGCCGTGGCCAGGGCCGCCCGCCCCTCCACCGGGGCCCGCAGGGCCTGCTCCAGCGGTGCAGCGCCGTAATCCCGCTCCAGCAGGTCGATCACCGTGCGGCCGAAGTCGGCCGGGTTGCGTTCAAAGGCCTCCAGGCAGATGCG
The DNA here is from genome assembly GCA_016882415.1 of Cyanobacteria bacterium M_DeepCast_200m_mx_001. Taxonomy (GTDB): domain Bacteria; phylum Cyanobacteriota; class Cyanobacteriia; order PCC-6307; family Cyanobiaceae; genus Vulcanococcus. Next base: position 7,606 of record VGQL01000035.1, read on the forward strand.
CCCGAAGGTGCTGCCCATGGGCTCGGGGTTCCAGAGCAGCTGGCGGGCCGTCCAGGGCAGCATGCTCATCGGGTTGTAGCCGGGCTGGATCAGGCCCTGTTCGAAGCCGTACTGCTCCAGGTGGGTGTGGGGCTGCAGGCCGATGAAGAAGATCGCCGGCTCCACCTTGTCGGCGCCGAAGATCCGCTCCAGTTCCCGTTGGTAGGCCACGGTCTGGCGGATTGTCTCGGGGCGCTCGTCGATCACGTTGAACGAGTAGTTCACCGACACGTGGGCCCGGAAACCGGCCCGTGCCAGCAGACGGCAGTTCTCCAGCACGGTGCGCAGGTTGTAGCCCATGCGCATCTTGCGCACGAGCTCCTGGGAGCCTGAGGTGATGCCGATCTCGAAGTAGTCCATGCCGGTGGCCACCATCAGCTCCGCCAGCTCGGCATCGAGGTTGTCGGCGCGGATGTAGGCGGCCCAACGGATATCCGTCCAGCCTTCGGCCTGGATCGCCCGCAACAGCTCCTTGGCGTCGTCGATGTAGCGGCGGGCCGGGATGAACTGGGCATCGGTGAACCAGAAGCCCCGCACCCCGCGGGCATAGAGCTGACGCATCTCAGCGATCACCTCCTGCACGGGGTTCACCCGCACCGCCTTGCCCTCCACCACCGTGTACACGCAGTAACAGCAGTTGTGGGGGCAGCCGCGCTTGGTCTGCACCCCCACGTAGAAATCGCCCCCCTCGAGGTACCAATCCAGCTGCGGCCAGATGGAGGCGATGTAGTCGTAATTGCAGGCGGTTTTCTCCATGCCCGCCGGCTGCTCGTGAATGAGGCCCGGCCGGGGCGGCTCCCCGGCCAGGAAGCAGCGCTCCGCCTCCAGGGATTCGCCGCGGATCAGCTTCTCCAGCAGGGGCTCCCCCTCCCCCACTGACACCACGGTGCCGCGGGGCAACTGCCGCCCCAGCTGCTCGTAAAACACGCTCACGGCCCCACCGCCGAGCACCGCCAGGGCGGCCGGCTCGAAGCGCCGCGCCCGGCGCAGCCCGTGGCGCACCAGGCGCAGGTTGCGCCAGAGCTCCCCGTAAAACGAGCCCATCAGCCTCAGGCCCCCCAGGGCACCCCGCAGGCGCCGCAGGGGATTGCGGGCATAGAACACCTCGAAGGAGTTCTGCAGGGGATTGCCGCCCCGGCCATCCACCGGGGCATAGATCTGAATGTCCCGCCAGGAGAACACCAACAGCGTGGGGCGGAAGGCGTCGATGCGCTCCAGCAGCACCGCCTCCACATCCAGCAGCGGCACCGCCGCCAGATCGAGGATCTGCTGCGGCAGAGCCGGGAATTGCTTGTGCAGGTGATCGGCCAGATACACCGGGCCGATTGGAAAGATCGGGTTGCAGGGCAACCGCACCAGCAGCACCCGCTGATCTCCGGGGGTGGGCTGACTCAATGGCGGGGCCAGGGCGAATGCGGACGCTAACAAGCGTGCCCGCCCGCCGAGACGGCAGCGCCGCCGAGCCCCTGGGCCATCTGCTCCACCCGCCGCCGCAGGGCCGCCGGCAGCCAGGGCCACCAGCGCCGGTGCACGCACAGCCGCGGCCGCAGCCGCCAGCCCTGGCGCCCCAGCACCGCCGCCAGCTGCTCGGGCGTGGGCTGGGGGTAAGCGGGGTTGATCACATCGGTGCTGTCGATGCCGCCCAGATCGTCGATGCCGGCCTCCAGGGCCTCCGGCAGGGCGTGCAGGGGCCAGAGATTCGGGGGCATCTGCAGATGCACCTCCGGCGGCAGCAACCGGCGGGCCAGGGCGATGGTGGCCAGCAGGTCGCGGCGCTCCTGGGCATCCAGGGGCCGGCCCTGCTCAGCATCGGGGCGCCAGGGCTGCAGGATCACCTCCTGCAGGTGGCCCCAGCGGCGCTGCAGCTGGGCCAACAGCTCCAGGCCCTGGCGCCGCTCCGCCTGAGATTCCCCCACCCCCAGCAGCAATCCGGTGGTGAACGGCACCCCCAACCGCCCCGCCTGCTCCAGCTGCCCCAGGCGGACTGCCAGTCCTTTGCTGGGGGCCCGTTGATGCAGGCGGTCGTAGGCGGGTCCGAGGCCCTCGAGCATCAAGCCCATGGAGGGGTTGAGCCGGGCCAGGGCAGCCATCTCATGCCGATCCAGGGGGCCGGCATTGGTGTGGGGCAGGCGCCCCTCCGCCAGGGCCAGGCGGCTGAGGGCCAAGAGACGCCGCCCCCAGGCCGGGCGCTCGGGCGACCCCGGCGCCACCTCGCCGCTGAGCAACAGCACCTCGCGGGCCTGGGGGCGCCGCCGCAGCTGCTCCCGGGCCTGCGCCAGCTCAAGGGGGCGGGCCTGATCGAGGGGCAGGCGAAAACTGCAGTAATCGCACTGGTTAAAACAGCCGCGGCTGGGCACCAGGGTGACGCTGGGGCTCCAGGTGATCCAACCCCCTGCGGCCACAGCGTGACAAGCGGCGCTAATGCCTTTGATTAGCACTGCTGCT
>VGQL01000036.1 GCA_016882415.1 Cyanobacteria bacterium M_DeepCast_200m_mx_001
TTGGCCTTGGCCACCGCGCGCTTGGCAGCGGGTTTCTTGGCAACGGCTTTCTTCGCAGCGGCCTTGCGGGCGGCGGGCTTGGCCGGAGCGGAGCTGCGGGCCCGGTGGCTGAGGATCAGCACCCACTCGGCATCACTGATGTTGGAGGGCTTGCTGCCATGGGCATTGGCGAGCTTGGCGGCCTTCTCGATGTCAGCGATCAGGTTTTTCCAAGAGGTGGCAAAGCGCTTGTCGGATTGCGACTTGGCGCCGCTCTCCACGAGAGTCTCAACCACGCCCGCAGCAGAAACTTTCTTGCGGCGGCGATTGAAGATCTCCTTCTGAAGCTGGGCGATCAGGGCATCGGCCTTGTCGCTCAGCTTGACCGTGAGTTGAGACATACAGAAAATGACGTCTATCTCAGGGGTAGCACCGCAATCTCAAAAGTGACAACAATCGCGTTGTCGGGATCGTCGAACCAGAGCTAGGCGTCCGGCCGCGAACGCAGCCATGTCAGCAGGGGTTCCAGCCCCGGCCGCAGCCGCGGACCCGTTGCCGAGGGCTCAAACAGCTGTCCCCCCAAGGCGATGGCATCCACTCCCGCCTGGAGCCATGCGGGGCCATCCTGCGGCGCCAGGCCACCGGCGGCGATGCAGAAGGGGAGGGGGCCGAGGGGGCCGCGCAGGGAGGCCCAGTAGGTGGGGGCTAACGCCGCAGCGGGGTAGAGCTTCACGGCGCGGGCACCCCAGCGCACCGCCGCCGCCACCTCCGTGGGGCTAAACACCCCCGGCACCAGCGGCAGCCCAAGGGCCTCCGCCCGCAGCAGGAGCTCACGCTCCAGGATTGGCGAGACCACATAGCCAAGACCCGCCGCGGCCACCGCGTCCAGGCCCGCACTGCAACGCACCGACGCCCCACCGAGCCGCAGCTGCGGAAACTCCTGAACCAGGCCCCGCACCATTGCAGGCCAGGTGGGATGGAGGCTCACCGCCAGCTCCACATGCACCAAACCCAGCTGCTGCAACGGCAGCAACTGGGCCCGGGCCTCTTCAGGGGTGGTGGGGCGCAACACCGCCAGCACAGGCTGGCGGCGCAGGGCCTTCAGCAGCGCCGCTGGATCAGACGTATTCCGCCACCCGCACGTCGCTGCGGATCAACAGCTCCTGCAGATCGTCGGCATCCACGGTTTCGCGCTCCACCAGCATCTCCGCCAATTCATCGAGCACCTTGCGGTTGCCGCTGAGCACGGCAGTGGCGCGCTTGTAGGCCTCCGCCACCAGTTGGCTCACCTCCTCGTCGATGGCGGCGGCGGTGTCCTCGGAGAAATCGCGCTCGGCGGCGATGTCGCGGCCGAGGAACATGCCCCCCTGGCTGCGGCCCAGGGCCACCGGGCCGAGGCGATCGCTCATGCCGAAGCGGGTCACCATCTGGCGGGCCACACGGGCCACCTGCTGCAGGTCGTTGGAGGCACCGGTGGTGACTTCGTCTTCGCCGTAAACGATCTCTTCGGCCACGCGACCGCCCAGGGCCACGGCCATCTGGTTCTGGAGATAGGCGCGGGAATAGAGGCCCGACTCCATCCGCTCCTCAGAGGGGGTGAAGAAGGTGAGGCCGCCGGCGTTGCCGCGGGGAATGATCGAGATCTTCTGCACCGGGTCGTAATCGGGCATCAGGGCCCCCACCAGGGCGTGGCCGGCCTCGTGATACGCCACGAGACGCTTGCGCTTCTCGCTCATCACGCGATCTTTTTTCTCGGGGCCCGCCATCACGCGCTCAATGGCGTCGTTCACCTCATCCATGGAGATTTCGGTGAGCTCGCGCCGGGCCGCCAGGATCGCCGCCTCGTTGAGCAGGTTGGCCAGATCGGCGCCGGTGTAGCCGGGGGTGCGGCGGGCGATCTTGTCGAGGTCGACGTCCTTGGCGAGGGTCTTGCCACGGGCGTGAACGCCGAGGATCTGGAGACGACCGGCGTAATCGGGGCGATCCACCACCACCTGGCGGTCGAAACGACCGGGACGCATCAGCGCCGAATCCAGCACATCCGGCCGGTTGGTGGCGGCCACGATGATGATGCCGGTGTTGCCCTCAAAGCCGTCCATCTCGGTGAGCAGCTGGTTGAGGGTCTGCTCCCGCTCGTCGTTGCCACCACCCAGGCCGGCGCCGCGCTGGCGGCCCACGGCGTCGATCTCATCGATGAACACGATGCAGGGGGCGTTCTTCTTGGCCTGCTCGAACAGATCGCGCACGCGGCTGGCGCCCACGCCCACGAACATCTCCACGAACTCCGAACCGGAGATCGAGAAGAAGGGCACGCCGGCCTCGCCGGCCACGGCCTTGGCCAAGAGGGTTTTACCGGTGCCCGGAGGGCCCACCAGCAACACACCCTTGGGGATCTTGGCGCCGACGGCGGTGAAACGATCGGGGTTCTTGAGGAAATCCACCACCTCGGTGAGCTCGAGCTTGGCCCCTTCGATGCCGGCCACATCGCCGAAGGTCACCTGGGTCTGGGGCTCCATCTGCACCCGGGCCTTGCTCTTGCCGAAGTTCATGGCCGGGTTGCCACCACCGCCCTGGGCGCGGCGCAACAGGAAGAAGAGGCCCCCCAGCAGCAACAGCGGGAAGATCAGCGAGCCGATGGCCTGCTGCCAGGGCTGGGGCTGGCGGGAGGGCTCCACGGCGATGTCCACCTTGTGCTGCTCCAGCAGCTTGAGGAGGTCTTTGTCGGGGGCGAGGTTGACCACGGCGCGCTGGCCGTTGTTCTCCACCACCTGGGCGGTGCCGCGGTCGGGGGCGATCAGCACCCGCGACACCTCATTGCCCTCCACGGCCTCCACGAAATCGCTGTAGCGCAGCGTGCGGGGGGCGTTGGCCGGGTCGGGGCGATCCAGGAAGGCGGTGCCCACGGCGATCACCACCACGGCCAGGAGCACGTACAGCCCCGCATTGCGCCAGCGCTTCTTCACTTGAGTCTCCGCAGGGAAGGATGGATGAGATTAAGGAATGTTAACCGCCCTCAGGCGGCGGCCCTGAGCACCTCCACCACGCTACGGAAGGCGAACCACTCGGGGATCTCCTCGCCGCCGCGCAGCATCTGGCGGAACTGGGTGCCGCTGAGCTTCTTCACGTGCAGGCCGCGGGCCTCGGCGTGCTCGGCGGTCACGTAGCCCTCCTCCTCGGTGTACACGAGGTTGAGGGAGGGCACGGTTTCCATGCCCAGCTCGGGGGCGTTCTCCCGGGCGAAATCCTGGGCCTGGTACGGGCCGTAGAAGTCGTCGCCACTCACCGAGCTTTTGCAGCCGGCCATGTCGCGGCCAATGATGAAGTGGGTGCAGCCGTAGTTCTTGCGGATGATCATGTGCTGCAGGGCCTCGCGGGGGCCGGCCATGTGCATCGAATAGGGCAGGTAGGCCCAGCGGATGCGGGGGTTGTTCACCTCGGCGGCGAGGCGCTCGTAGGTCTGGAAGCGCACCTCACCGGAGATGTCGTCGTCCTGGGTGGGGCCGCAGGTGGGATGCACCAGCACCACCCCCTGCTCGCTCACGTTGCTGGCGTCGAGGGCGCGGGTGAACAGCTCGTAGTGGGCGCGGTGGATGGGGTTGCGGCACTGGAAGGCCACCACGTCCTGCCCCTCGGGCAGGGTCGCCCGCACCTCCGCGGGGGTCTTGCAGGGGAACACGCGCCGGGGCAGCTCCAGGCCCTGGATGGCGCCACCCAGATAAAAGCGACCGCGCTCGGTGGCGATCATCTTCACGGCGGGGTGCTCGATCGAGGAGGTGCCGTAGCAGCCCAGGGCCTCACGGGCCTTGTCGGGCTCCCACTTGCTCTCCACCGTCATCACCGCCAGCTCCTGGCCCCGGTAGGTGAGCAGCAGCTTCTGGCCCACCACGATGTCCTCGCGGTGGGTGTCCATCACGATCGGCAGGCCGAACAGCAGGCCGCTGGTGGTGCGGTTGGTCTCCACCACCGAGCGGTAGTCGTCCTGGTGCATGAAGCCGCGCAGGGGGGAGAAGCCCCCCACCATCAGCAGCTCCACATCACAGGCATTGCGGTCGGAGCACTCCACCACGTGGTCCACGCCCGCCTTGGCCGCCTCCCGCTGCTCCGCCGGCACCCGCAGATCCACCAGGCTGCCGCCATGGGGGGCAATCAAACCGGCGCGGGCGGGGCTGGCGGTGCTCGTCATGGCTGGGGAACCCGGGGATCGATCAATGGCGGCGATTCTCCCAGAGGGCCCGTTGCGCACAAAAAAAAGGGGGCCTGGGGCCCCCTCTGCTGCAGATCAGCCCGTGCAGATCAGACCTTCTCAAGGCGGCCATACACCTGGCCGGTGATCTTCACGTCCACCGGGTCATGGCTGCCCATGTCGGTGTCGGAGGGCTGGATGGCGGTGAACACACCGGCGAATTCGCCGGTGGCGGCATCCACCTTGGTGATCGAGAGGTTCATCTCACCGGTGCCATCGATGTAGCGCTTGCTGTTCTCACGGGCCAGCTCGTCGTCCTGGCCGTTCAGGGCCACCAGGCCCTGGGCGTACTGCACACCGGTGGTGAGGGCACGACCCTTGGGATCCAGGAAGTTGGAGGTGCGGTAGCTGGGCACGCGGTAGCTGCCACTCAGGTCGGTGCTGGTGCTGATGGCGGCGCCGTCAGCGGTGGCATCGAGATCCTTGCTGGAGAAGGTGAAGGGCACCTCTTCACCACCGGGCAGCAGCACGGTGACGATCTGGAAATCGATGCCGCCCAGCTCCTTGAAATTGATGCCGTTGCCGGTCACGGCCAGATCGCCATACACCTGATCCAGGCTGGTGGTGAAGCGGGTCAGGATCTTGGTGGCCACGAACTGGGCCTCCTGGCGCTTGTTGGTGGGCTCACCCTTCACATACACCTCCGCGGGGTGCATGCAGATCTCGCGCAGCTGATACTTGCTGGAGCCGTCGAGGCTGATGGAGCCCCGGGCGGAATCTGGAAGGGTCGGGCAGTCGTTGGCCAGACCGGTGTTGTGGATGTCGTCGTAGGTCAGGTTGGCCCGGTCGACCGCCTTGGCGCCACCGCTGCAGGCGGTGACAAGGGTCAGACAGAGCGCCAGCACGAGGGCCAGCAGGGGACGGAAACGCATGGGGAGAAGCCGGTCTGGCGGGGAAAACCTCTGGTGGGGGTGCGCCCGCTCGGGATACTACCGGTGCAAAAAGCCCATTCCGCGTACCATGTCGCGGCTCTCAACAACCTGTATGCGAGAGCAGTTGAACTCCCCCCGATGAGCGCTGGCAGCCCCGACGAGCACACCACCAACCGCCTGGCCGAAGGCGACTGGGAGGCGCGGCTGAGCAGCGAACTGGCGGGCCTGCAGCTGCTGGCCGACGAGGTGGATGGCAACCCCGAAGCCCTGCTGCTGCTGCTGCGGCGGCTGGAGGATCTGCACCGCACCATTCAGGACGGCCCCTTCCGCGCCAGCCTGCCCGCCGACCGCGGCGAACTGTTCAACCTGCTGCAGGGCATGGAGCGCAGCGGCGGCTGGCCCTACATCCCGCGCCTGCAGCTGCGCACCTTCCTGGATCTGCTGCAGAGCGGCGACGACGATTCAGCCCTGGCCGCCTGAGGCGGCAACCCCAGGCAACAGCCCCCCCAGGGCCGTGAGCAGCCGGTGGGCCACCGCCAGCTTCGACTGCGGTGCGATGGGTTCCACCGCATCCCCCGGCCCCAGCAGCCAGCCCTGATTGCTGGAGACCGCGAACCCCGCCCCCGGCCGATCGATGGGGTTGGCGAACAGCAGATCGCAGCCCTTGCGCGCGAATTTCGCCTGGGCCTGGGGCAGCACGTCACCGCTGTGGGCGGCAAAACCGAGGATGCGCTGACCCGCCGGGCGGCGCTGCACCAGCTCCTGCAGCAGATCCGGCACCGCCTCCCAACCCTGATCCAGTTGGGCCGCGAGGGCCTGCTTGTCGAGTTTCTGGGGCTGGGCGGCCACAGGCCTGTGATCGGCCACGGCGGCGGCCATGGCGATGGCCTCCACCCCCGGTTGGCGCAGCCGCAGCTGCTGTTGGAGCTGCTCACCGGTGTCGATGGGCTGGCACTCGAGCCCCTCCAACCAGGCGGGATCGAGCTGCAGGGGGCCATGCAGCAGCTGCACCTCCGCCCCCCGCAGCCGGGCGGCCTGGGCCAACAGCACCCCCATGCGGCCGGTGCTGGGGTTGCTGATGGTGCGGGCGGGGTCCAGCCATTCACGGGTGGGGCCGGCGGTCACCAGCAGGCGCCGGCCCTGCCAATCGCGCCGCCAGCCCCAGGTGGCCAGGGATTCGAGGGCCAGCAGCAGCAGCTCCGGCTCGGCCATGCGGCCGGTGCCCTGGCGATCGCAGGCCAACAGGCCCTCGGCGGGCCCCAGGGGCAGCACCCGCTCAAAGGCCTGCAGCTGCCGCCAGTTGGCCAGCACCCCGGGGGAGGCCCACATGGCGGTGTTCATGGCGGCGGCCGCCAGCACGGGCGCCTCGGTGGCCAGCAGGATCGAGGCCAGCAGGCTGTCCCCCAGGCCATGCACCCATCGACCCAGGCTGGTGGCGGAGAGCGGCGCCAGCAGCACCAGCTCAGCCCATTCCGCCAGCTCCACGTGCAGGGGCCTGGGGGCGGTGGGGCTCCACTGATCGGCATCCAGGAAGCAGCGCTGGCGGCTGAGGCTGGCCAGGGCCACCGCACTCACCAGCCGCTCGGCGCTCGGGGTGAGCACGCAGCGCACCTCCGCGCCGCGTTTGGCCAGGGCGCTCACCACCAGCGGCAGCTTCACCGCCGCGATGCTGCCGCTGATGCCCACCAGGATGCGCCGACCCGCCAGCGGATCCGGAGGGCCCGGCGCCTCAGTCCTCATCGAAGGGTTCCTGATCCACCAGGTGCACGTAGGGGCGCGCCAGCTCAGGGCGGTGGATCGCCACGGCCCGCAGCAGATGCCAATCCTCCAGGCCGGCAAAGGCGCTGGGGTAGTCGTCCTCCTCAAGGCGCTGCGCCAGGGCCGCCATGGCGGCCTCATCCAGGGAGGCGATCAGCTCGGCGGTGATGGTGGGGGCGTCAGTCATGGCAGGGGTGCAGGGCCGGCAAAGGCTGATAAGTTCTGGCCAGGACGCTGCCGCAGCGGGGTCCACACCGGGGAATTAGCTCAGCTGGTAGAGCGCTGCGATCGCACCGCAGAGGTCAGGGGTTCGAGTCCCCTATTCTCCATCCACCTTCCAGCCCAGGGCAGCACAGCGGGAATCGGCGATGGAGTGGAGCGCGGAGGCGGAGAGCAAGCTCAAGGAGGTGCCGTTCTTTGTGCGGCCGGCCGTGCGCAAGCGCATTGAAGCCCTGGCCGGCGAGAGCGGCCGCAGTGCCATTGATTTGGCCTTCTTTGAAGAGGCGAAGGCGCAATTCGGCCAGAAGTGATTGCGATCGCCGCGGGGCGATGCGGTAAAAGGGACACAAATCTTCCCGGTTTCCGGTCCAGCAGATGTCGCAGTCGAAGCGCGAGCAGGTGGTGAGCCACCTGCGCTACATCCGCCAGGAGCTGCGTGAAATGCACCAGGGCGTGATGGAAGACGGCCTGCTGCCCGAAGCCGGAGAGGTGCGCGGTGTGATGGCCCAGATGGAGGCCCTGCTGGAGTTGCTGGAGGGCAAAGGCGCCCGTAAGAAGGACAGCGACGGCTGATCGCCTGATTGAACAGCGCCCCCCCGCCGCAACGCACCCGGCTGCAGCAGAGCCTGGGTGGAGCCTGGCCCCGGTTGGAGCAATGGGCCGGCAACCCGTGGCGGCGCCTGTCGCTGCTGTTGATCGTGTTGCTGGGGGCCTTCGTGATCGGCAACGCCATTGGCACCGTCACCGGCGCCCGTGCCTTTCTCGACCCGGTGGCGGCCCTGCTGTGCGTGGTGCTGATTGAGGTGGCGATCCGGCTGCGGGGCCCGCTGCGGCGCCGCCCCGGCGATCGCCTCGGGCTCGAGCTGCTGGACATGGGGCGGCTGGGCTTCAGCTACGGCCTGCTGCTGGAGGGCTTCAAGCTGCTCTGAGCCGTGGAGCCTCAGCTGGCGGCCAACAGGTAAAGCAGGGCCATCCGCACCGGAATGCCGTTGGTGACCTGCTCCTCCACCAGGGAGCGGCGGGGATCATCCAGCAGGGCACCGCTGAGTTCCACGCCACGGTTCACCGGGCCGGGATGCAGCACCGGCACCGATGCCCCGCACCGCTCCAGCCGCGCATGGGTGAGGCCGTAGTGGCGGTGGTAGTGCTCCAGGCTGGTGAGCAGCTGCTGGGTCATGCGCTCCTTCTGCAGGCGCAGGGTCATCACCGCATCGGCTCCGGCCAGGGCCTGGTCGAGATCGCGCTCGATCCGCACGCTGCCCCGCCGCGCCACCGGATCGCTCGACTGCCCGGGCGGCGGGGCCGCCACAAAGTCTGAAAATGCCTCCGGCAGCAGGGTGGGAGGGCCGCAGAGCACCACATCGGCGCCGCAGGCGGTGAGGGCCCAGAGGTTGGAGCGGGCCACCCGGGAATGGAGCACATCCCCGACGATCACGATGCGGCGGCCGCGCAGTGCCTCGGGTGTGGGGGCTTCCGGGGCGAACTGGCGCGCCAGGGTGAACAAATCCAGCAGGCCCTGGCTGGGGTGGCTGTGGAGGCCGTCGCCGCCATTGAGCACCGACACCCGCTCACCGCTGGCATCCAGATCATGGGCAAGGCTGGCGGGCACACCGGTGCAGCGGTGCCGCACCACCAGCAGGTCGGCCCCCATGGCCACGTAGGTGCGCACCGTGTCGAGCAGGCTTTCGCCCTTGCTCAGGGAGCTGGAGGAGGGCGAGAAGCTCTGCACATCGGCCGAGAGCCGCTTGGCCGCCAGCTCAAAACTGCTGCGGGTGCGGGTGCTGGGCTCAAAAAACAGGGTGGTCACCAACCGCCCCTGCAGAGCCGGCAATTTGCGCGCACCGCTGGTGGGCATAGCCCGAAAGCGCTGGGCCAGCTCCAGCACGGTGGCGTAATCCTCAAGCGAGAAGGCCGCCAGATCGAGCACATGGCGGTGGCTCCAGTCGCTCAAAGCTGCCTGCAGATCACACCCGCAGGCTAGGAGGCCAGGGCACCGGCGGCCACGGTGTGGGCCTCAGCGGCGGGCGGGGTGCGATCCCCCCGCGCACGGCGGCTCACGCAACGGCTGCGGCGCAGATACCAACGCCAGGGCAACTCCTGCCCCTGGCTGATGCCGATGCGCGTGGTCTGCAGCCGGTCTGCCTCGCCGATGGCGGGCCAGTGGGCCGGTGGCGCCGCGAACCAGAGGCCCTGCTCCGGGATGGCCGGTTGGGCGTCGTGGCGCCGATCCAGGCCAAACCGCCGCGCCAGCAACGCCGGCCCAGCGGCCGCCCGTTCCGGTTCCCCCGGCAGGGCCGCCGCCCGCAGCAGCACCCCGTTGGCCCAGTCGCTGCGGCCGGTGACCACATTCACGCAGTGGTGAATGCCATAGCTCACATACACATAGAAACGCCCAGGCTCACCAAACAGGGTTTCGTTGCTGGGGGTGCGGCGGCGGTAGCCGTGGCAGGCGGGCTCCTCCTGGGAATACGCCTCCGTTTCCACCACCACGCCCCACAGCAACTCCCCAGTGGGTTGGCGTTTCACCAGCAGGCAGCCGATCAGCTCGGGTGCAACCTGCTCGGCGGGTCGGGCGAAAAACGAGGGCGGCAGATGTCCTGGGGATCGGGTCATCTGTTCAAGGTGTACGCCACATCCGGCGAGACGAACCACAATGAAGCGAACTCAGCCTTGCCCGCGTGGACCACAGCTCCGGCTTCAGCCTCGCCACCGTGCTGCTGGGGGGCAGCGGCCTGTTCGTGCTGGCCACCCTGTTCTTCGGCACCAAGGGCGGCTACTACGACA
>VGQL01000037.1 GCA_016882415.1 Cyanobacteria bacterium M_DeepCast_200m_mx_001
CCTGGATGGCCGGCCTGGTGCTGATGCTGGCCCGCCTCTGGGATGCCATCAACGACCCGATCGTGGGCTGGCTGAGCGACAAGACCCGCACCCCCTGGGGTCCGCGGCTGCCCTGGCTGGTGGGCAGTGCCCTGCCCCTGGGGATCGCCATGGCCCTGATGTGGTGGCTGCCACCCGGCGACCACTGGGTGCGCTTCTGGATCTTCGTGGCCATCTCGGTGCTGGCCAACAGCCTCTACACCTGCGTCAACCTGCCCTATGCCGCCCTGGCGGCGGAACTCACCACCAGCGTCAGCCTGCGCACGCGGCTCAACACCTCGCGTTTCACGGGCTCGATCATCGCGGGGTTGATCGGCATCGTGCTGGGGGGCCTGCTGCTGCGCGACCACGACAACGCCGCCAACTACTGGCGTCTGGGGCTATTCAGCGGCCTGATCATCACGGTGTGCACGCTGCTCTGCGCCTGGGGCATCGCCCCCATGGCCCGCGGCTGCCAGCAGCCCACCTCCCATCCCGGCACCACCCGGCGGCTGCTGAAGCGCGTGGGCCGCAACGGCCGTTTCCTGCGGGTGCTGGGCCTCTACCTGCTGCTCTGGTGTGCGCTGCAGATCATGCAGACCGCCGCCCTGATCTTCCTGCCGGTGGTGATGCACGTGCCGGAGGGCTGGAGCAACTGGATCCTGTTGCCCTTCCAGATCAGCACCCTGGTGGGGCTGCAGCTCTGGACCAGCGTGGCCCATGGCCAGGGGCGCATCCGGGCCCTGCACTGGGGGGCCGGCCTGTGGATGGCGAGCTGCGCGGGGGCCATGCTGCTCAGCCCCCTGGATGCGGCCATCCCCCCCCTCGGCAGCCTGGGCAACGGGCTGCGGCTGGCGGCCCTGGTGGCGGTGATCCTGGTGGTGGGTCTGGGGGCTTCCACGGCCTACCTGATCCCCTGGGCCCTGCTGCCCGATGCCATTGATGCCGATCCGGAAAAACCCGCCGGGCAATACAGCGCCTGGATGGTGTTCACCCAGAAGATCTGCATCAGCTTCGCCCTGTTCTTCTTCGGCAACCTGATGAGCTTCAGCGGCTACGTGGCCAGCCGCGGCATGCTGCAACCGGAGAGTGCCCTGCTGGCGATCCGCCTGTGCATGGGCATCATTCCCGCAGTGCTGGTGGTGCTGGGGCTGGTGGTGATGCGCCGCTGGCCCGACAAGGGGCTGCACCTGCAGCAGCACCCCACCACCCCCTGATCACCGCCCGCCCCGCCTGTCCACCCCTTGAAGCCCCTGCGCCGCATCCCCGCCTGGTGTCGCCCCCGCTGGCTGCAGCGCCTGGGGCAGAGCTGCCTGATCGGCGGCCAGGCCGTTGCGGCCCTGGCCAAGGGGCGCGTCAGCCCCACCGACCTCACCGCCGAACTGATGGAGGCCGGCCCCGGCAGCTTCCTGATTGTGCTGATCACGGGTCTGGCGGCCGGCACGGTGTTCAACATCCAGGTGGCCGCCGAGCTCACCAAACAGGGGGCCGGCTCCACCGTGGGCGGCATCCTGGCGGTGGGCCTGGCCCGTGAGATCGCCCCGATCCTCACCGCCACCCTGGTGACCGGGAAGGTGGCCACCGCCTACGCGGCCCAGCTGGGCACCATGAAGGTGACCGAGCAGATCGACGCGATCACCATGCTGCGCACCGATCCGGTGGAGTACCTGGTGGTGCCCCGGGTGCTGGCGATGTTGATCATGACGCCGGTGCAGTGCCTGCTGTTCTTCGCCGTGGCCGTGTGGTCCGGCCAGATCAGCAGCACCGTGCTCTACCAGATCCCGCCGGGGGTGTTCTGGAACTCGGTGCGCACCTGGATGGAGCCCTCTGACCTGCCGGCCATGCTCACCAAGGCCCTGGTGTTTGGCCTACAGATCGCGGTGATCGCCTGCGGCTGGGGCCTCACCACCCGCGGCGGCCCTAAGGAGGTGGGCACCAGCACCACCGGCGCCGTGGTGATGATTCTGGTCACCGTGTCCCTGGTGGATGTGGTGCTCACCCAACTGCTGTTCGGCTCATGACAGGCCCCGACCCCAGCCAGGGCGTCATCCTGGCGCCGCGCCCCTGGCTGCCCCTGGCGGTGGTGGCCCTGGGCATCGGCTGTCTGCTGCTCAACCTGTGGGCGGCGCTGGTGGTGAGCCTGCTGGGGCTGTTTCTGCTGCTTCAGAGCCAGTTGCTGCGGCTGCAGTTCAGCGCTGAGGCCCTGCTGGTGTGGAGCGGCCAGCAGGTGCTGCGGCGCTTCCCCTACAGCGAATGGCTGGGGTGGAAACTGTTCTGGGGCCCCGTGCCCGTGCTGTTTTATTTCCGTGAACAGCGCAGCATCCACCTGCTGCCCGTGCTGTTTGATGCCACCGCCCTGCGGGAGCAGCTCAACAGCCACGTGAGCGTTCAGCCATGAGCGACGAGAGCACCACCCCCCACCCCCCCTGGCTGGAGCTGGCCCTCAGCGAACTGCGCCAGCAGCGGGACGCGCTGCAGGCTGAGATCAGCGAGCTCACCGGCCGCCGCGACCAGCTGCAGCAGGAGCTGGGGGGCAGCTTCGCCGGCCAGTCCGACGCCATCGCCCGGCGGGTGAAGGGCTTCCAGGACTACCTGGTGGGGGCGCTGCAGGACCTGGCGGTGGCGGCGGAGCAGATGGAGCTGGTGGTGCAACCGCTGGTGGTGCAGCCCTCCCCCCTGGATCTCACCGCTTCTCAGGCCACCGGCGGGACGGCCGAGCCGAGCGCACCGGTGGCGGCCGCCGGCCTGTTTAGCAACGACGAAGCCCTGATCCGTGAACGCCTGGCGGCATTCCAGGGGCAACCGGATTTTTATGCCGACCCCTGGAAGCTGCGCCGCAGCCTCGAGCCCGGCGGCGCGGCCCTGCTCGACGACTGGTTCCTCAGCCAGGGGGGTCGGGGCGCCCAGCCCAGCAGCGGCAGCCGCAACCGCAATGCCCTCACGGCCGCCGCCGCCATCGCCATCCTCGGGGAGCTCTACGGCGACCGCTTCCAGACCCTGGTGCTGGCGGGCATGCCGGAGCGCCTGGGGGAATGGCGGCGGGGTCTGCAGGATTGCCTGGGCCTCACCCGTGAAGATTTCGGCCCCAGCAGCGGCATCGTGCTGTTCGAGCGGGCCGATGCCCTGATCGAGCGGGCCGATCGACTCGAAGAGCGCGGCGAACTGCCGTTCATCGTGGTGGATGCGGCGGAGCCCGCCGTGGAGATCCCGATCCTGCAGTTCCCCCTGTGGCTGGCCTTCGCCGGCACCCCCACCGAACTCGCCCTGGAGGACGACCTGCTGTGACCGAGCTGTTGATCGCGCCCCTGTTCTGCCTGGTGGCGGGCTACCTGCTGGGCTCCATTCCCGCCGGTTACCTGGCGGGCCGCTGGCTGCAGGGGGTGGACATCCGCAGCCTCGGCTCCGGCTCCACCGGTGCCACCAACGTGCTGCGCCAGTTCGGCAAGGGCCCGGCCCTGGTGGTGTTCCTGGTGGATGTGCTCAAGGGCACCGCCGCGGTGCTGCTGGCCAAGGCGGTGCTGCAACCCCTGGGGCTGCCGCTGGATGGCGGGGCCGCGGTGGCCAGCGACAGCTGGGTGGTGGCGGCGGGTCTGGCGGCCCTGGCGGGCCACATCTGGCCGGTGTGGCTGGGCTGGCGGGGCGGCAAGGCGGTGGCGACGGCCCTGGGGATGCTGCTGGGGCTCACCTGGCCCGTTGGCCTGGCCTGCTTCGGCGTGTTCCTGGCGGTGCTCAGCGTCAGCCGGATCGTGTCGCTCTCCAGCGTGGTGGCGGCCATCGCCCTGCCGCTGCTGATGCTGGGCTGGTTCCAGGATCAGGGCCTCGGCCTGCGCTGGCCCTACCTAGCGCTGGCCCTGCTCACCAGCACCCTGGTGATCTGGCGCCACCGCAGCAACCTCAGCCGGCTGCTGGCGGGCACCGAACCCAAGCTGGGCCAGAAGAAACCCGGGGCCTGACGGGGCCCTAGGCCAGCTGGCGGCTGCGTTCCGCCGCGGCCAGCACCGCTTCAATCAGGGCCGAACGCAGGCCCGCCTTCTCCAGGCAACGGATGCCGGCGATGGTGGTGCCGCCGGGGCTGCTCACCATGTCCTTGAGCTCACCGGGGTGCAGGTTTTGCTGCTGCAGCAGCGCCGCCGTACCGGCCAGGGTGCGCTGGGCCAGGTGCTGGGCCTGCAGACGCGGCATTCCCGCAGCCACGGCCCCATCCGCCAGGGCTTCCGCCACCAGGGCCACAAAGGCCGGGCCGGAGGAGGTGAGCGCCAGGAAGGGATCCAGCTGCGGCTCCGGCAGCTCCAGCACCTCCCCCACCTGGGCAAACAGCCCCTGCACCCAGGCGCGCTGGGGGGGCTCCACCCCAGCGCCCCAGGCCAGGCCGGTGAGGCCGCAGCGCACCAGGGCCGGCGTGTTGGGCACGGCCCGCACGATGCGCCAGCCGGGGAACAGCCGCTGCAGGCGCGCCAGGGTGACCCCCGCCAGCACCGAGATCAGCAGGGGGGGCTCAGCAGCCGTGGGCTGGGGGGCCTGGGCCGCCACCGCCTCCAGCTGCTGGGGCTTCACCGCCAACAGCACCACGGCGCTGGCCCAGGCGGCCGACGGATCCGTGGACACCGAAAGGTCGGGGCGCTGCTGCCGCAGGCGATCGGCGGAGCTGGCGCTGGCCACGGCCGCCGCCACGCCGGAGGCGGGCACCTGGCCACTCTCCAGCAGCGGAAACAACAAAGCCTGGGCCATGCGGCCCAGGCCAATCACACCAAAGCTGTTGGGGGAGAAAACGCTCACCCCACGCTGGCGCCGTAGCTGGTGGGGGCGGTGGTGTCACGGCCCCAGGCGGGGGCAGGGGCGGCCTGGGGCTCCGGGGCGATGTCGCGGGACACCACCGTGGGGGAGGAGGGCTCCTCGCTGGCGGCGGTGGTCACCGTCACGCAGCTGGGGGCGAACAAGAAGATGCTCTCGCCCACGCGCTCCTGGTGGCCATCAATGGCGAAGGTGCCGCCGGCCACGAAATCCACCGCACGCTGGGCCTGGTCCGGCTCCATCATCGTGAGGTTGAGGATCACGGTTTTGCGCTCCCGCAGGGCCTGAATGGCGCGGGGCATTTCATCAAAGCTGCGCGGCTCCATCAGGGTCACCTCCGCGGCGGAGGTGGAAATGCCGGGCATGCCGATCACATTGCTGCCGGCAAAAGGATCGACCGTGTCGAAATCGCTGGTCAGCGCCAGAGCACCCGAAGGGGTGGTGCTGCCGGACTCGGGCATGTCGCCGTGGTCGTAGTCCAGCTCGTCGTCGTAGCCATCCAGGTAGTCATCACCGGAGACAACGGCACGCAGGCGGGAAAGCAACGACACCTCGAATCCTCAGGCTTGCACTGAACCTAAATAGCGTCCCACATCAACACTGACAAGGGCTTTGCTTGCAAGACTTCAAGCGAAGCATCCCCTTCAGGTTCGTGAACCAAACAGCGCCGAACCGATGCGCACCCAGGTGCTGCCGGCGCGCGCGGCCTCGGGCCAGTCGCCGCTCATGCCCATCGACAGCTCCTGGAGGCCCAGATCCATCGCCAGGGCTGCACAGTCGCGGAACAGCCGCTCCCGCTGGTCCGCCGCCAGCCCCAAGGGGGCCATGGTCATCAGGCCCGTGATCCGCAGGGGGGCCAGGCCCTGAAGCTGCGGCCAGGCCTCCAGCAACCCCTCGCGGCTGAAGCCCCCTTTGCTGGGGTCGTCGCGCAATTTCACCTGCAGCAACACCTGCGGAGCCAGCCCCTCCTCGGCGGCGATGCGGGCCGTGCGCTGCGCCAAGGCGAGCGAATCCATCGAGTGCAGGGTGCCGAAGCGCTGCAGCACCGGCCGCACCTTGTTGGCCTGCAGGTGGCCGATGAAATGCCAATCGAGGGGCTCCAGATCCGCCAGGGCCTCCTGCTTGAGGGCCGCCTCCTGCAGGCGGCTCTCCCCGAAACTGCGCTGCCCCAGACCCACCAGAGTGCGCATCGCCTCGGCGTCCTGGCCCTTGCTCACCGCCAGCAGCCGCGCCGGGGGCGGCAACTGAGCCTGGAGGTGCCGCAGGCGTTCGGCCGCGCCGGGGGCTGCAGTCAAGGGCCGATCAGATGAAGGTTTTCTCGAACAATTGTCGCCAGCCGTTGTGCAGCTCCGGGCTCTGACGGCGGGCCCGGGCCAGGTTCTGCTCGGCGATGTGGCGGGCATCCATGAGCGGAATCACCTCAAATTGCGCCCCCCGCTCCTGCAGGGTCACCACAAAAAACATGCGCTGGGCATAAAGCGTGGCGTAAAGATCGCGGCCCTCACCGGCTTCCGCCACGCGATACAGCAGGCCAAACGTGGGGTGATTGAGATAGCGCTCCGTGCTCACGTCTCGACCCGGCGTGTTTGTGCCAACGGCAACCAATCAAAGGTCACCGTACCTCCACCGCAGCCCCAGCAACACCAGCAACCCCAGCCCGGCGCACCACTGCAGGGGCCGTCGCCCCAGGGGCGCCCGCAACAACTGATCCGGAGCGATCCAGCGGCCACCGCGGGCCACCAGGGCCTCAGCCCCCTGCTCCGCCCGCAGCAGCACATTGGCCAACAGCCGCTCCCCCACCGCCAGCACCAGCCCCAGGGACGCCTGCCAGCCGAGGCGCCGCAGGTTCACCGAGCGGGTGGCCACCGAGCGCAGCAGGTTTTGAAACTCCTCCTGCACCAGGGGCAAAAACCGCAGCGACAGCAGCAGGGTGAACCCCAACCGCTCCACCGGCACCCCCAGGCGCCCGAGGGGTGCCAGACACCAGCCGATGCCCCACACCAGGCTCTCCGGGGGGGTGGTGAGCAGCAGCAGGTTGGCGCTGTGGATCACCGTGATCAGCAGGGTGGCGCTGTTGAGGCCCAGCTCCGCCGAACGGCGGGTGATCACCAGGGGGCCCAGGGGCACAGGGCCCAGCTGCAGCGGCCCCCAGCGCACCAGCTCCCAGCGCAGCCCCCTCTGCTCCGGGGCGAGCCGCAACTCACTGGGGGGCCGACTGAGGGGGGCGGGTTGCTGGCTATCGGTGGGGAGGAACGCCGCCAACAGCCCCACCAGCAGGGCCAGGGCCAGCAGCAGCGGCAGGCTGCGGCGCCACAGGCGCCAGGGCAGGCCACTGGCGGCGGTGATCAACAGCAGCAGCCCCACCAGGGCGAGCCGCCAAGCGGGGCCCGCCAGGATCGGCGTGAGCAGAAAGGCGAGGGTCCAGGCCAGCTTGAGCCGGGGATCCAGATCCCGCAGCCAGCTGCCGCTGCCATCCACGTATTGCCCGATGGGGATCTGGCGCAGCCAATCCATCAGAGGGGCATCCGCTCAGCGGCCGCGCGCCTGCTGCCGCGCCAGATCCTTCTCGGCATCGCGCTGCTGTTTGCCCCGCCAGAACAGCTTCAGGGGCGAGCCTTCAAAGCCGAGGCCCTCACGGATCTGGCGCTCCACGTAACGGCGGTAGGTGTCGCCGAACAGTTTGGGGTCATTCACAAACAGCGTGAAGCTCGGGGGGCGGGTGGCCACCTGGGTGCCGTAGTAGATGCGCCCCTGGCGGCCACCGCGGCTGGTGGGGGGCGAGCGCCAGCTCACCGCCTCCTGCAGCACCTCATTCACCACTGAGGTGCTCACCCGGCGGCGGTGCTGCTCCACCGCCACGGCGGCGATGGCAAACAGGCTCTGCACCCGCTGGCCGGTGAGGGCCGAGGTGAACAGCATCGGGGCCCAATCCAGGAAATAGAGCTTGGAGCGCAGCTCCTTTTCCATGGCCGGCATGGTGTGGGAATCCTTCTCGATCGCATCCCACTTGTTCACCACCACCACGCAGGCGCGGCCCTCCTCCTCAATGCGCCCCGCCAGGCGCTGATCCTGTTCGGTCACGCCATCGAGCACGTCGATCACCAGCACGCACACATCGGAGCGCTCGATCGCCTTGAAGCTGCGGTTGATGCCGAAGAACTCCGGGCCGTAATTCACCGAGCGCTTGCGGCGGATGCCGGCGGTGTCGAGGATCTTCCAGGTGTGGCCGTCGCGCTCGATGCTGGTGTCGATGGTGTCGCGGGTGGTGCCGCGGATCGGGCTCACGATTGCCCGCTTCTCCCCGCAGATGGCATTCAGAAGGCTGGATTTGCCCACGTTGGGGCGCCCCACGATGGCCAGCTGAATCGGCTCGGCGCCATCCTGCTCCTCGGTGGGGGGCAGGTGCTCCACCAGCTTGTCCAGCAGGTCGCCGGTGCCGGCGCCGTGGATGGCGGAAATGGGGTGAGGTTCACCCAGGCCCAGGCTCCAGAACTCCGCCGCCATCGACAGCCCGGCGTCCGGCGACTCGCATTTGTTCACCGCCAGCAGCACCGGCACGTTGTGGCCCCGCAGCCACTCGGCGATGGATTCATCCGCCGCCGTGAGCCCCTGCTGGCCATCGGCGATCACCAGGGCCACCGCGGCCTCCGCCAGGGCCAGGTGGGCCTGCTCGCGGATCTCCGGCAGAAATTCACTGTCGTCGTCGAACACCAGGCCACCGGTGTCCACCACCTTGAAGTGGCGGTCCCGCCAGTAGCCGTCCTGGTAGGTGCGGTCGCGGGTGACGCCGGGCTCGTCGTGCACGATCGCCTCGCGGCTGCGGCAGAGCCGATTCACCAGGGTGGATTTGCCCACATTGGGGCGGCCAATGATGGCAACGACCGGCAGGGCCAAAGGGTTATGACGACGACTGTCCTGCCTTGACCCTACAGGCCGGCCCCTGGCCAGAGCCCGGGGGGATGGGCGGGGCGGAAGCCGAAAACTTTCCGCTGGTCGCAGGATGAGACGCGTCGAGTCTCGCTACGGGTGGGGTGTCTCTTCCCAGCCGCCCCGGCGGCCACCGGTGATGGTGGAACTGATCGCCGCAATCGTGGTCGACCTCTCCGACCAGAAGCTCTACGTCTACAACCCCCAGCAGGAGCTGGTGCGCACCGTGCTGGTGAGCACCGGCAAGGACACCAGCCCCACCCCCATCGGGGAAGGGCAGGTGTACACGAAGCACCGCAGCGTGACCATGCGGGGCCGGGGTTATGTGGCCCCGGGGGTGCCCTGGGCCATGTGCATCACCGAAAACGGTGCCATCTGCATGCATGGGGCCCCCTGGCAGGAGGCCGCCGGCGAAGCCTTCGGGGTGCCCCGCAGCCACGGCTGCATCCGCATCCCCAGCCCCCACGCCCGCTGGCTGTTTGAGAACACCCCCGTGGGTACCCCCGTGTCGATCCAGTCCTGATCACACCGTCGTGATCGGCTGAGCCCACCACCCCTCAGGAGATCGGCAGGTCGCCGGGGTGGCCCGCCACCGGATCGGCGGGTTGATCCAGCAGGGGCGGCAGGGGCCCCTGCTCCGCCAGGGGCTCGCCCCGCTCCGCCAGGTGGGCCAACAGCCAGTTCACGGCCGTGGCGCGGCGGGTACGGCGGGGATAGAGCTCACCGATGCGGTAGCCCCCGAACCCCAGCTGCTGCTTGAGCAGTTGCTTGTGCTCCCTGGCGATCGAGCGGGTGAGCGCCACGCTCGGCGGCCTCTCGGCGATGAACTGCG
>VGQL01000038.1 GCA_016882415.1 Cyanobacteria bacterium M_DeepCast_200m_mx_001
CCTTGTCGGACTCCACCACGAGCACCGACTCACCACGCTCCACCTTGTCGCCGGGCTTCTTGAGCCACTCCACGATCTTCCCCTCCGTCATGGTGGAGGAGAGGGCGGGCATGAAGATTTCGTGGGTGGCCAACGGAGGTCTGCCGCGCAATTGGGGCGGATTTTACGTGGCTCGCGGCCCTGGGCCTGGGGTCAGAGCTGACCCTCGATGGCCTCGATCACGCCGTCGCGCACCACCACCGACACCGACAACTTCTCCACCAGGTTGTCGCCCACGCGCACGTCACAGAAGCTCTCCAGCTGGCCCTGCTCCACGATCTGCTCCATCTCCAGGTCGCGCACCTGCACCTGCTGCTCCAGCAGCTGCCGCTTCTGCTCCTCCAGCTCAGCCCGCTTGGCCGCCACCTGCTCCTGCACGGAGGCCACCTGGTCCTGAACCCGGGGGTCGAGGGGGTTGGCGCTCTGGCTGCGGATCGCATCCACCAGCTGCTGACCCTCCTGCTCCAGTTGGGCCAGTTGGCCATCACTGCCGGCGATGGCGTTGCTGATCTCCCGCTCGGCGTCCTCCTTCCAGCGGGGGGTCACCACGGCCCGCACCGTGATCGAACGCTTGATCGAAAGGCTGCCGTCGGCCATGGGTGGGCATCGAAGACCCACAGCCTCTCAGGCGATCCCGCCGGCGGCAACGCGGCGGCGGGGCGGGTTTCCGGCCGCGGGCTCAGCGGCCCGCAGGGGCGTAGATGGCAGCGATCGCCGCGGCATCGCGATCGGCGATGCGATCGCGCTTCTGTTTGAGGGTCTGGGTGAGCAGGCCGTTCTCGAGGCTGAAGGGCTCCACCAGGGCCACCCCCGCCAGCCGTTCATCGGGCCGGGCGCCGGGGCGGGCCTGCAGACGGCGATTGAGACGGCCGGTGAGGGCCTTGAGCAGGGCGGCATCGCCGATCTGCAGCCCCTGCTCCTGGGCGTAGGCCGCCAGCGCCTCGGGCTTCGGCACCACCAGGGCTCCGAGGGCCTTGCGGTCCTGCCCCACCAGCATCACCTGCTCCACCAGGCTGCAGGCCACCAGGCATTCCTCCAGGGGGCCCGGCTCAATGTTCTCGCCGCTGCTGAGCACGATCGTGTCCTTGGCGCGGCCGGTGAGCACCAGGGTGCCGTCGGCCAGCAGCTGCCCCAGGTCGCCGGTGTCAAACCAGCCCTCGCCATCGAGCACCTTGGCGGTGGCCTCCGGCTTGCCCAGGTAGCCCCCCATCACCTGGGGGCCACGGGCCAGCACCCGGCCCCGCTGACCCACCGCCAGGGGCGCGCCGCTCTCGGCATCCACGATGCGGATGGCCGTGCCCGGCAGGGGCTGGCCGGAGCTGCCGCGGCGGTTATTCCAGCGGCGGCGGCAGGTGAGCACCGGGCTGGTTTCGGTGAGGCCGTAGCCCACCAGCAGCTCAATCCCGATGGCTTCAAAGAAGCCATCCACGTGGATCGCCAGGGCGCCGCCGCCGCTGATGGCCGTGCGCAGGCGCCCGCCGATCAACTGCTGGCGCACCTTGGGCCACAGCAGCGCCGAGGCCAGCCGGTGCAGGGGCCAGCTCAGCAGCATCGCCGCCGCCGCCACCAGGCGCCGGGGCAGGGGTTCCGGGGCCAGGGTGCGGTCGGCGGCGGTGCGCTGGCTGGTGCCGTGGAAGCGGCTCAGGGCCAGGGCCGAGCGCAGCACGCGCTGGCGGCTGGCGGGCATGGCGGCCAGGGCATCCTCAAAGCCCCCCAGCAGCGCTTCCCAGAGCCGCGGCACGCTGATCAGGTAGTGGGGGCGCACCCGCTGCAGGTCGGGCCGCAGCTGCTTGAGGGTGGTGTAGGTCTGCGCGCAGCCGCAGGAGAGCAGGAAGTACTCCGCGCTGCGCTCATAGGCATGCCAGATGGGCAGCACGCTCAGCACTCGATCGCCGGGCTGCGGGGCCACCGCCACCCCCAGCTGCCGCAGCTGGTGCAGCAGGTTGGCGTGGCTGAGGGGCACCCCCTTGGGCTCACCGGTGGTGCCGGAGGTGTAGAGCACGGTGGCCAGGCGCTGCTCACCCCCTTGCGGCAGGGGCGGCGGCGGCGCTGCGGCACCGCGGGCCATCAGCTCATCCCAGGTGATGCAGAGCAGCCCAGGCGGGGTCGCATCCGACTCCCCCTGCAGCAGCACCACACAGCGCAGCTGGGCCAGCAGTGGGCCACTGGGGTTGAGCTGCTGCAACAGCTGCGCCGACTCCAGCACCAGGGCCACGGCACCGCTGTCGGCGGCGATGTAGCGCAGCTCCTCGATCGGGGCACCGCTGCCCCGCACCGCATCGGCGGCCCCCAGGCGCATCAGCCCCTGGTCCGCCACCAGCCAACGGGGGCTGTTTTCGGAAAACAGCGCCACCACCTCACCGCTTTGGATCCCCAGGGCGGCGAAGCCGGCAGCCGCCTGCTCGATGCGCTGGTGCAGCTGGCGGAAGCTCAACTGCTCAGGGGGGCTGGCATGGGGGGCATCCAGGGCCAGGGCATCGCCATACCGATGGGCCAGGTCTCCCCACAACTGCTCGAGGCCACCGAGGGCACTCCAGTCGTGGCGCTGGGCCAGCGCCCGCTGATCGCGGCGGTCTCCCCGCCAGACAACCTCAGCGCGGGTCAGGGAAGGGGCCATGGAACGCCGGCGGTGCCTCAGATGGCACCGGTCTTACCACCCCTGCAGGGCCTCTTGGGGCTTGGGGGCACGCAGCTGCAACCCAAAACTCCGGCTGAAGGCCTCCAGCAGGGGTTGCCGCAGCGCTGCGCTGGTCACGCCGGGGCACCAATCCAGCAGGCGGCCCACGGGCCGGTCGGCGATGCCGCAGGGCACCACGCGGCTGAAGCCCTCGAGCGGCAGGTCCACATTGAGGGCCAGGCCGTGCTGGCTGATCCAGCGGCGGCCGCCCACGCCGATGGCCGCCAGCTTGCGGCCCTCCACCCACACGCCGGTGAGCCCCTCGATCCGCTCCCCCCGCAGGCCGAAGGGGGCCAGCAGATCGATCACCACCCCCTCCAGGGCCCGCAGGTAGCCATGCAGATCGGCGCCATGGCGCTGCAGGTTGAGCACCGGATAGAGCACCAACTGCCCGGGGGCGTGGAAGGTCACCTCCCCACCGCGGTCGATGCGATACAGGGGGGCCGGCGGATCGGCGGGGTCAAACCCCAAAAAGCCCTCATCGGCGCCGCGGCCCAGGGTGTAACAGGGCTCGTGCTCCAGCAGCAGCACCGCATCGGGCCCCTGCGGCGACGCCAGCAGCCGCCGCTGCAGCTCCCGCTGCCACCGCCAGGCCACGGGGAACGGCACCGGCCGCTCCGCTTGGAAACAGATTGCGTCGCCCATGGTGCAACTCACGCACCGTTCCTAGCGTTTGGCCATCCCCACCGCCTTGGGAGCCACGGGATGAAGCTGTTGATCCACGGCCGCAATCTGGAGGTGACTCCAGCCATCCGCGATTACACCGAAGACAAGCTCACGCGCGCCATCGGCCATTTCGACGGCATGGTGAAGGAGGCGGATGTGCACCTCTCGGTGGCCCGCAACCCGCGGGTGCCGCAGCAGACCGCCGAGGTCACCGTGTTTGCCAACGGCACCGTGATCCGGGCCCAGGAGCGCAGCGAAAACCTCTACGCCAGCATCGATCTGGTGGCCGGCAAGCTCACCCGCCAGCTGCGCCGCTACAAGGACCGCCACGGCGACCACCACCACAGCGCCGGGCACCACGCCAGCCAGACCCCCAGCCTGGCGGAACTGGCCGGGGAGGAGGCCGTGCATGGCTCCCTCGTGGAAGGCAAGGAGGCCACCCTCCCCAGCCGCGGCGTGCGGCGCAAGTATTTCGCCATGCCGGCCATGGAGCTGGAGCAGGCCCTGCAGCAACTGGAGCTGATCGACCACGACTTCTACTTTTTCCGCGATGCCGCCAGCGGTGAGCTGCAGGTGGCCTACCGGCGCAACCACGGCGGCTACGGCGTGATTCAGGCCAAGGGCTGACGACTAGCCGGCCAAAGTGGCCCCAGCCCGCCGCGCCCCCCGCGCCCACTCCGCTTGCGCGACCTGCCCGATCTCGCCCCGCTGATCGACCATGCCCTGCTGGATCCCCACCAGGGCCAGGAGGCCGTGCTGCGCTGCTGCGATGAGGCGCGCCACTTCGGCTTCGCGGGGGTGTGCCTGGCCTCCCGCTGGTTGCCGGTGGCGCGGGAGCGGCTGGGCCCCAGCGGCGGCCGGGGCCCGCGGCTGATCAGCGTGGTGGGGTTCCCCTTCGGCGCCGTTCCAGCCGCCGTGAAACAGGCGGAAGCGGAATGGGCCGCCGCCGCCGGCGCCGACGAACTGGATGTGGTGCCCGATTTCGCCGCCCTGGCCGACGGCGACAGCACAGCCTTCTGCAACGACCTGGCGCCGATCGTGGAGCTGGGGCTGCCGGTGAAAGTGATCCTCGAGGTGGGCCGGCTGGAGCCCGCCGCCCTGGAGCTGGCGGTGGAGGCCAGCATCGATGTGGGGGCCGTGTGGCTCAAAACCGGCAGCGGCTTCGGCGCCGCGGCCAGCGTCGCCCAGGTGCAGCGGCTGCGGGAGCTGGCCCGCGGCCGGGCCGCCATCAAGGCCTCGGGCGGCATCGCCAGCCTGGAGCAGGCCTTCGATCTGGTGGAAGCGGGCGCCGGCCGCCTGGGCACCAGCCGGGGCGTGGCCCTGATCCAGGCCCTGCGGCAGGGGGAGAGCGCCGGCCCGTGAGCGGCGAGCAACGGCTAGAGGGGCTCGTGCTGCGCAGCAGCCCCCTGGGGGAAAGCGACCGGCTGCTCACCCTGCTCTCCGCCGGGGAGGGGCTGACGCGGCTGGCGGCCCCCGGGGCCCGCAAACCCAAAAGCAGCCTGGCGGCGGCGGTGCCCCTGGCGCTGCTGAGCCTGCAGGTGGGGGGCCGCAGCGGCCTGCGGCGCGTGCGCCAGCTGCGGGTGCTGCGCAATTTTTCCGCCCTGGCGGAGCGGCTGGAAACCCTGGCGGCTGCCCAAGGGCTGGCGGAGCTCACCCTGCAGCTGGTGCCCAGCGACGCCGCGGTGGAAGGGGTGCTGGAGGATCTGCTGCTGCAGCTCAGCCGCCTGGAGCTGGTGGTGAAGGAACGGCAGGGGTCGCTGGAGGCCCTGGCCATCGCCGTGCAAGGGGCCGTGCACCTGCTGGCCCTCGGGGGCTATGCCCTACCCCTAGCCAGCTGCGCCCGCAGCGGCGAGCCCCTGGACCCTCCCCTGGGCAATTGGGAGTGGCGCTGCAGCCTGCTGCCGGCGGAGGGGTTTGTGATCGGGCCGGTGGCGGGCGCCCAGATGGTGCTCAACGCCTCTGAATTGGCCCTGCTGCAGCGGCTGCTGCGGCCGGCGCTACCGCGCCGGCGCGATGGGGAGCTGATGGGCCCCGAACCGGTGTGGCTGCGGCTGCTGCAGCTTCAGGAGCTGTGGAGCCGTGAGCACCTGGGCCGTGGCGCCCGCTCCTGGCGGCTGCTGCGCCAGTGCTTTGGCGATGGGGCATCATCGTGAGCCGGCCCCAGACCCCGCCGTTGCAGCCCTTGCACGAGCCCCAACGCCCCAGCGGAATACCCGGCGGAGTGCCCTCCGGCCTGCAGGGGGTGCTGGCGCTGCCGGAATTCCGCAAGCTCTGGCTGGGGCAGGTGTTCAGCCAGCTGGCGGACAAGTTCTACATCGTGTTGATGGTGTTCCTGATCGCCCAGTACTGGGTGACGGCGACACCCCCCGCCGGCGGCGCCCTGGCGGAGGCGGCGGGGGCCTTCCGGCTCAGCATCGACAGCCGCGCCCAGCTGATCACCCTGCTGGCCACGGGCATCTACGTGGCCAACACGATCCCGGCGATGGTGCTGGGGCTGCTGGCGGGTGTGTGGGCCGACCGCTGGCCCAAGCGCGAGGTGATGGTGGCCAGCAACGCCATCCGCGCCGGCCTGGCGCTGCTCACCCCCCTCTGCCTGCTGGATGGCCCCCACTGGCTGGGGCTCAGCTGGGGCTACTGGGCCCTGCTGGTGATCACCTTCTTGGAATCGGTGCTCACCCAGTTCTTCGCGCCGGCGGAGCAGGCGGCCATCCCGATGCTGGTGCCCAGCCAGCAGCTGCTGGCGGCCAATTCGCTCTACCAGGCCACCAGCATGGGGGCCACGATCGTGGGCTTTGCCCTCGGTGATCCGATCCTGCGGCTGCTGAAGTACGCCCTGGCGGGGCTGGGCATCGCCAACGGCGAATTCGCCCTGCTGCCCCTCTGCTACGGCCTGGCGGCCCTCTGCATCGCCTGGATCCGCCTGGAGGAAACCCCGCAGCGCCACGAGGAGGCCAACGTGTGGCGGGAAATGGCCGATGGGCTGCAGGTGCTGCGCCAGCAACCCAGCGTGCGCAGCGCCCTGCTGCAACTGGTGCTGCTTTACAGCCTGCTGGCGGCCCTCTACGTGCTGGCCATCAGCCTGGCTTCGGCCATCGGCAGCCTTGGCCCCACCCAGTTCGGCACCCTGCTGGCCATGAGCGGGGTGGGGCTGGCCGCGGGGGCCCTGGCGGTGGCCCAGGTGGGCCATCGCTTCAACCGCCGGCGCCTGGCCTCCGCCGGCCTGGGCACCATCGCCTGGAGCCTGGTGCTGCTCGGGCAGCTGCGGGGTCAGCTGGTGGGCACCCTGGGGCTCTGCGCCGTGCTGGGGGTGGGGGCGGCCCTGCTGGCGATCCCCGCCCAGACCACCATCCAGGAGGACACGCCGGAGGCCCTGCGGGGCAAGGTGTTCGGCCTGCAGAACAACCTGATCAACATCGCCCTGAGCCTGCCGCTGGTGCTGGCGGGCACGGTGGTGAGCCGCTACGGACTGCTGCCCGTGCTCTGGGCCCTGGCGGCCCTGGCCCTGGCGGCGGCCCTGCTCGAGCGCCCCTGGAAACGCTGCTAGCGTCGCCAGTGGCCGTGCTGCCACTGCGTGACCCACATCGCCTGGCTGGGCAAGAAATCGCCCTTCTGCGGCAACGTCACCTACGGCCTCACCACCACCGAAGCCCTGCGGCTGCGCGGCCACGAGATCAGCTTCATCCACTTCGACACCCCGGTCGGCAGCATCGCCACGGATGCCGGCACGGGCGGCGGCCCGGAGGTGGCCCTGCCCTACCTGGTGAAGTCGCAGGTGTACACCATCCCCTCCCCGGGGGCCCAGCGGGAACTGCGGGAATCCCTGGAACGCTTGCGCCCCGATCTGGTGCACGCCAGCCTCACCCTCTCCCCCCTGGATTTCCGCCTGCCGGATCTCTGCCAGCAGCTGGGTCTGCCGCTGGTGGCCACCTTCCACCCCCCCTTCGATGCCTCCCTGCGCAACCTCAGCGCCGGCACCCAGCAGCTCACCTACCAGCTCTATGCCCCCTCCCTGGCCCGCTACGACCGGGTGGTGGTGTTCTCCGAGCTCCAGGCCGATGTGCTGATGCGGCTGGGGGTGCCCGGATCGCGGCTGGCGGTGATTCCCAACGGCGTCGACCCGGAGCGCTGGTGCCCAGCCCCCACCCCCGGCTCCGCCCCGCACCTGATGGAGCTCCAGCAGCGGTTCGCCGGCCGGCGGGTGTTTCTGTACATGGGCCGCATCGCCACCGAGAAAAACGTCGAGGCCCTGCTGCGGGCCTGGCGGCTGGTGCAGCCCCAGGGCTGCACCCTGGTGGTGGTGGGGGACGGGCCCGTGCGCCAGTCGTTGATGCAGGCCTACGGCCCCGAGATCGGCGTGCACTGGTGGGGCCATGAGCCCGACCAGGCGCGGCGGGCGGCCCTGCTGCAGCTGGCGGAGGTGTTCCTGCTGCCGTCGCTGGTGGAGGGGCTCAGCCTGGCGCTGCTGGAGGCCATGGCCAGCGGCACCGCCTGCGTGGCCACCGATGCCGGTGCCGATGGCGAAGTGCTGGAGGGGGGCGCGGGCATCGTGATCAGCACCCAGGGGGTCACCACCCAGCTGCGCACCCTGCTGCCGGTGCTGCGGGATCAGCCCGTGCTCAGCGCAGAACTGGGGCGCCGGGCCCGGCAGCGGGCCCTGGAGCGCTACACCCTCAGCCGCAACATCGACCAACTGGAGCGGCTCTACGCCGAGCTGGTGCCCCAGGGGAGCCTGGCGGCCTAGGCCGAGGGTTCTGCGGCCTCCAGGCCCCAGGCCGCCCGCACCGCCTCCAGGGGCACAGCGGCCAGGCGGAAGTAGTCCACCCCCAGCAGGGGATCCACGGGGCAGCGGTGGCCCCGGCGGATCGCCTGCACCAGCCGCTCTCGGTTGACGGGATCCTCCAGGGTCTGGGGGTAGGCCTGCTGCAGCACCACGCTCTGCAGCAGGCCGGTTTCATAGATGCTCACGGCCCCCAGGAAGCCGAGCATGGCCCCGGGGGCGCGGCTGGCGGCGGCCATGAACGCGGTCACCTCCAGCTCACCGATGGGGGTGGTGTCGTAGCCGGCCACCAGGTGCACCCAGTCGTGGTGGGCCAGGGCCGCATTGCCGGCTCCCGGCTCCCCGGGCAGGCGAAAGCCGCGCTGTTGGTAGAAGTCCCAGAGGCCGCGGCCGAGGCTGCCCGCGGGGCAGTGGGCCAGGGCCGCCCAACGCTGCCGCTCCTGGGGATCCGGCTCCAGGGTGAGGGCATAGGCGGAGGTGCCGTAGTGGGCCAGCAGCGCCTGGAAGTGGGCGTCGTGCTGGTGATCCCCCTCACCGATCCAATTGAGCCGATAGAAATCCGCGGTGGCCCGGGCCTGGGCGCCGCGGGTGAGGTCCCGGGCCAGCAGCAGGGCCCGGTCGTCCACCCCCAGGGCGGAAGCCCAGCGGTCCACCGAGGCCTGCAGCGGCTC
>VGQL01000039.1 GCA_016882415.1 Cyanobacteria bacterium M_DeepCast_200m_mx_001
TCGCCCGCTCCTTGTTGGCGCAGGCGTTCTCCACGAATTTGCTCACCAGCAGGGTCTTGCCGGTGCCGGTGGCGCCGGTGGCCAGGATGATCGAATCCTTGAAGAAACCGCCGCCGCACATCTCATCAAGCCGCGGCACCCCGGAGCTGACGCGCACATTGGAGCTGCGCTGGGTGAGCCGCATGGCCCCCAGCGGGAAGATGCTGATGCCGTGGGAACCCATGGTGAAGGGGAATTCCCCCTTCATGTGGGTGGTGCCCCGCAGCTTGAGGATCTCCACCGTGCGGCGGCGGCGCTCCCCCTCCAGCACGTTGCGCAGGATCACCACGTTGTCGGAGACAAACTCCTCCACCCCGTAGCGGGCGATGGGCCCGTATTCATCGATGCGCTCGGTGGTCATCACCGTGGTGACGCCGATCTCCTTGAGGCGAGCGATCAGCCGGAAAATCTCCCGGCGCACCACCGAGACGGCGTCGTACTGCTGGAACACCGCCGTGATCGAATCGATCGCCACCCGGCGGGCCTTGTACTTGCGGATGGCGTAATTGATGCGCTCGATCAGGCCCGACAGATCGAAGCTGCCGGCCACGTCCTGCCCCTCCGGATCCGGGGAAGCATCCAGCAGGAACAGCTTGTCCTGCTCCACCATCTCCTGCAGGTTCCAGCCAAAACTGGAGGCATTACGCAGGATGTCGAGCGGTGATTCCTCGAAGGTGACGAAGATCCCCGGCTCATCAAACTGGCGGATGCCGTTGTAGAGAAAGTTGAGGGAAAACACCGTCTTACCGGTGCCCGAGGTGCCGCTGATCAGGGTGGAGCGACCGATCGGCAGACCACCCTGGCAGATGTCATCAAAGCCCTCGATTCCGGTGGGCAGCTTCTGCACCGAGGAGAGCAGATTCTGGGAGCTGGGGTCCTGCATGGAACGGGTGGCCTTAGGGGAAAGCTAGGTCGAAATCAAGGGTGTGGCAGTCGATCACGGTGGCAACGCGGGGCGGTGTCAGAGCGGCTCCCCCTCGTTGTAATCCGCACCGGTGGGCTCCCCCAGTGCCTCATCGGTGAGTTCCTCGTAGAGCAGGTCGAGGCCGATCAACACCCGCTCCCGGTCCGAGAGGTCGCCGATGATGCGCCGCACGGGCGGCGGCAGGATCTTGGCCAGGGTGGGGGTGGCCAGGATCTTGTCCTCCTCCGCCAACTGCGGATTCTTGAGCACATCGATCACCTTCAGGGCATACACACCGCGGAACTCGGTGTCGAGAATGTTGCGCAGCGTTTTCAACGCCCGCATCGAATTGGGGGTGTTCCCCGCCACGTAAAGCTTGAGGATATAGGTCTTGCGCGGGCTCATTTAGATCACCTCCTGGGAGGGCAGCTGGCGGGTGTCATCGGAATCGGAAGCCACGGCGTCCGGCGCAACCCGCAGGGGCACATCGGGGGGCACCGAACGGCGATACATCTCACAGAGGTGGGCCATGACATCAAGCAGCGCCAGGCGGTAGTCCTGCAGAAAGTCGTTCTTGTGACCCTCCAGCTTGAGCTGCTTCCAGAAGACGTCAATCAGGTCGACGTGAATTTCCACCACCTTGTTGATCGGCAGATCGCTGAAAAAGGCGCTGTGCACAAAGCTCTCGATCGCCTGGTTGGCGGCGGCCGGATCTTTGAAATAGCTGATCAGCAGATCGCGGTAGCTGCGCTCCAGGGAGCGGAGCAGCTCATCGCGCTCCGTCTGGGGCAGGTTGCGCAGAAACAGGGAGGGGTCGCGCTTGTAGAACACCCCCAGGTAGCCCAGCCGCCCCTGCAGGCGGTTGGTGAGCCGCCAGGGCTCCGGCGTGGCGGAAGCCGCCGCGCCCCCCGCCTGGCCATCGGCACCCGCAGCGCCTGAGAGGCCCTGGCGCAGAAACCGGGACACCGCCGCATCGACGCTGTAGGTGATCTGCTCGAGCTGGTCCTGGGGCAGGTGCACCTCCGCCTCGTGGTAATCGACGCGGCCGCTCACCTCACCCACCACCACGGCGGGCAGCACAAGCCCCTGGTTGCGCAGTTCCTCGTACACCTGCGGCGGGATCGAACCCTGCTGCAGCAGCACCACATCAAAGGTGTCGCGGCGCTGGATCAGCTCCTGCACCGGATCGGGCAGGGAGCCCAGATCCTCAAGGCGGTAGCGCCCCCCCTTCAGCCAGCTGCGGCAGGCGCGCTCGAGGCGAGGATCCGACAGCAGCGAGGCGATTGTGAGAGCCGGCTGGGACATGAGCCGTGGTCAGGCCCTGGCAACGCCCACAGTGTTGACGACCCGGAGGTCAACAGGGGAAGATCATTGTTTGTCTTTCGATTGCCGTGCGGCAGGCCGAAAGGTTGGCCCTGAGCCCGCCTGCCTGACCACGCCCCGACGCCCATGAGTACAGACGCCCAAGCCGCCTCCAGCGCGGCCCCCTACGCCATCGTTGAGACCTCCGGCACCCAGGTATGGGTTCAGCCCAATCGGTACTACGACCTCGACCGCATCCACGCGGACGTGGACAGCAGCATCACCCTGGAGAACGTGCTGCTGGTGAACGACGGCAAGGCCGCCAACGTGGGTCAGCCCTACGTGAAGGGCGCCACCGTGGAACTGCAGGTGATGGCCCATCGCCGCGGCCCCAAGGTGATCGTGTACAAGATGCGCCCTAAGAAGAAGACCCGCCGCAAGAACGGCCACCGTCAGGAGCTCACCCGGGTGATGGTGAAATCCATCAAGGTGGGCGGCAAAGCCCTGGCCTGATCCGCAGCAGCCTCCCGACACCAACATTCCCTGAACCATGGCCCACAAGAAAGGCACCGGCTCCACCCGCAACGGCCGCGACTCCAACTCCAAGCGCCTCGGCGTCAAGCGCTACGGCGGTGAGACGGTGAGCGCCGGTTCGATCCTGATCCGCCAGCGCGGCACCTCGGTGCTGCCCGGCCTGAACGTGGGCCGCGGCGCCGACGACACCCTGTTCGCCCTGGTGGATGGCATCGTCAGCTTCGACACCATCAAGCGCGGCCTGCGCACCCGCAAGCGCATCAACATCGCCGTCGGCTGAGCCACCTCCGCACGGCCGGCCCCAGGGGTCGCCAGCAGCCGGTGCCCCAGGGCACCGGCTTTGTTGCGTTCAGGCCAGGCGGTAGGCCCGGGTGGTGATCAGGTAGGGGTGGAACACCTCCAGGAAGCGCCCCTGGAGCGTGCGGAAGAAGGCCTCCACCAGCTGCGGATCGTCCACGTGGAAGGGGTATTCCCCCGCAAAGCCCTGGAAGAAATACCAATTCAGCAGGGCGATGGAGGCGGGCCCCATGCGGGCCGCAAAGCGCTCCAGCTGGGCCGCCGGATCCGGCAGATGCTCCAGCACATCCAGGCACACCAGGGTGTCGAACCGCTCGGGCAGCTCCGGGGCATCCAGATCGCGGAAGCAGCGCAGCTTGTGCTGCAGGCCGAAGCGCTCAGCCCTGGCCGCCACGAAGCGGCGATTTTCGGGGTTGAGGTCGACGAACCACACCGCCTCCACCTGGGGCAGCGCCGCCGCCGCCAGGGCATGGGTGCCGATGCCGCCGCCGAAATCGAGCACCTGGCCCCTGGCGAAGCGTCCCTGCAGCCGCAGGGTATCGGCGATGTAATCGGCGCTGCCCAGGTGCCAGGCCGCCAGCTCCAGCAGGTGGCCGGTGCCGACGGCGCTCTCGTAGAAGGATTCGGCCTGCTGCAGATCGAAGGCACCGGGGTGGGCCGCCGCCAGGTCCGCCGTGGCCTGGGGCAGGCGCCGCTCTAGCTCCTCGGCCTCCAGCTGCAGGTGATCCGCCAGCTGGGGGCGCAGATCAAAGCCCCCCGCCAGGAAGTGCTCGATCGAAAGGGCGGTGCAGGTGCTCATGGGGGCTCACCGTAGGGGGCCCAGCTCCGCCCCCTCCCCGGGCACATCCAACCAACGGCGCAGCCAGGCCGTGAGCAGATAGAAGGGCAGGGTGTCCGCCAGGGCGGCCACCGCCTTGAACAGGTAGCCGCTGGCGATGAAGCTCAGCAGCTGCGGCAGCACCGCCGCCTCCGCCCGCAGCGGCAGCACGTGGGCGCCGTAGTGGCTGATCAGCACCACGGCGGTGGTGTCCACCAGCTGGCTCACCAGGGTGGAGCCGTTGTTGCGCAGCCACAGGGCCTTGCCGCCGCTGAAGCGCTTCCAGAAATGGAACAGCTGCACATCGGTGAACTGGGCCGCCAGGTAGGCCGCCATCGAGGCCCCCACCGCCCCAAAGGCCAGGCCGCGCATGGCGAAGAAGGTTTGATCCGGTGCCCCCGGCACCCCCGGCAGCAC
This sequence comes from Cyanobacteria bacterium M_DeepCast_200m_mx_001, assembly GCA_016882415.1. GTDB lineage: Bacteria > Cyanobacteriota > Cyanobacteriia > PCC-6307 > Cyanobiaceae > Vulcanococcus. The sequence goes on from VGQL01000039.1 coordinate 4,311, forward strand.
ACCCCCCAGCCACAGGATCAGCACGATCCAGCCGTTGAGCAGCAGCCCCACCCACACCAGCTGGCTGGCCTGGCGCTCCCCCCAGATCTCACTGATCAGATCGGTGCACAGGAAGGTGAGCGGATAGGGCAGAGCCCCCACCGCCACCACCACCGGCCAGGAGCCGATCTGCCCCAACTGCAGGAAGCGGGTGAGCCCCAGGATGTTGAGCATGCCCATGGTGCCCAGGAACAGGCCCGCCAGCACCAGGAAGGCCAGGTCGCGGCGTTGCTGCAGGGTCTCAAGGCTGGGGGAACCAGCTGGGCCCGTGGGGGCCGGTGGAGTGGCAACCATGGCCACACCCTGCCGCAAGCGGCGGGACGCGCCCAGGGGGCCAGGGCCGATGGCAACATGAACGGCCGGCGCGCCTGCACAGCCCTTTGACCTGCGGCTTTCTGGTGCTCGACAAGCCGGCAGGCCTGAGCTCCCACGGCTGCGTGGGCCGCGTACGGCGCGCCTATGGCCTCAAGCGGGTGGGCCATGGGGGCACCCTGGATCCGGCGGTCACCGGTGTGCTGCCCATCGCCCTGGGCCCCGCCACACGGCTGCTGCCCTACCTGAGCGGCGACAAGACCTACCGCGGCCGCATCCAGCTGGGGCTCCGCACCGACAGCGATGACCTGGAGGGCACCCCCCTGCAGCAAGGCCCCTGGCCCCACCTCGACGCCACGGCGCTGGAGCGGGCCCTGGGGGGCTTCCGCGGCACCCTTGCGCAGCGGCCGCCGGCGGTGTCGGCGGTGCATGTGAACGGTCAGCGGGCCTACAAGCTGGCGCGCCAGGGGCAGACGCTCGAGCTGGCGGCCCGGACGGTCACCATCCACCGGCTGGAGCTGCTGGGCTGGGATCCGGCGCTGGGCCAAGTGGAACTGCTGGTGAGCTGCTCCGCCGGCACCTACATCCGCTCCCTGGCGCGGGACCTGGGGGAGCTGCTGGGCTGCGGTGGCTGCCTGGCCAGCCTGCGGCGCACCGAAGCCCTGGGCTTTGATCTGGATCAGAGCGTGCCCCTGGAGGCCCTGGAGCAGTCGCCGCCGCCGGCGCTGGTGTCACCGCTGCAGGCCCTGGCCCATCTGCCCCAGCACCACCTGGCCGACGACGACCTGGCGGGCTGGCGCTGCGGCCGCAGCCAGCCCTGCGGACAGGCCCTGCCCCTGGACACGGCCGTGGTGGTGGTGGGCCCGGATGGCAACCTGGCGGGTATGGCCCGGCTGCAGAGCGAAGGCCAGCTGCAGCCGCGGCTGGTGCTCGACGCCGCAGGCTGACCCCCGCACCGACCCCGACTGCTCGCATGGCCGGCCACAGCCGATGGGCCCAGATCAAACGCACCAAGGCGGTGGTGGATGCCAAGCGCGGTGCCGTGTTCACCCGCCTGGGGCGCGAAATCATGGTGGCGGCCCGCTCCGGGGCCGATCCGGCCGGCAACTTCCAGCTGCGCACCGCCATCGAAAAGGCCAAGGCGGCGCGGGTGCCGAACGCCAACATCGAGCGGGCCATCGCCAAGGGCTCCGGCCAAGGGGGCGCCGACGGCAGCCAGTTCGAGGAGGTGCGCTACGAGGGCTACGGCCCCGGTGGGGTGGCGGTGCTGATCGAAGCCCTCACCGACAACCGCAACCGCACCGCCGCCGAACTGCGCCTGGCCTTCAGCAAGCACGGCGGCAACCTCGGTGAAACCGGCTGCGTGGGCTACCTGTTCGACCACCGCAGCGTGGTGCGTCTGGCGCAGAGGGGCCTGCAGGAGGAGAGGCTGCTGGAGGAGCTGCTGGCCCTGGAGGAGGGCGGCGGGCCGGAAATCCTGGGCTATGAGCTCGACCCCGAGGGGGCCGAGGTGATCGGCGGGTTCGCGCAGCTGGAGGCCCTGCAGGACCAGCTGCGCCGCCGGGGCCTGCCCGTGGGCAGCTGGGAGCACCGCTGGATCGCCCACACCCCCTGCCGGCTGGAGGATCCCGCCGTGCTGGCCCCGTGCCTGAAGCTGCTGGATGCCCTCGAGGAGCTCGATGACGTGCGCAGCGTCACCGCCAATCTGGAGGCGGAGGAGAGCCTGATGGAGGCCGTGCTCAGCTGAGGGGGAGCTGCGAAGCGGCGGCGGCATCCACCACAATCCGCAGGCCGGGATGGCCCTGGAGCCAGCTGGCGGGCAGCGCCGCCGACGGGGGCTCCAGCAGGCAGCGCCGCAGCACCTCCGCCTTGGCGGCACCGGTGACCACCAGCAGCAGCCGGCGGGCGACGCGGATTTCAGCAGTGCCCAGGGTGATCGCTTGCGCCGGCACCGCGGCGGGATCCCCCCCGAAGGCGGCCGCGTTCTGCTGGCGGGTGACCTGGCTCAGGGCCAGGCTGCGGCAGGGGGCATCGGCGGGGCAGGGGGGTTCGTTGAAGCCCACATGGCCGTTGTTACCCAGCCCCAGCAGCTGCAGATCAATGCCGCCGGCCCTCCGCACGGCCTCCCCATAGCGCCGGGCCTCCGCCGGGGGATCCGCCGCCAGGCCATCCGGCAGCCGCAGGGCAGCGGCCGGCAGCCCCAGCGGGTCCCCCAGCTGCTCCGCCATGAAGCGGGCGAAGGAGCCGGCATCGGCAGGGCCGAGGCCCACGTATTCATCCAGGTTGAAGCTGCGCCAGCCCGCCAACAGGGCACCGCGCTCAGGGCTGGGCAGATCGGCGAGCCGCCGCCGCAGGGCGCCATACACCGGCACCATCGTGCGGCCGGTGGCCAGGCCGAGGCAGCTGCCGCGCCGCAGGGCCCGCAGCAGGGTGTCCGCCACCCGCTCCGCCACGGCGGCGGCATCCGGCTCCACCTGCAGAACCCCCGGGGCCAGGGCCGAGCGAGTGATCAAGGGGACACCGAGAGGGCCGTGGCCTGGGGCTGGGCCCAGCCGGGCCCAAGGCGGGCGAGGCTGGCCACCTGCCCGTAGGGACGCAGCTGGGTGCCGCGGTAGTAGTGCCGCAGGATGGCGGCGAAGCTTTCGCCCTGGCGGGCCAGCCCCAGGGCCCCCCACTGGCTCATGCCGATGCCATGGCCAAAGCCGCGGCCCACCGCCACCAGCTGCAGCACCTCCAGGGCAGGGCTGGCGGGCGCCGGCAGGGTGAGGGCCGGCAGGGGGGGCGGCACCGGGGCCGTGGGCAGCAGGGCAGCGGGCAGCGGTGAGGGCGACAGCTCGGGCTGCACCAGGGGCATCAGCTCAAAGCGCACCCAGGTGCTCTTGAGCCCCAGGCGGCTGCGCAGCTGCGCCCCGCTGAGCAGCAGCTGACCGCTGGGGCCCACCACCCGGGCCTGGCGCACGCGGCCCGTGGCGGTGGTGGAGAGCACCTCAATGGCCGTTACCCCCCCCAGCTCGGGGAAGGCTTGGCTCAGCTGGGCGGCCTCCAGGGGCTGGCGCCACTGCCGCACCGGCGACTCCCGGTCGTAATCGGGCACGCTCACCAGGTAGGGCAGCTGGCGGGGCCACAGCTGACCGCTGCTCTCGGTGGCGCTGCCGCCGCTGCTGCTGTGAAACACCGCATCGATCAGGGTGTCGTCGTAGGTGAGCACCAGGCCGCGGGTGCCCTGCACCGCCGCCCGGGTGGAGGGGGTTTCCGCCTCCACGCCCTTGTACACCTGGCTGGCGGTGGTGGCCTGCAGATCGAAGATCGCGGCGGGTTTGCGGGCCTTGAGGGCATAGGTGCGCGCCGCCACCGCCTGGGCCCGCAGCGCCTCCTGGGGCCAGCTGGCCGGCATTTCACTGCCCACCACGCTGGTGAGGTAGGTCTCCAGGGGCACGTGGTTCACCACCTGCAGCTGGTTGCCCTCCAGGCGCAGCTGCAGGCGCCCGCGGTAGCGGCGCTGCTGCAACCACAGGCCGGGATCCGGCTCCCCCTCCGCTGGCAGGGCCTCCAGCCACAGCTCCCGGGCGATCAGCTGCTCCGGGGCCACCGCGGCAACGGGGGATCCCTCCAGCTCCGTCGCCGCCAGGGTCCGCAGCCGCAGCCAGCCCTGCTGCACATCCACCTGGAGCTGGGGCGCCCCCTGCTGCACCGACCACTCCAGCAGTGGCCGCCCCTGGCCGTCCCGCACCCGCAGGCCGCCGGCGGCAGCCCGCAGCTGCGCCCCGGCCCCCTGCAGCAGCAACACCCGCACCTGGGGCTCCCGGGCGGCCAGCGGCTGGGGCTCCAGCACCCGGGCCTGCATCGCCACGGGCCAGGCCGCCGTCAAACCCAGGGCGATGGACGCCAGCGGGGCAAGACAGCCCAGCGCGGGGGGCAGCGGGCGCAGCATGAAAGAGCCAACCAGGCCTGGCAGGCCATTGTGACCACCCGCCCCGGGGCACGCCAGCCCCGACGTGGCACGATCAGCGCAGTGAGACCGGGGTTGCACCGGCCGTGCAGGTCACCTTCCTCGGCACCAGTTCTGG
>VGQL01000040.1 GCA_016882415.1 Cyanobacteria bacterium M_DeepCast_200m_mx_001
CGGAGAGGGTGGGATTCGAACCCACGGAAGGTTGCCCTTCAAACGATTTCGAGTCGTTCGCTTTCGACCACTCAGCCACCTCTCCAGGCGACCGGGGCAGTGTAGGGATCGGTGGCGCGACCTCAGCTCTGGCGCCACCCGCTGCGGGAACCGGCAACGGGCCACCACAGCCGTGATGGGGCCACCGCGGGCGCCCAGGCCCGCAGCTCCCGCTGCACGCCGCCGTCGGGCGTGAAGCCCAACCACAGGCCCGCCACGGCCGGCGGCGGGCCCTGGCCATGGCGCCAGGCACGCCAGGCCTGGCGATCCGGCAACAGCCCCCAACGCTGCTCCCCCACCTGCAGCAGCAGGGCCTGGGAAGCATCCGCCAGGGCCTGCACCACCAGGCCGGGGCTCTGCAACCGCTGCCCCGCCAGCAACGGTGGGCGGCCGTCCTGGCTGTTGAGCAGGGTGTGGGCCAGGGCGCCCCAGCAGGCGGGCTGATCCGGCGGCACCGGATCCAGCAGCAGCACCCAATCAAGCCGCTGCAGGCCATGGGCGTGGGCCAACTGCCGCGCTCGGCTGCAGCTGAGGGGATCACCGCGGCGACTGATCAGGGCCCCACGGCCGCCATGGCGGGCCAGCAACCACTGGCGGGGCCCCTCCCGCAGGGCCAGCAGGTGGTCACCGCGCAACAGCAGCAGATGGCTCCCCATGGCCGCCCCCACCAGCAGTGCCCCCCAGGCCCGGCGGTGCCACCAGCGCGGCACCAGCCAGGGCAGCAGACCAACGGCCAGCACCGCCACCAGGGGCGGCGGGCAACGGCCCAACTGCACCTGGGCCAGCGGCAGGGCCGCCAGCAGCGTCACCAGGGCCAGCAGCAGCTGCGTCAACGCCACCAGCGGCCAGGCCAGCAGTGGCACGAGCGGCGGCAGCAGCACGGCGGCCACCGCCATCGCCATGGCCCCCAGGGTGAGGGGCGTGAGCAATGGCGCCACCAGCAGATTGGCGGGCACGGTGTAGAGCGGCAGGGCCCCGAAATGCAGCAGCTGCAGGGGCAGGGTCCACAGCGACGCCGCCAGGGGCACCGCCACCGCAGCCGCCAGCCAGCGCGGCATCCAGGCCGCCAGCCACTGCTCCTGGGGCCGGGCGCTGAGCAGCAGCCCCGCCGTGGCGGCGACGCTGAGCTGAAACCCCACATCCAGCAACCAGCCCGGACGCACCACCAGCACCAGCACCACGCACACCAGCAACACCCCGAGGGGCCTGGGGTGACGGCGGGCCTCCTGCAGCCCAAACGCCAGGGCCCCCATCAGCACGGCCCGCACCACCGAAGGCTGGGGACCCGCCAGCAACAGAAACAGCCCCATGGCCCCGAAGGCCAGCAGCCACCGCAACGGCCGTGGCGCCAGGCGGCCCACGGCCATCACCGCCCCCAGCAGCACCGTGAGGTGAAACCCACTGGCGGCCAGGGCGTGGGAGAGACCCGAAGCCCGGAAGGCCTCCCGCACCTCCAGGGGCAGGGGCACCACCGCGCTGCCGAGCACCAACGCCGCCAACACCCCGCCGGCGGCGGGGCCACCGGCCTGCAGCAGCGCGGCGGCCATGCGGCGCCGCAGGTCGGCGATCGGGGTGGCGGGCCGCTGCAGCAACCGCCAGCGCCGCACCCGCAGCTGGGTCCACACCCCCTGCCGCTGCAGGCGCTCCGCCGGCCCCGCCAACAACGGATGGATGGCCGGCCGGGGCCGCTCCAACCGGCCCTCCACCTCCAGATGCCAGCCCAACTGCAGGGTTGGGCAGGGGCGAAACAACAGCTCCGTGCGCCCCACCGGCAGCTGGGCGAGGGCACGGCAGCCGCCGCCGGAGACGTCCGTGCGGGGATCCTCCAGCAGCTGCAGCCGTCGCCGCACGGAGAGGGCCGGCCGGTCGGCCGGCAGCAGCCCCACGGGATCACCCTGCTGCGGACGGGGCTGGTTCAGCTGCGCCCACAACACCAGCAACCCCGCCAGGCCAACAGCCAACAGCCAGGCCCGGGGGCGAATGCCAGAGGGGGCCAGCATGGGGCCACAGCGCAAGCCGCTGTCGAAGCATTCCCCTTAGGGTTCGGTGTCGCTCCCGAACGCCATGGCGCGCCTGCGCGTGTTGGCCCCCGCCGCCCTCTGCGCTGGCCTGTGCATCAGCCCGTACACGGGCCCGTGGGCTGCCCCTGGCCTGGCCAACCCGGCCCCCCAGTCGCAGGCGCGCACGGTGACCGTGGCCGCCGGCGACACCCTCGAGCAGCTGGCCCTGCGGCACCGGGTGAGCCTGCAGGCGCTGATCGACCTCAACGGCATCCGCGACCCCACCCTGCTGCAGATCGGCCAGGTGCTGGCCCTGCCGCCGCAGGCCGCAGCCACCACAACGGCCAAGCCTCCCCAGCGGGAGAGCCCACCGCCGCCGCCGGGGGGCAGTGGCACCGATGCCGCCGCCGCCCTGCTGCTGAGCCCGGCCGAACGGCGCGATCGAGCCGAGCTGGAATTGCGGGAGCAGTCGGGGCAAGCCCGCTGGAAATGGTTCAACCGCACGGCCGTGGATTGGAGCGGCTGGCGGCTGCACCCCGGCGGCGTGCGCATCACCCTGGTGAAACCGGCCATCGCCGATGTGGGGGCCACCACGGCCCTGGCCACGGCGGTGGCGGTGCAATGCGAAAGCCTGCGCCAAACCTGGCGCATCGACGGCGGCTGGCAGCCCTGGCAGACGCCGGCGGCGGGATCGGTGGGGCAGCGCATCGTGGTCGACCTCTGCAGCAACACCCTCGACAGCCCGGCCCTGCCGGTGCCGCCGGCCCCCTAAACCGCCAGCGGCTGCGGGTGCAACAACGGGAAGCCAAGGGCCTCACGCTCCGCCAACCAGGCTTCAGCCACCTGCCGGGCCAGGTTGCGGATGCGGCCGATGGTGGCGGTGCGCTCCGTCACCGAGATCACTCCGCGGGCCTCCAGCAGGTTGAAGGTGTGGCTGCACTTGAGCACGAAATCCAGGGCCGGTGCCGGCAGCTTCTGGGCCACCAGATCCGCCGCCTCCGCCTCATAGAGGGCGAACAGCTGCTTGAGACGCTCCGGGTTGGAGGCTTCGAAGTTGTAGGTGCACTGTCCCTTCTCAAACGGCAACCAGATGTCGCCGTAGGAGCGGTTGCCATCCCAGCTGAGCTCCCAGATGCTCTCCACATCCTGGAGATACATCGCCAAGCGCTCCAGGCCGTAGGTGATCTCGATCGACACCGGCCGGCAGTCGAGGCCGCCACACTGCTGGAAGTAGGTGAACTGGGTCACCTCCATGCCATCGAGCCACACCTCCCAGCCCACACCCCAGGCCCCCAGGGTGGGGGATTCCCAGTTGTCCTCCACGAAGCGGATGTCGTGGTCGCGGGCGCGGATTCCCAAAGCTTCCAGGGAAGCGAGGTAGGTCTCCTGGATGCCATCGGGGCTGGGCTTGATCAGCACCTGGTACTGGAAATAGTGCTGGGCGCGGTTGGGGTTATCGCCGTAGCGTCCGTCCGTGGGGCGGCGGCAGGGCTCGGGGTAGGCCACGGCCCAGGGCTCGGGGCCGATGGCCCGCAGCACCGTGTGGGGACTCATCGTGCCCGCACCCTTTTCGGTGTCGTAGGGCTGCAGGATCAGGCAACCGCGCTCCGCCCAGAAGCGGTTCAAGGTGCTGATGATGTCCTGGAAATGCACGGTGACTCCTGGCGCAGGGCGATTCTGCCGAGCCGTGGTGCGACAGCCTCAGGCCACCAGCTCCAACAGACCCATCTGCCCCCCCGCGAGCGGACGGTGGCGGGCCTGGGTGAATCCAGCCTCCAGGGCCATCCGCCGCTGCTCGGAGGCCCCGGGGAAGCGGGCGATGCTCTCCTCCAGGTAGGCGTACTGGGCCTCCAGGCCGGCCCGGCGGGCCAGGGGCACCACCAGGCGCCGCAGGTAGAAACGCTGAAACGCCGCCGTGGCCCCCTGGGGGTCGGGCGGACGGTTGAAATCCAGCACCGCCGCCCGGGCACCGGGCCGCAGCACCCGCCGCAGTTCCCGCAGCCCCGCGGCGGGATCCGCCAGGTTGCGCAGGCCGTAGGCCATCACCGCCCCATCGGCCCAGGCCTCTGAAAGGCCCGTATCCAGGGCATCCCCTTGCCGGAACTCCACGGGCAACCACCCCTGCCGGGCGGCCCGGCGTCGCGCCTGCCGCAGAGGGGCCTCCGCCGCATCGAGCCCCAGCACCAACCCGCCGGGGCGCACCTTCTCCGCCATCACCAGGGCCAGATCGCCCGTGCCGCAACACAGATCCAGCAGACGCTGGCCGGGCTCGGGGAGCAGCCAGGCGATGGCCTGGCGCTTCCAAATCCGATGCAACCCCAGGCTCAGGGCGTCGTTGAGGCGGTCGTAGCTGGGGGCGATCCGATCAAACAGATCGCGCACCTGCTCGGGATCACCGGGGCGAATCGCTGCTGGCATCCCAAGGAAGGGAGATGCCGTCGAGACTGACACCCCCGGCGGCGAGCTGGGCTTCGATGCGGTCGGCGCTGGTGAAACTCATCACCATCACCGTGGCCAGGCCCACGGCGGCGCAGCAGACCATGCAGCCCGCCAGCATCAGCGAAAACTCCTTGCGATCCGAAGCCGCCTGCATCAGCTGCAGGGCCCAGGCCACCATTGCCACAACGGCCAGCACCATGACCACCGCCAGAGCTGTGGAGTGGGTTTGAAGCAGCGCCGGCACGGCGGATGTGAAGAAGCTGAGACGACTGTAAAGGCGCTTAACAACTCGCCGCGAGCGGCCTCACGGGCAGTCCACGCCCCAGCAGATCGCGCTTGATCTGCTCCACCGTGAGCACGCCATCGTGCAGCAGCGAGGCGAGCAGCGCCGCTGAAGCATGGCCGCCGCTGGGGCCAGCATCGAGGGCCTGGGCGATGTGATCGATGCAGCCGGCACCGCCACTGGCGATCACCGGCACCTCCACCGCATCCGCCACGGCCCGGGTGAGCGCAAGCGCATAGCCCGCCTGGGTGCCATCGCCATCCATGGAGGTGAGCAGGATCTCTCCGGCCCCCAGGGCCACCACCCGCCGGGCCCAGGCCACCGCATCGAGGCCGGTGTTCTCACGCCCCCCTTTGACATACACATCCCAGCCGGGCTGGCCCTGATCCCTGGCGCGGGCGTCGATGGCCACCACGATGCACTGGCAGCCAAAGCGCTCGGCGCCGCGGGACACCAGCTCCGGATCCCGCACCGCCGAGGAGTTCAGGCTCACCTTGTCGGCACCGGCCCGCAACAGCTCCGTGATGCCCTCCACGCTGCTGATGCCGCCCCCCACCGTGAAGGGGATGGTCACCGCCTCGGCGGTGCGCCGCACCAGCTCCACCAGGGTGGCGCGCCCCTGGTGGGAGGCGGCGATGTCCAGGAACACCAGCTCATCGGCGCCGGAGGCGCTGTAGCGGCAGGCCAGCTCCACCGGATCGCCGGCATCGCGCAGGCCCACGAAATTCACCCCTTTCACCACCCGCCCTTCGGCCACATCCAGGCAGGGAATGATGCGTTTGGCGACCATGGCGGCAGGCGGAAGCGGCAAGGAACGCCAGGGGAGCTGGCGTCTCCGGGGGTTAACCTGACCCCACTTTTTCATCGCGCCGGCCATGTCCCAGGCAGCCATCACCATCGGCTCGAAGGTGCGGGTCACCCGGGTGCGCGATCGCATCCCCGCCGACCTGGTGGCCGCCCTGCAGGCCGATGCCACCGGCACCGTGAAGGATTTCAAGGTGACCGACGGCAAGGGCATCGGTGTGGTGGTGCAGCTGGCCAACGGGGCCACCACCTGGTTCTTCGACGACGAAATCACCGCCGCCTGAAGCCCGCCTCGTGAGCGAATCCCCCAACCCCACAGCCGCCAGTGGCGCTGGAGCCCGGCAGCTGCTGGGGATGAAAGGTGCCAGCGGCACCTCCAACATCTGGAAGATCCGGCTGCAGCTGATGAAGCCGGTCACCTGGATCCCACTGATCTGGGGGGTGCTGTGTGGCGCGGCCGCCTCCGGCAATTTCCACTGGCAACTGCCCGAGGTGGGAGCCTCCATCGCCTGCATGCTGATGAGTGGCCCCCTGCTGGCGGGCTACACGCAGACGATCAACGACTACTACGACCGCGAGATCGACGCGATCAACGAGCCCTATCGGCCCATTCCCTCCGGCGCGATTCCGCTGTGGCAGGTGAAGGTGCAGATCTGGGTGCTGCTGCTGGCGGGCCTGGGGGTGGCCTACGGCCTCGACCTCTGGGCCGGACATACCACCCCGGTGTTGCTGCTGCTGGCCCTGGGGGGCTCCTTCGTGAGCTTCATCTACTCCGCCCCGCCCCTGAAGCTCAAGCAGAACGGCTGGCTGGGGAACTACGCCCTGGGGGCCAGCTACATCGCCCTGCCCTGGTGGGCGGGTCAGGCCCTGTTCGGCCAGCTCACCTGGGCCACCGCCCTGCTCACCCTCGCCTACTCCCTGGCGGGCCTGGGCATCGCCGTGGTGAACGACTTCAAAAGCGTGGAAGGCGATCGGGCGTTGGGGCTGCAATCGCTGCCGGTGGTGTTCGGCATCGAGCGGGCCAGCTGGATCAGCGCCGGGATGATCGATCTGTTTCAGCTGGCGATGGTTGCCGTGCTGATCGCCATCGGCCAGCATTTCGCCGCGGTGCTGCTGGTGCTGTTGATCATTCCCCAGATCACCTTCCAGGACATCTGGCTGCTGCGGGATCCGGTGGCTTTTGACGTGAAATACCAGGCCAGCGCGCAACCCTTCCTGGTGCTGGGCATGTTGGTGACCGCCCTGGCCATCGGCCACAGCACCCTGGTGCTGATGTGACACCGAAGCGCCGGCGGCCGCTTGTGCGCGCAGGCCTGGTGGGCGCAGGGGCCGGCGTGGCCGTGGCCCTCAGCCAGAGCCTGCTGCTGCAGGGCGTCGACAGCCTGATGCCGGATGTGCGCCGGCTGGGCAGCTACAACCGCCCCGGCACGGTCACGGTGCTCTCCGCCGACGGGCAGGTGATCCAGAAGCTGGGGCCCGCCACCCGCGAGAAGTTGATGAGCGGCCAGATGCCGCTGCTGGTGCAACGGGCCTTCATCGCCGCCGAAGACCGCCGCTTCTACCAGCACAACGGCATCGACCCGGTGGGCATCGGCCGGGCCCTGGTGCGCAACCTCAAGCAGGGGGCCGTGGAGGAGGGGGCCAGCACCATTACCCAGCAGCTGGCGCGCACGGTGTTCCTCAGCCAGGACCGCACCATCCTGCGCAAGCTCAATGAGGTGCTTCTGGCGGGCAAGCTCGAGCGCCAGCTGAGCAAGCAGCAGATCCTGGAGCAGTACCTCAACAACGTCTATCTGGGCTCGAGCGCCTACGGCATCTCCGACGCCGCCTGGATCTACTTCTCCAAAACACCGGCCCAGCTCACCCTGCCCGAGGCGGCCCTGATCGCCGGCCTACCGCCCGCCCCGTCGGTGTATTCGCCCCTGGTGAACCCGGACCTGGCCCTGGAGCGGCGGGCCACGGTGCTGCGCCGCATGCGCGAAGCCGGCTTCATCGACGACATCCAGCTGCAGCGGGCCAGCGCCACCCCGCTGGAGCTCAAGCCGGCGGAGCCCAAGTACTGGACCAGCCGCGCCCCCTATTTCACCAGCTGGGTGGCCCAGGAGCTGCCCAAGGTGCTCAGCCCGGAGCAACTGGAGGTGGGGGGCCTGACCATCCGCACCAGCCTCAACATGACCTGGCAGGAGCGGGCCCAGGCCACCATCAACAAACACGCCCCCGGGGAGATGCAAGGGGCCGTGGTGTCGATGGAGCCCGGCACGGGCCTGGTGCGCAGCATGGTGGGTGGCAAAGACTTCGCCGCCAGCCAGTTCAACCGCGCCGCCCAGGCCCTGCGTTCACCGGGCTCCACCTTCAAGCTGTTCGTGTACCTCACCGCCCTCAAGGAGGGCATGAAGCCGGAAGACAAGATCAACGATCGCCAGGTTTGCTACGGCGGCTACTGCCCGCGCAACTTCGGCAACCGCTACATGGGCACGGTGCCGCTCTGGGTGGCGCTGCAGAACTCGCTCAACACCGTGTCGGTGAGCCTGCTCAAGCAGCTGGGTTTCGACCAGGTGATCGCCACCGCCAAGAGCCTGGGCATCAGCCGTGAGCTGGGGCGGTTCTATCCCCTGGCGGTGGGCGCCACCGAGCAGACCGTGCTCGACATGACCGCCGCCTACGCCGCCATCTTCAACCGCGGGGTGTACGT
>VGQL01000041.1 GCA_016882415.1 Cyanobacteria bacterium M_DeepCast_200m_mx_001
TACGGCGTGATCGGCCTCAAGACCCACACCAAGATCGCCCTGGTGGTGCGCAAGGAAAAGGAGCGGCTGCGCAGCTACTGCCACATCGCCACCGGCAACTACAACTCCCGCACCGCGCAGCTCTACACCGACCTGGGCCTGCTCTCCGCCCGCCCCGAACTGGGGCAGGACCTGGCGGAACTGTTCAACTACCTCACCGGCTTCTCCAAACAGCAGAACTTCCGCAAGTTGCTGGTGGCCCCCGTCACCCTGCGCCAGCGCATGCAGGAGTTGATCCAACGGGAAACCGAGCACGCCCGCGCCGGCCGCCCCGCCGCCATCAAGGCCAAGATGAACGCCCTGGTGGACCCGGCGATCATTGCCCTGCTCTACGAGGCCTCCCAGGCGGGCGTGCAGATCGATCTGGTGGTGCGCGGCATGTGCAGCCTGCGGCCGGGGCTGGAGGGCATCAGCGACAACATCCGGGTGAGCAGCGTGATCGGCCGCTTTCTGGAGCATTCACGCCTGTTCTGGTTTGCCAATGGCGGCAACGACGAGATGTACATCGGCAGCGCCGATTGGATGGCCCGCAACCTGGATCGCCGCGTCGAAGCGGTGGTGCCGATTGAAGATCCGGAATTGCACGGCAGCTTGTTGCGCTTGATCAACACCTATCTGAGCGACAACAGCACCGCCTGGGACATGCAGAGCGACGGCAGCTTCAACCGCCGCATTCCGGAAGACGACAGCATCGCCGTTCAGGCCTGCCTGATCGACGGCTGGAGACATGGATTGAGCAACGGCGACGAAGCGCCGTAACGGCCACTACAAAAGCTAAGAAAATCCGACGAAAAGAGTGCGGCAAGTCTTCCAATTCGCCGTGTTCTCTTGCAGGTGGTAGTGCTACATTCCGGCCAACCATTTCCGGAGACGAGGGCATGGGCACACCTCAACACTCCACATCCCCTGAGCTGCCCGCAACATCTCGCTCCACCGCATCCACTCCAGCCGCCCGGATCGCAGCACCAATGGACACCTCTGACGCCCGCGCTTCCGAGCGAAACGACAACAGATCAACGGTGCGAAACGGCGCTTCCAAACAGGGGGGTCGCCTCAGCGCTGATTCGATCGGCTGGTACCTGAGCAACATCGGTCGCGTGCCGCTGCTCACCCCCGCGGAAGAAATCGAGCTGGCCCACCACGTGCAGGCCATGAAGCGGCTGCAGGAACTGCCCGCCGAGCAACTCACACCGCGCCAAAAACATCAGATCCGCATGGGCACCCGGGCCCGTGATCGCATGATGGCCGCCAACCTCCGCCTGGTGGTGAGCGTCGCCAAGAAGTACCAGAACCAGGGCCTCGAACTGCTGGATCTGGTGCAGGAAGGGGCGATCGGCCTGGAGCGGGCCGTCGACAAGTTCGACCCCGCCATGGGCTACAAATTTTCCACCTACGCCTACTGGTGGATTCGCCAGGGCATGACCCGCGCGATCGACAACAGCGCCCGCACCATTCGCCTGCCGATCCACGTGAGCGAAAAGCTCTCGAAGATGCGGCGCATCACACGCGAACTCTCCCATCGCTTCGGGCGCCAACCAAATCGGCTGGAAATGGCCCACGCCATGGGCATGACTCCGGATGATCTCGAGGAGCTGATCGCCCAGAGCGCCCCCTGCGCCTCCCTCGATGCCCACGCCCGCGGCGATGACGACCGCAGCACCCTCGGGGAACTGATCGCCGACCCCAACAGCAACGAATCCATGGACGGCATGGATCGCAGCCTGCAGAAGGAGCACCTGGGCACCTGGCTGTCTCAGCTCAACGAGCGGGAGCGTCGCATCATTGAGTTGCGCTTCGGCCTGGCGGGCCAGGAGCCCCTGACGCTGGCGGAAATCGGCCGTCAGATCAATGTGTCGCGCGAGCGGGTGCGGCAACTGGAATCCAAGGCGCTGCTCAAGCTGCGCCTGATGACCAACTACCAGCAGGCCGCCTAATCCCCTCCGTGCTGGGGGTTGCCGTTGTTGGCCTCTGGCTCGCCATGGTGCTGGCCATGGCTCTGCTGGTGCGCCATCGCTGGCCCCAACAGCGGGAGTGGAGTCGCAAGCTGGTGCACATCGGCACCGGGCCCGTGGTGCTGCTGGCCTGGGGCTTCGGCATCGGCCGTGAGATCGCCCTGCCCGTGGCCCTGCTGGTGACAGCCGCCACCGCCCTCAACCACCGCTACCAGCTGCTGCCCGCCGTGGAGGACGTGGGCCGCCCCAGCTATGGCACGGTGGCCTACGGCGCCTCGATCAGCATCCTGCTGGCCCTGTACTGGCCGCAACAGCCGCTGGCGGTGGCGGCTGGGGTGCTGGTGATGGCCTTCGGTGATGGTTTGGCGGGCCTGGTGGGGCCAGCCCTGCCCTCCCGGCGTTGGGGCCTCTGGGGCCAGACCAAATCCCTCGCCGGCACCGGCTGCATGCTGCTGGCGGCCCTGACCGTGCTGGGGCTGCTGAAAGCCCTGGCCTCGTCCTCGGGCCAGCCGGCCCCCGCAGCCGCCGCCTGCCTGGGGCTGGCGCTGCTGGCCACGGCCCTGGAGCAGTGGAGCGTGTTCGGCGTCGACAACCTCAGCGTGCCGGTGCTCACCGGTGTGCTCTGGAGCCACGTCAGCGGCTGAGCCCTCACACCCGCAGCATGGCCTCGCAGCGCTGCTCCTAATCGTGCTGGGTGCCCAGGCCCGCCACCAGCAACCGATCAGCGGGCTCCTGCTGCAGACGCAGCTGCCACTGGCGGATCGCCTCCGCCCGCTCCAGCCACACATCCATCATCGTGGCCTGAACACAACGTAAGGCGCCGATCGGGCGACACCGTTCACAGCAAATCTTTGTTGCGAACAGTGCATTTAGCACTCGCAACATGCGAGCACTAAGCATCAGCCAGGATTGGTCAAACCAAAGCCGGTGACTGGCTTTGTGTGCTAGCCACCGCGCCAGCCAGATCCTGCAGCAGCTCGCGGGTGGTGCCCAGATCGATGCAGGCATCGGTGATGCTCTGGCCGTAGGTGAGCGCGCTGAGGTCGGCGGGGATTTTCTGGTTGCCGGCCACCAGGTGGCTCTCGACCATCACCCCCATCACGTGGCGGCTGCCGGCCCGCAGCTGCTCGGCCACCTGGGCGGCCACCTCCCCTTGACGGCGGTAGTCCTTGTTGGAGTTGCCATGGCTGCAATCCACCATCACCCGCGCCGGCAGCCCCTCCTTCTCCAGGGCGGCGGCGGCGGATTCGATCGCTTCGGCGTGGTAATTCGTGCCCTGCTTGCCGCCGCGCAGCACCAGGTGGCCATCGGGGTTGCCGGTGGTGGACACGATGGCGGCGTGGCCCTCCTTGTTGATCCCCAGGAAGTTGTGGGGCCGGGCGGCGGCCTCCATGGCGTTGATGGCCGTGATGGCGCTGCCGTCGGTGCCGTTCTTGAAGCCGATCGGCATCGACAGCCCCGAGGCCATCTCGCGGTGGGTCTGGCTCTCGGTGGTGCGGGCGCCGATGGCCGTCCAGCTGATCAGGTCGGCGATGTACTGGGGCACCACCGGATCCAGCAGTTCCGTGGCGGCGGGTAGCCCCATGTCCGCCAGGTGCAGCAGCAGCCCGCGGGCCAGCCGCAGGCCGGTGTTGATGTCGTAGCTGCCGTCGAGGTGGGGGTCGTTGATCAGCCCCTTCCAGCCCACGGTGGTGCGCGGCTTCTCGAAATACACCCGCATCACCACCTCCAGCTGGTCGCGGTGGCGGCGGTGTTCCTCCGCGATGGCGGCGGCGTACTCCTGGGCCGCCTTCACGTCATGCACCGAGCAGGGGCCCACGATCACCAACAGCCGCGGGTCATCGCCCCGCAGGATCGCCTTGATCCGCTCGCGGGCTTCCCGCACCGTGGTGGCCGCCGCCTCCCCCATGGGCAGCTCGCGGTGCAGCAGGGAGGGCGCCACCAGCGGCCGCGTTTCCACCACGTGAAGATCGGAGGTGGGGATCATGCCGGCAGCCGCTGGGCAGCACAGGGGACAGACCACCCTAAAAGCCCGATTGCAGCCGTTGTCACCAGAGCCCGGGGGGGTGGCAAAGAACAATGGGTGTCACGTCACAGTTCGTCAGGTCCGCCAGGGCCCCTGCACCGATGGTTGCCAGCAGCTTCCTCACCGACTACCGCGCCGCCGCCGCGGAACGGGAAGCCCAGGGGGTGCCGGCCCTGCCGCTCACCGCCCCCCAGACCGAAGCCCTGGTGGAGCTGCTGGCGGCCCCGCCCGCCGGTGAGGAGGCCTTCCTGCAGCACCTGCTCAGCGAACGCATCCCGCCCGGGGTGGATGAGGCCGCCTATGTGAAAGCCAGCTGGCTCAGCGCCGTGGCCCAGGGGAGCGCCAGCAGCCCGCTGGTGAGCCCGATCCAGGCCGTGCAGCTGCTGGCCACGATGATCGGCGGCTACAACGTGGGCGCCCTGATCGGGCTGCTCTCCAGCGCCGATGCAGCCATTGCTGAGGCCGCCGCCACCGGCCTCAGCCGCACCCTGCTGGTGTACGACGCCTACAACGATGTGCTGGAGCTGGCGGCCAGCAACCCCTACGCCCAGCGGGTGATCGACAGCTGGGCCGCCGCGGAGTGGTTCACCGCCAAGCCGGAGCTGCCGGCGGAGATCACGGTGACCGTGTTCAAGGTGGAGGGCGAAACCAACACCGACGACCTCTCCCCAGCCACCCACGCCACCACCCGGCCGGACATCCCCCTGCACGCCATGGCGATGCTGGAAACCCGCCTGCCCGGGGGGCTCGATCAGATCGCCCAGCTCAAGCAGAAGGGCCATCCCGTGGCCTATGTGGGCGATGTGGTGGGCACCGGCAGCTCCCGCAAATCCGCCATCAACTCGGTGCTGTGGCACACCGGCACCGACATCCCCCACGTGCCCAACAAGCGCAGCGGCGGCGTGGTGCTGGGGGGCAAAATCGCGCCGATCTTTTTCAACACCGCCGAGGACTCCGGCGCCCTGCCGATCGCGTGCGATGTCAGCGCCCTCAGCACCGGTGATGTGATCACCATCCGCCCCTACGCCGGCACCATCGAGCGCGCCGCCGGTGAGGCCCAGGCCGGCACGATCGTGGCCCGCTTCGAGCTCAAGCCCAGCACCATCACCGATGAGGTGCGCGCCGGCGGCCGCATCCCCCTGCTGATCGGCCGCTCGCTGACGGACAAGGTGCGCGCCCAGCTGGGCCTGCCCGCCAGCGACCTGTTCATCCGCCCTAGCGCGCCGGCCGACAGCGGCAAGGGCTTCACCCTGGCCCAGAAGATGGTGGGCAAGGCCTGCGGCCTGCCCGGCGTGCGCCCCGGCACCAGCTGCGAGCCGCTGATGACCACCGTGGGCTCCCAGGACACCACCGGGCCCATGACCCGCGATGAGATGAAGGAGCTGGCCTGCCTGGGCTTCTCCGCCGACCTGGTGATGCAGAGCTTCTGCCACACCGCGGCTTACCCCAAACCGGTGGACCTCAAAACCCACGCCGAGCTGCCCGACTTCATCAGCTCCCGCGGCGGCGTGGCCCTGCGCCCTGGCGACGGCATCATCCACAGCTGGCTCAACCGCATGCTGCTGCCGGACACCGTGGGCACCGGCGGCGACAGCCACACCCGCTTCCCCCTGGGCATTTCCTTCCCCGCCGGCTCCGGCCTGGTGGCCTTCGCCGCCGCCATCGGGGCCATGCCGCTGGACATGCCCGAATCGGTGTTGGTGAAATTCAGCGGCTCCCTGCAGCCGGGCGTGACCCTGCGGGACGTGGTGAACGCCATCCCCTACGTGGCCATCCAGCAGGGGCTGCTCACCGTGGCCAAGGAGGGCAAGCAGAACATCTTCAACGGCCGGATCATGGAGATCGAGGGCCTGCCCGATCTCAAGCTCGAACAGGCCTTTGAGCTCACCGACGCCACCGCCGAGCGCTCCTGCGCCGGCAGCACCATCAAGCTCTCGGTGGAGACGGTGAGCGAATACCTGCGCAGCAACGTGGCGCTGCTCAAGAACATGATTGCCCGCGGCTACAGCGACGCCCGCACCCTGGCCCGCCGCATCAAGGCCATGGAGGCCTGGTTGGCCAACCCGGTGCTGCTGGAGGCCGACGCCGACGCCGACTACGCCGCCGTGATCGAGATCGACCTCGATCAGATCACCGAGCCGATCCTGGCCTGCCCCAACGACCCCGACAACGTGAAAACGCTGTCGGAGGTGGCCGGCAACCGCATCGATGAGGTGTTCATCGGCTCCTGCATGACCAACATCGGCCATTACCGCGCCGCCGCCACAGTGCTCGAAGGCCAGGGTGAGAACAGCGCCCGGCTGTGGGTGTGCCCGCCCACCCGCATGGATGAGGAGATGCTCAAGCAGGAGGGCTATTACGCCATCTTCGAGAAGGCTGGCTCCCGCATGGAGATGCCGGGCTGCTCCCTCTGCATGGGCAACCAGGCCCGGGTGGAGGACAACACCACCGTGTTCTCGACCAGCACCCGCAACTTCAACAACCGTCTCGGCAACGGCGCCCAGGTGTATCTGGGCAGCGCCGAGCTGGCGGCCGTGTGCGCCCAGCTGGGCCGCATCCCCACCAAGGAGCAATACCTGGCCATCGCCGCCGCCAAGATCGACCCCCGCGGCGCCGAGCTCTACCGCTACCTCAACTTCGACCAGATCGAGGGCTTCGAGGACAGCGGCCGGGTGGTGAGCGCCGAGCAGGAGGCCAGAGTGCTGGCGGAAGTGTGAGACGCCGCTGAACCAGGAAACCCTGCTGTTCGAGCCCGCCCAGCCCCAGGCCGGGGCACTGCGGGCGGTGCTGGCCTTCCCCAGCACCTACAGCGTGGGCATCACCAGCCTCGGGTTTCAGGTGGTCTGGGCCACCCTGGCCCGCCGCCCCGATGTGGACGTGCGGCGCCTATTCACCGACCAGGGGGATCCCCCCCACGGCGGCCAGCGGGGCCGCGGCCCCGACCTGGATCTGTTTGGCCTCTCCCTGAGCTGGGAGCTGGATGGCCCCATGCTGCTGGAGTTGCTGGAACAGCAGCGCATTCCGCTTTGGGCCGGTGAACGCGGCGACCAGGATCCGATCGTGTTTGGCGGCGGCCCAGTGCTCACCGCCAACCCCGAACCGCTGGCGCCCTTCCTGGATGCGGTGCTGCTGGGGGATGGGGAGCTGCTGCTGCCCGCCTTCCTCGATGCCCTGCAGGGGTGCCGCACGGCGCCACGCGCTGAGCGGCTGCGGCGGCTGGCCCAGGTGCCGGGGGTGTACGTGCCGAGCCTCTATGCCCCCCGCTATGGCTCCGATGGCCAGCTGCTGGGCGTTGAACCCACAGAGCCCGACATCCCGGCCACGGTGGCCAAACAGACCTGGCGCGGCAACACCCTCAGCCACTCCACGGTGATCACCCCCGAGGCCGCCTGGCCCTCCATTCACATGGTGGAGGTGGTGCGCAGTTGTCCGGAGCTGTGCCGCTTCTGCCTGGCCAGTTACCTCACCCTGCCGTTCCGCACCCCCAGCCTCGACGACGGCCTGATCCCGGCGGTGGAGGCGGGGCTGGGGGCTACCCAGCGGCTGGGGTTGCTGGGGGCCTCGGTGACCCAGCACCCCCAGTTCGACGCCCTGTTGCAGTGGCTCGACCAGGACCGTTTCGACGGCACCCGTGTCAGCGTGAGTTCGGTGCGGGCCGCCACGGTGACCCCCGAGCTGGGGCGGATCCTGGCCAAGCGGGGCAGCAAATCGCTCACCATCGCCATCGAGAGCGGCAGCGAGCGCATGCGCCAGGTGGTGAACAAGAAGCTCTCCGGCGAAGAGATCTTCGCCGCCGCCCGCTACGCCAAGGAGGGGGGTCTCAGCGGCCTCAAGCTCTACGGCATGGTGGGGCTCCCGAGTGAGCAGGAGGCGGATGTGGAGGCCACCGCCGAGCTGCTGCTGGCCCTGAAAAAAGCCACACCGGGCCTGCGGCTCAGCCTGGGGGTGAGCACCTTCGTACCGAAGGCCCACACCCCCTTCCAGTGGCAGGGGGTGCGGCCGGAGGCGGAGAAGCGGCTCAAGCTGCTGGCCAAACGGCTCAAGCCCAAGGGCATTGAGCTGCGGCCGGAGAGCTACGGCTGGAGCGTGATCCAGGCCCTGTTCTCCCGCAGCGACCGCCGCCTGGCGCCGGTGATCGCGGCCGCCCGCGGCCGCCACGAGAGCCTCGGGGGCTGGAAGCAGGCCTACCGGCAGGTCGGCTCCAGC
>VGQL01000042.1 GCA_016882415.1 Cyanobacteria bacterium M_DeepCast_200m_mx_001
GGCTGGCCTCGGCGATGCTCAGCCGCGGTTTGCCGGGGAGCCCCAGCTCCGGCTGTTCGGGATCGCTGAGGTCGATGGATTGCACCTTGAGGTTGCGGATCTGGCCGGGCAGGTGGGCTGAAAGGTGCCGCAGCACCTCCAACCGCCGGGGCAGGCGCTGATCCGGCGGCCCCAGGTGCACATCCCCCAGGGCGGCGGTGCGCAACCACAGGCTGCCGTTGGCTTCGAAGCGCACCTGCTGCAGGGTGCTGCCGAGTCGGCGCTGTTCCGCCAGCACCAGCGCCAGCTGGGGCCGCAGCCGTTCCTGCCAGCCCAGCACCTGCACCTGGGGTGGGGCGCCTCCGCCCACCCCCTGCTGTTGGCGGCTGGTCATCCAGTTGCCGAGTCGATCCACATAGCCCCGCTCCAGGCCGCGGTTGCTGCGCCGTTCGGCGCGGGCCACCGCCTCCCGGTCCACCAGGGTGATGCGCAGCCGTGGCGGCAGCATCAGCCGGCTCACCTGCACCTGCTCCACGGGCAGGCCGGCGGACAGCCGCTCCGCCAGCAGCTGGGGCTTGAGCTGCAGCAGCTGCAGGGGCAACTGCAGTTGGCCCTCACGGATCACCTGGTCGCGGCTCACCTGGCGGCTGCCCACCACTTCGATCTGGCCAGGGCTGCGCAGCACCCAGCCCTGCCGCAGCAGGGCCCAGCTGAGGCCACCGGCCACGCCGCTCAGCACCAGGATCCGCCACAGCTGCTGCAGCCGTTCGCGGCGCCGCTGCTGGCGCAGTTGTTTGCGGCGTTCAGGGGCCAGCTGGGCGCGCCCGGGGCTGCTGGTCACAGCTCGCAGCGGGAGCGGGCCATCAATTCCCCCATCCAGCGCCGGGCCCGCTCCGCGTCGGCGAAGGGCACATCCTGCTGCTCGCCGCCCCCCACCAGCCGCAGCCGGCAGGCCCCCTGGGATTCCTCGGTGAGGGGCGCCTCACCGGACCCCAGCGCCAGCAACTCCACCATCTCCAACCCCTTCACCACAAAGCTGCCCTTGGTGGTGAGCGTCCCGGATTCGAACACGCTCCAGCTGATCACGCCATCGATCAGGCGGGCCCCACCGCAGTCGTCGAGCTTGGAGAGCTCCGCCCCCTCCGCCCAGGCGCGGAACAGCCGCTGGCGCCGCCGCTCCAGCCAGCCCAGGGCCGTGATCAACGGAAACACCACCAACAGTGGCAGCCACAGCAGGCCGTGACTCATGCGGCTTGGAGCCCCCCGGCGGCAGAGCAGAGCTCCGATTCTTGCGCCAGTTGCACCAACTGGTGCACCAGCTCCTCGAGGGGAACGCCGCTGGCTTCCCACAGCATCGGGTACATGCTCTGGCTGGTGAAGCCGGGCAGGGTGTTGATCTCATTGAGCCAGAGCTCACCGCTGGCCTCCGCGTAGAAGAAATCCACCCGCGCCAGGCCGGTGGCCCCCACGGCCCGACAGGCGGCGATCGCCATGGCCCGGGCCCGTTCGCCGAGCTCGGCGGGCACCTGGGCGGGGATCACTGTGTGGCTTTTACCCTCGCTGTATTTGGTGTCGTAGTCGTACCAGTCGGCGTCAAAGCAGATCTCCCCCAGCACCGAGGCGCGCATCTGCCGCCGGCCCAGCACGGCGCATTCCAGCTCCCGGGCGCTCACCCCCTGCTCCACCACCAGGCGGGGGTCATGGCTGGCGGCCAGCTCCAGGCCCTGCACCAGCTCAGCGCGGTTGGTGGCCTTGCTGATGCCCACCGAAGAGCCCAGGTTGGCCGGTTTGATGAAGCAGGGATAACCCAGCTGCTGCTCCAGCCGCTGCGCCAGGGCCTCCGGAGCCCGTTGCAGCTCCTCGGCCTCCACGCAGGCGTAGGGCACCTGGGGCAGCCCGGCGGCGGCGAAGGCCGCCTTCATGGCCTGCTTGTCCATCCCCACCGCTGAACCCAGCACCCCGGAGCCCACGAAGGGCACCTGCATCAGGCTGAACAGCCCCTGGATGGTGCCGTCCTCGCCGTTGGGGCCATGCAGCACCGGCACCCACACCGCCATGTCGAGGGCCCCCTCCGGGAACCCCTGGAAGCCCGGCCGCAGCGGCGCTGCCGGCAGTTCAGCGGCCGTGGCGGGTGTGCCCTTGGCCAGCACCGCATCGGCCACGGCCGGAGGCCACCAGTGCCCCCATTGATCGATGTAGAAGCAATGCACCCGGTAGCGGGTTGCATTGGCGCCCCGCCGCAGGGCGGCGGCCACGGTGTTGGCGGAGCGGATCGACACCGCGTGCTCTCCGGACACCCCGCCGAACACCAGACCGAGCTGCAGGGGGGAGGCGCTCATCGACAGCACTTTGCGGCGCCAACCGTATCAGTGATCGCCGGGCTGGCCAGGGGCCGTGGGGCTCACCAGGGGTCCTGGTCGAGGGGCTCCACATCGAGCGGGGCTTCATCCCGCAGATAGCGGCGCCGGGGGGGCTCCCCCAGGGGCTCGCGGCGGGGTTGGGGTTCCGCGCGCAGCTCCGCCCGGCGCTCCTCCCGTGGCTCGAAGGGGTCGTCGTCGAGGTAGCGGCGTTGCCGTAGGGGCTCGCGCTCGCGGCGCTGGTCCACCTCCACGTAGTCGTAATCCTCCTCCGGTTCGAAGCGGCGGTTGGTGGCCGGCTGGATGCGGCGCTGCTGTTCCTGGGCGGTGGGCTGGCCCGCGGCCAGTTGGTTCTCCACCGGCACGGCGTTGAGGCGGTAGCGCTCCCGCTCCTCCTGTTCCCAGCTGGGGCCTCCGACACCGAGCTTCTCCAGCAGGCCGGTGCCGAGCTGCTTGAGCTTCTCCTCGGCCCCCTCGTACACGATGATCCGGTCGGGCCCGCTGCTCACGATCTCCTCCACCGTGAGCTCCCAGGTGCTGAGCACCCCCTCCCCCAGCAGCGGCACCCCCAGGGCGCCGAGCACCAGGGTGGTGAGCTCGCCGGTTTCGATGTCGAAGCTGAAGCCCAGCACCCGCCCCAGCTGTTCACCGGCTTCGGTGATCACCTGGCAGTTGATCACCGTGGAGTAGCGCTCGGGGTTGAACCCCTCCGAGAGCGAATCGGCGGAGTCCACCAGGATCACGTCGCCCACCTGGCGGATGCTCTGCAGCGGCATCCAGCGGGGCAGGCCCGGCAGGAAGCGGGTCAGGGGGTTGTCCCGCAGCCCCAGGGCCACCACCTCGCGGCGGTCGATGTCCACCACCACCTCACCCACCACGCCAAGGCGACGGCCCGTGTCGCGGGTGATCACCTGGGTGCCCATCAGCTCCGAACGCAGCCAGAGCCGATCGCTCGGGGTGGCGTTGGGGTCGCTGCCGGTGGGGGTGGTTGTCATGGGCGCATTGTGGCCGAGGGCCAAGGGGCTTTCCTCAGGCCGCCGGTGGTAATCCCACCACCTGGGTGTGGGCACCACGGGCCTGGGTGACGCCGATGGTGCGGGTGGCGGCGCCGATCATCGGGCGGCGGTGGCTCACCACCAGAAACTGCGCCGCATCGGCCTGGCGGGCGATCAGGGCCGCCAGCCGCTCCACATTCACCCCATCCAGGAAGCTGTCCACCTCATCGAGGGCGTAGAAGGGCGAGGGGCGGAACTGCTGCAGGGCAAACAGGAAGCTCAGGGCGGTGAGCGACTTCTCGCCGCCGCTCATGGAGGCCAACCGTCGCACCGCCTTGCCCTTGGGGTGGGCCACCAGGTTGAGCCCCCCCTCCAGGGGCGCCTCGCTGTTCTCCAGCTGCAGGAAGCCTTCGCCATCGGAGAGGCCGGCGAAGATCTCGCGGAAGTGGCCGTCCACGGCGTTGAAGGCCTCCATGAAGGCCTCCTGGCGCAGGGTGGCCACGGTTTCGATGCGCAGCAGCAGTTCTTCGCGCTCCTTGCAGAGCACGTCGAGGCGCTCCTGCAGGTCGCCGAGGCGCTGCTCCAGCTCTTCGAGCTCCTGCAGGGCGAGCATGTTCACCGGCTCCAGGGCCTCCATGCGCTGCTGCAGGCTGCGCAGTTCCCCCTGCAGGGCCTCGAGGCCGTTCTGGCGCACCTCCTCGGGGATCTCCGGCAGGGGGTCGGGCAGCTCCTTCTGCAGTTGCTCGAGCCGCTGGCCGCCGCTGCGCTCCTGTTCCGCCAGGGCCTGCAGCTCCTCCCCGAGGCGCTGCAGTTCCCACTCCTTCTGCTGCAGGCTCTGCCGCTGCAGCGCCAGCTGCGCCTCCGCTGCATCGCGGGCCCGGCGGCGCTCCCCGAAGCGCTCCTGCAGCTCCTGCTGCTGGGCCTCCAGGGCGGCGCGCCGCTCCTGCTCAGCCTGCTGCTGCTGCTTCCACTCGGCCCGCTCCGCCAGCAGGGCATTCACCGCCTGCACCAGCCGCTGCTCCTCCTGGGCCAGGGCCTCCAGCTGGCTGTTCACCCGCTCCGCCGCCAGCCCCCGCTCCCGCCGGGCCGCCAGCAGGCCATCTCGCTGCTGGCGGGCCGCGGTGAGGGCCGCATCCGCCGCCTCCAGCTCCTGCTGTAGCCCCTGCCAGCGCTCGCTGTCGCCACTGGCCTGGGCGGTGGCCTCCTGGGTCTCCAGGGCGGCGAGGGCCTCCTGTAGGGGGGCCAGCTCGGCGATGAGCTCCTGCAGCCGCCGTTGCCCCTCGGCCTGGTCGTGGTTGAGCTGGGTGAGGCGGGCGCTGAGCTGCTCGCGCCGCTGTTGCAGCGGGCCGCTGGCCCGCTGGGCGGCGCTGCGTTCCGCCTCGAGGGCGGCGCGGCGTTGTTCCTGCTGGCTCAGCTGCGGGCGCAGTTGGTCGAGGGCCTGGCCCAGTTCGGCCTCCTTGCGTTGGCTCACCGCCAGGGTTTCCCCCAGCTCCAGCAGGCGCCGCCGCAGGGGTTCGGCCTCATCGGCATCGCTGGCGGCGCCGAAGCTGAGCTGGTTGCCGCGCTGCTGCAGGCTGCCGCCGGTCATGGCGCCGCTCTTCTCCAGCAGTTCGCCATCGAGGGTCACCGCCCGGCAGCGCCCCAGTTCCCGGCGGGCGCTGGCCAGGTTGTCGAACACCAGGGTGTCGCCGAAGACGTAGCGGAACACCTCGCCGTACACCGGCTCAAACCGCACCAGATCCACGGCACGGCCCACCAGGCCCTCGGCCCCGGCGCCGGAGCCCCGCTGCAGGGCGGCGCCACCGCTGGCGCCA
Source organism: Cyanobacteria bacterium M_DeepCast_200m_mx_001 (assembly GCA_016882415.1). Taxonomy (GTDB): domain Bacteria; phylum Cyanobacteriota; class Cyanobacteriia; order PCC-6307; family Cyanobiaceae; genus Vulcanococcus. The sequence goes on from VGQL01000042.1 coordinate 5,146, forward strand.
GCGGCGCCATTGCCGCGGATCTTGTTGAGGGGCAGGAAGGTGAGGCGGCCGGCGCGGCGGCTCTTGAGCAGTTCGATGGCGCGGGCGGCGATGCGGTCGTCATCCACCACCACCTGCCCCAGCCGGGCGCCGGCGGCCACCTCCAGGGCCAGGCGATGGCGCTCCTCCACCTCCGCCAGCTGGGCCACGGGGCCGTGGATGCCCTCCAGCCCGGCCTCCAGCAGCAGCCGCAGGGCACCGGTGCCGCGGCTCTCCTGCAGGGTTTCCCGCCGGGATTCCAAGCGGGCGATCTCCCGCTCCAGGCTGCCCTGCTCCTGCTCCAGCCGCTGGCGGGTGCGCTGCTGCAGGGCCAGGGCCTCCACCAGCTCCTGGGCCCGGGTCTGCTCCTGGTGGAGGGTGTTGAGCAGCTGTTGCCATTCCCCCTCCAGCTGGCTGAGGGAGCTGCTCATGCCATCGCTGCTGGCGGCCTCCTCCTGCAGCTGCTGCTGCAGTTCGCTGAGCCGCTCCTGCTCCTGGCGCAGCCGTTCGCTGAGCTGCTGTTGTTCGGCCTGCAGGGGGGAGAGTTGGCTTTGCAGCTCCTGGCGGCGGCGGCTGCGCTGCTTTTGCTCCTCCAGCCAGCTGCCGCTGCGGCCCGCCACCTCACCGAGGCGGCGGCGGGAGAGTTCGACGGCCGCCTCGCCGCTGCGGCAGGCCTCCTCGGCCCGCTCCAGCTCAGCCTGATCCTGGGCGCCGGCCAGGGCGATCTGCTGCTGGCGCAGGTCACCCTGCTGGCGGGTGAGCTCCTGGCGCTGGCGCTGCAGCTCCTCAGCATTCAGTTGGTGTTTCTCCGCCTGGCGGGCCAGCTCGCGGCCGCTGGCCTCCAGCCCCGCCAGTTCCGATTGCACCGCCAGCAGGCTGTCCTCGCCGAGGCCCTTCACCTCGGCCTGCAGTTGTTCGAGGGCTTTGCTGCTCTGCTCCAGGGCCGTGCGCGCCTCGGCGATGGCCTCGCGGTCGCCCTGTTGCTGGCGCCCCAGGGCCTGCTGGCGGCTCTGCAGCTGGCGCAGATCCTCCTGGGCCTGCTCGAAGCCCAGCACCTGCTCCTGCAGTCGCCCCCGCTGAAAGCGCTCGCGCAGCTCCTGGTAGGTGCGCGCCTTGGCGCAATCGCGCTCCAGTTTCTGGCGCGCCATCAGCAGCTCCTGCTGCACGATGGCGCAGCGCTCCTCGCGCTCCTGCACCTCCGTGAGTTTGGAGCGGGTCTGGTCGATGCGGGAATCGAACAGGGCCACCCCCGCCAGTTCGTCGATCAGGCCGCGGCGGTCGCGGGAACTCATCGAGACGATGCGGGTCACGTCCCCCTGCATCACCACGTTGCTGCCCTCGGGGTCGACCCGGAGGCGGCGCAGCTGGGTCTGCAGCTGCTGCAGGTTGCAGGGCACGCCATCGGCGCTGTAGCTGCTGGCGTAGGTGCCGCCGGGGGCGATACGCAACCGCCGCGTCACCGTCCATTCCTTCTGGCCGGGCTGGATCCAGGGACCCTCCTCGCTGGGCTCCAGGCCGGCCTCGGCTTCGTCGGGCCGCCAGTCGCTCAGGTCGAAGCGCACCGACACCACGGTTTCAGCCGCCTTGCCCTGCTTGAGCATGGCGCTGTTCACCAGGTCGGGCAGCCGCTCCGCCCGCATGCCGCGGCTGCTGGCCAGCCCCAGGCAGAACAGCACGCCATCCAGGATGTTGCTCTTCCCCGAGCCGTTGGGGCCCGTCACCACCGTGAACCCCTGGTCGAGGGGGATCGTCATCGATCCGCCGAACGACTTGAAGTTGGTCAGCTCTACCTGATTGATGTGAACCAACAGGCCCGAGCGCCGAGCAGAAGCAAGGTAGCCGAACCCCTGACGATTTCAAGCAACCGTCCTTACCTTGGGGGAAGCACCACAGGCGCCATGGAACACGAGTCCCCGAGCAATGGCACCGGCGGCGATGGCGCGGCCACCCTCGGGGCGGCCCAGTTCCGAGAACACTTTGAAAGCCTGCTGCCCACCATTCAGCGGGAATGGCCGGAGGTGGCCCGCCACACCCTGGAGGCCACCCGCGGCAGTTTTGACACCGTGGTGGAGGTGATCGCCCGCCAGACCGGCAGCACCAGCGAAGGCATCAAGGAGCAGCTGTTGGAGCTGCTGCAGGTGAGCGGCGAGCAGGTGCATCACCTGGCGGATTCGTTGCGGCCCCTGGAGGAGCAGCTGGAAAATCTGTTGGATGACCTTCACCACACGCTGCGGCCCCGGATTGAAAAGCCGGTGCGCGAGCGTCCGCTGATGGCCCTGGGCATCGCCGCTGGCGTGGGCCTGCTCACCGGATTGCTGCTGGCCTCCGGCCGCCGCTCCGCCTGAGGCCCCTGATGACCGATTCCGTGACCGATCCCCAGGACCCCCGCGGCGAGCGCCGCCGCTCCTCGCTTCCCCTCCAGGCGGCCTCCCGGGTCACCGGCCTTGTGGGTTCGGTGATGGACCTGCACGTGCGCATCGCCCTCAAGGAGGCCGACCGCGAGAAGCGGCGGCTGATCTCAGGGGTGGTGCTGCTGGCCGGTGGCCTGGCCACGTTGCTGCTGGCCCTGGTGGCGGCGGAGCTGGCCCTGGTGCTCTGGTGCCACCTGCAGTGGGGTTGGGGCTGGATGCAGGTGGCCCTGGCGCTGGTGGGGCTCAACCTGCTGCTCACCGGCGCCATGCTGCGCATCGGCGGCTGGCTCACCCGGGGGCCCTACCTGCCGGAAACCATGGCCGGCCTCACGAAGACGACGCGGGCGCTCCTGGGGCGTTGAGCCAGCGGCAGAGGGGCGGCAGTGACAACCCCTGCAGCAGCAGGTTGAGGATCACCACGATGAACACAATGCTCTGGGCGTTGTGGGCCAGAAGGTCGGCGGATCCGGCCGGCAGGTTGCGCACTTGGGGCATGGCCAGCACCACGTTGAACGACAGGGCCAGGGGCACGGCCCCGCGCATGCCGCACCAGCTGATCAGCAGG
>VGQL01000043.1 GCA_016882415.1 Cyanobacteria bacterium M_DeepCast_200m_mx_001
AGCCATTGGTTGCTGCCGGCGGCCGACACCCGGCTGGCATCCCCGGGCACCACCCACAGGGGCATGCCGCCATCCCAGGCCAGCTGCGCCGACTGCAGGGCCCCGCTGCGGGCAGGGCATTCCACCAACACCACGGCCTGGGCCAGGGCCACCAGCAGCCGATTGCGGTGGGCGAAATGCCCTGGCCGCACCGGGCTGCCTGGCCCCCACTCGCTCAGCAGCAGCCCCCGGTGCCCCACCTCCGCCTGCAGTGCCGTGTGGTGCCGCGGGTACACCCGCTCCAGGGGTGTGCCGAGCACGCCCACGGGCCGCCCCCCGGCCCCCAGGCACCCCTGATGGGCGGCGGCATCAATGCCCTCCGCCAAGCCGCTCAGCACCGGCCAGCCCGCCTGCGCCAGCGCCGCCCCCAGGGCCCGTGCCATGGCCTCTCCGTGGCGGGAGGGCCGCCGTGTGCCCACCACCGCCACCGCCTTGCGGCGCCGCAGCAGGGGCCAGAGCTGGCCGTTTCCCCGCCAGAACAGCTGCAGGGGTGGCCGATGCAGTTGATCGAGCGACGCCGGCAGGCTGGGGTCCCCCAGTTGGAGGCAGCCTGGCCGCCGCAGCCCCCGCCGCTGGCTTGGATCCACCGGGCTGCCCACCGGGGTGGGCCCCAGCCGCCGGCGATAGGCCGCCAGCTCCTCCCATTCGCCGCCGCTGAGCTGGGTGGCGCCCGCCAGGGCGTGGTTGAGCTGATCGGCGCTGGCCCCCCAGGCCACCGCCAGGGTGCCGAACATGCCCTCCAGCCGGTTGAGCCTCCCCCAGCCGATGCCCGGGCATTCAGCCCAGATCAGCTGCCACAGCCGCTGCTCCTCGTTGATCCAGCCCCGGGAGCCGTCGGCCCGTCGCCGGGGAAAACCGACAGGGGTGGCAGGGCCGGCAAGCCCCGCCGCCGCAAATGGTGCCCGCAGCAACTCCCCCATGCCCCCGCGCCGCGCCTCTGATGCAGTACGTCTGTACCATAGCCCTGGCTGATGGCCTCAGGCCGGCCCCCGCTGCAGCCGCTCCACCGCCGCCGCCAGCCCGGCGGGCAGATGCCGCAGCAGGCGATGCCCCTGCCCGCCGTCCCCGCCGCCGTCCCTGCCCCCGTCCCTGCCGCCGTGATCCACCAGCACCAGATCCACGCTGGCTTCCGCCGCCACCCGGCCATCCGGCTTGAGAAAGCGACTCCGCCACGGCAGCTTCACGCCGCGCCTCGGCAGCACCCAGCTCTCCAGATCGATCCACTCCCCGTGCAACAGCGCCTGGCGGTAGTCGATCGACAGCCCCACCACCGGCAGCTCCAGCCCCTGGGCCGAGAGGTCGGCATAGGCCAGGCCCGCCGCAGCGAGGGCCTCCACCCGTGCCTCCTCCAGCCAGGCCAGGTAGGTGCCGTGCCACATCACCCCGGCGTGGTCGGTGTGTTGCGGCAGCACCCGCCGCCGCAGGCGCCAGGGGGGGCTGGTTTGGGGCTCACGGGGGCTCTGCATTGCGGAGTGCATGGCGGAGGGTCCCGCCTTCGCGGGTTCGCCATAGGCTGCCGGAGCGCGTTGCAACGGCTGTGTTCCGCAACCTTCTGATCGCCGATTCCGGCAAGGGCCACGTGGAGGAGATGGTGCGCATGCTGCGCGACATCCCCGCTGTTCGGCAGGCCCGGCTCAACCTGCTGCATGTGGTGTCGGAGCAGGCTGGCGAGAACTACACCGAGCACTCCCAGCAAGCGGCGGGCATCGTGGCGGAGGCGGTGCAGCGCCTGGGCCTGAATCCGGCGGAGGTGAACACGATCATTCGCCAGGGCGACACCAAGCAGACCGTGCTCAAGGTGGCCGATGAGCTCGACGCCGATTTGATCGTGATGGGATCGCGCGGGCTGGGGCGGCTGCAGTCGATCCTCAGCAATAGCGCCAGCCAATACGTGTTTCAGCTCTCCACCCGGCCGATGCTGCTGGTGCGGGACGACCTCTACGTGCGCCACATCAACCGGGTGATGGTGGCGGTGGATGGCACCGGTGTGGGCGACGACGCCCTCAAGCTGGCCTGCGAGCTGGTGCGGGATATCCCCGGCGGCAGCCTCACCGGCATCCACATCAGTCGCCAGGACATCACCCCCTCCCGCGGTGGCAAGAGCCCCGCCGATGAGGTGCTCGAGCGGGCCGTGCAACGGGCCCGGGCCCTGGGGGTGGAGCTCAAGACGATCCACGCCACCGGCGACATCGGCCGTGGGGTGTGCCAGGCGGCCGAAGACCACAAGGCCGATCTGCTGGTGATCGCCTCCCAGGACCGGCGCCCCCTGGTGGCCCGCAGCCTGGTGGACATCGACCGTCTGTTGGGCTCCTCCGTGAGCGATTTCATCCGGGTGCATGCCCCGGCGCCGGTGTTGCTGGTGCGGGAACCGGAAGGCCGGCGCTGAGCCATCAAAAAACCCGGCCCCCGTGGCTGGAGGGCCGGGTTGGTGGTGGGCACCGGGGGGGCCGGTGCCGGATCAAGCGGTGCCGAATGGACGCTCAGCTCTGGCGGCTGCTGGTCTGGATGTAGAGCACCAGCAGAAACACCGTGGGCACCAGCACGAACATCAGGCTGGCGACGAAGCCGAGGTCGTTGGTTTCCATTGCAAATGTCTTCAGCCCGGTGACCGTATCACCGCTGTGCGGGACCGATCAGGCCTCTTCACCGCTCGTAGCGGTTTCGCGGTCGTCCCTGTCATCCCCGTCGTCGTCCGCCTCCTGTGTGGGCCAGGCCGTGGGGCCCGGCGGCAGGGGGCTCGCCTTGGCGGCGGCAATCCTGCTCTCCGCATCCCCAAACCCCACCTGGGGGCGGGTGAGCACCAGCAGGGACTGCTGCACCAGGCTTTGGCAGGCCAGCCGCCAGCTCTGGGGGCGACGGCGCAGTTTCTGGTCTTCCACTGCTGTGCGGCCGCTGAGGCTGCCGGGGCTGCTCTCCCCCACCACATCCACAAAACAGGTGATGCACTGGCCGCAGCCGCCGCAATTGCCCAGCTGGCCCTTGAGCCCATAGAGCTCGATGCCTTCCCGCAGGGCCACCTCCCGCAGGTTTTCACCCGGGTAACACTCCACATCGCGCCCTTCGCGCACGAATCGGATCACGGGCATGGCGGCTCCTGCAGCGGCACCATTCTGGCGGCCCGGGCGGGGCCGGCCGGTGTGGGCCCCATCACGGCACGTTTCAGGTGGCGTCGGATCGAATCGGTGGGCCCGCCAAACCCCTTACCATCGCCAGCACGGATTCAGTGTTCCCCGGTCTCGGCCGGCGAAGGCTGATCGTGCTGCCATCCGCCACCGGTTCCCCCGGGGCGGTTGGCTGGTTGTTTCCCCGGACCTAACCCCCATGGGATTGCCCTGGTATCGGGTGCACACGGTCGTGATCAACGACCCGGGCCGCCTTCTGGCCGTGCACCTCATGCACACCGCACTGGTAGCTGGCTGGGCCGGCTCCATGGCGCTCTACGAGCTGGCCATCTTCGATCCCTCCGACCCGGTGCTCAACCCCATGTGGCGCCAGGGCATGTTTGTGATGCCCTTCATGGCCCGCCTGGGCGTGACCGGCAGCTGGGGCGGCTGGAGCATCACCGGTGAGACCGGTGTTGACCCCGGCTTCTGGAGCTTCGAAGGTGTGGCAGCTGCCCACATCATTTTCAGCGGCCTGCTCTTCCTGGCCGCCATCTGGCACTGGACCTACTGGGATCTGGAGATCTGGCAGGACCCCCGCACCGGTGAGCCCGCCCTGGATCTGCCCAAGATCTTCGGCATCCACCTGCTGCTGGCCGGTCTCGGCTGCTTCGGCTTCGGTGCCTTCCACCTCACCGGCGTGTTCGGCCCCGGCATGTGGGTGTCCGACCCCTACGGCATCACCGGACACCTCGAGCCGGTGCAACCGGCCTGGGGGCCCGAGGGTTTCAATCCCTTCAACCCGGGCGGCATCGTGGCCCACCACATCGCCGCTGGCATCGTCGGCATCATTGCCGGCATCTTCCACATCACCACCCGCCCGCCGGAGCGCCTCTACAAGGCCCTGCGCATGGGCAACATCGAGACGGTGCTCTCCAGCGCCATCGCTGCGGTGTTCTTTGCCGCCTTCATCGTGGCCGGCACCATGTGGTACGGCGCTGCGGCCACCCCGGTTGAGCTGTTCGGCCCCACCCGCTACCAGTGGGACCAGGGCTACTTCCGCACTGAAATCAACCGCCGCGTGCAGACGGCCCTCGACAATGGGGCCACCAAGGAACAGGCCTACGCCTCGATTCCTGAGAAGCTCGCCTTCTACGACTACGTCGGCAACAGCCCCGCCAAGGGCGGTCTGTTCCGCGTGGGTCCGATGGTGAATGGTGACGGCCTGCCCACCAGCTGGCTCGGCCACATCACGTTCACCGATAAGGATGGCCGTGATCTGCAGGTGCGCCGGCTGCCCAACTTCTTCGAGAACTTCCCCGTGGTTCTGGAAGACAGCCAGGGCATTGTTCGGGCGGATATTCCGTTCCGCCGTGCTGAAGCGAAGTACTCCTTCGAGCAGACCGGCGTGACCGCCACCGTCTACGGCGGCGCCCTCAACGGCCAGACCTTCACCGATCCGGCCGATGTGAAGCGCCTGGCCCGCAAGGCCCAACTGGGTGAAGCCTTTGAATTCGATCGCGAGACCTACCACTCCGACGGCACCTTCCGCAGCTCACCGCGCGGCTGGTTCACCTTCGGCCACGCCTGTTTCGCGCTCCTGTTCTTCTTCGGTCACATCTGGCACGGTGCACGCACCCTCTACCGCGATGTGTTCGCCGGCATCGACCCCGATCTAGGCGAACAGGTGGAATTCGGTCTCTTCGCCAAGCTGGGCGACCGCTCCACCCGCCGTCTGCCGGAGGGCTACGTGCCCCCCGCTGGCACCACCCTCAGCTGATCCAGAGGAGACCCCATGGAGAGCTTTGCCTACATCCTGATCCTGGCCCTGGCCATTTCCACCCTGTTCTTCGCGATCGCCTTCCGCGATCCCCCGAAGATCGGCAAGTGAACCCAGTCCTTCGGGCTCCGGTTGCTCAACCCCCGCTCCGCGGGGGTTTTTTCATGGCCCGCTGGCCTTCGAGCACCCCCGCCGATGCGGGCGCCCCAGTCTCATGATTGGGCGGCGTTTTTGCTGCAATCACCCGCGAAATCCAAGCCTTGGGGCCTCTTCTCAATCCCTCGACTTCTGTCTAAACTTGATCAACCTTCATGGCGGTTGATCGGGCATGCAGTGCCCCTCTTGTCAGCACACCGACAGCCGCGTTCTGGAATCGCGCTCCGCCGACTCCGGCCGCAGTGTGCGTCGGCGCCGTGAATGTCTGCACTGTGAATTTCGGTTCACCACCTATGAGCGGGTGGAAACGGTGCCGATCACGGTGTTGAAGCGCAACGGCAGCCGAGAAGCCTTCAACCGCAACAAGCTGCTGCATGGCTTGTTGCGCGCCTGTGAAAAAACAGGGCTCGAGCCCACCCGGCTGGAGGCGGTGGTGGATGAGCTCGAACTGCAGCTGCAGGCCCGCAGCGGCCGTGAAGTGGCCAGCATTGAGCTGGGCGAACTGGTGCTGCAGCAGCTGGCCCAGATGAGCGACGTGGCCTATGTGCGCTTCGCTTCGGTGTACCGCCAGTTCCAGAGCGTCAGCGACTTTGTGGCCACCCTCGAGGGCCTCAGCCGCGACCCCCGCAGCAAGCGACTGGCGGCGGTGGGCTGACGTCCACCACCAGTGGCAGGGGCGAAATCGAGCACCAGGGCCCCTTTGTATAGTGCTGGATGCCCCTGTGCCTGTCGGCGGACGGTGCTCGGGTTCCTTTCGCACTGCCCCCGGCAGACCGCCGTCTTCCCATGACCGTGACCCCTTCCGAGCTCGAGACGAGCACCGCGGCGGTGGTTGAGTCCGACCTGGACATCGCCGCCGAGCAGGCCTTCGCCGCTGACGCCGACCTCGACCTCGGCATCCCCGATGAGGTGCCCAGCGCCGACGACCCCAGCAGCCGGGCCGCCGCACGGGACATCGAGGGTGTGGGCTTCACGCTGGATGAGTTCGCGTCGCTGCTGAGCAAGTACGACTACAACTTCAAGCCCGGCGATGTGGTGAAGGGCGCGGTGTTCGCCATCGAGTCGAAGGGCGCGATGATCGACATCGGCGCCAAGACCGCCGCCTTCATGCCCATGCAGGAGGTGTCGATCAACCGCGTTGAGGGCATCGCCGATGTACTCGAGCCCGGTGAGGAGCGCGAGTTCTTCATCCTCAGCGAGGAGAACGAAGACGGCCAGCTCACTCTCTCGATCCGCCGGATCGAGTACCAGCGCGCCTGGGAGCGGGTGCGTCAGCTCCAGAAGGAAGACGCCACCATCTACAGCGAGGTGTTCGCCACCAACCGTGGTGGTGCCCTGGTGCGTGTTGAGGGCCTGCGGGGCTTCATCCCCGGCAGCCACATCAGCACCCGCAAGCCCAAGGAAGATCTGGTGGCCGACTTCCTGCCCCTCAAATTCCTGGAGGTGGATGAGGAGCGCAACCGCCTGGTGCTCAGCCATCGCCGCGCCCTGGTGGAGCGCAAGATGAACCGCCTCGAGGTGGGCGAAGTGGTGATCGGCACCGTCCGCGGCATCAAGCCCTACGGCGCCTTCATCGACATCGGCGGTGTCAGCGGCCTGCTGCACATCTCCGAGATCAGCCACGAGCACATTGAGACCCCGCACACGGTGCTCAACGTGAACGATCAGATGAAGGTGATGATCATCGACCTCGACGCCGAGCGCGGTCGCATCTCCCTCTCCACCAAAGCCCTCGAGCCCGAGCCCGGCGACATGCTCACCGACCCCCAGAAGGTGTTCGAGAAGGCCGAGGAGATGGCCGCCCGCTACAAGCAGATGCTGCTGGAGCAGGCCGAAGACAACGAGCCCATGGGCGTCACCGTCGACTGATCCACCCCCATGCCCCTGCTGCAGCTGCGCGGTACGGGGCTCGGTGCGGTGGAGGCGGTGCTGTTCGACAAGGACGGCACCCTCAGCATCAGCGAGCCCCAACTCCTCACCCTGGCCCAGGCCAGGGTTTTGTTGTGTCTTGAGGGGGTGGAGGCGGAGCGCCGCACCGCCCTGCGGCCCCTGCTGGAGCGGGCCTACGGCCTGCGCTCGAGCGGCATTTGCCCCGCGGGCATCACCGCTGTGGCCAGCCGGGAGCACAACCTGATCGCCACCGCCACGGCCCTGGTGCAGGTGGGCCTCGGCTGGCCCGAGGCGCTGGCCCTCAGTGAGCAGGTGTTTGCCGAGGCCGACCAGGCCGATGCCCGCCG
>VGQL01000044.1 GCA_016882415.1 Cyanobacteria bacterium M_DeepCast_200m_mx_001
AGCACGGGGGCCCACTCAAAGGCCAGGGCACCCGCCACAAACCAGGGCACCAGGGCAGCGGCGCGGGCCGTGCCCAGGCGCACCACGGGCGAGCGTTTGCCGTGGGCGGCGTCCTCCTCCACCTGGTGGAAATGGGAGCAGAACAGCACCAGGGTGGTGGCCAGGGCCGGCCCACCCCCGAGCTCCACCGCCTGCCGCCAGGGCACCGCTGCCGCCTCAGCGGCGGGCCCCAGGGCCAGCAGCCCCGCCGCCGTGGCCAGGGGGCCAAAGGCCAGCCAGCACAGCGGCTCCCCCAGGCCGCGATAGCCCAACCGCAGGGGCGGCCCCTGGTAGGCGTAGCCGATCCCGCAGCAGGCCAGCACCAGGGCCAGCACGGCGCCGCTGCTGCGCAGAGCCACCAGGGCCATCAGCGCCAAGCCCAGCAGCAGGGCGCCATTGGCCAGCCAGGCCACCCGATCGCGGCGGCCCGTGAGGTTCACCAGCGAATGGGGTTTGCCCTGGGCATCCACCCCCGTATCGGCATCAAACACGTCGTTGGCCAGGTTTTCCCAGGCCAGCAGCAGCACCGCCGCCACGAGAAAGAGCAGCAGCTGATCCAGGCGCACCAGCTCGCCGCGGCCCCAGCGCCAGCCGGCCGCCAGCAGCACCGGCATCACCGCCACCGCATACATCGGCCATTTGATCGCCGCCTTCCACAGGCGCCGGCGGGCGGCCCCATCGGCATGAAGGCTTGCGACGACCTGGGGCTCGGACGCGGGCAGCGCCATCGGGCGGCAAGGCGGGACCCATACATTTGAGCAGCCGCTACAGCCCGCTCCGGGTGCAGGCCCCCTCCAGCGTCACAACCAGCTTCAGCGATCTGCTGGCGGCGGCGGGCGAGGGTGCCCGCCAGCTGGAGGGTGATGGGGTGCTGAGCCTGGCCCTGCCCCTGGCGGGCCGCGACCCCCTGGCCCTGCTGAGCCAGCTGGACCAGGGGGACCGGTTCCGCTTCCTGTGGGATAGCGCCCCGGGCCTCTGCCTGGCGGCCAGCGGCCGCTGCAACAGCCTGGAGCTGAGCGGCCCCCGCCGGTTTGAGCTGGCCCAGCGCTTCAGCGCCGTGAGCCTGGGCCGCCTGGCGGCGCCGCAGGCCTGCCCGCCCCTGGCGCGGCCCCGGGTGCTGCTGGCCTTCTCCTTCTTCGACAGCCCCCTGCAGGAGGGGGATGGGGTTCCGGGGGTGCAGGCGGTGCTGCCCCGCTGGCAATTGAGCCGCCAGGGCCGCCACTGCTGGCTGCGGCTGCAGCGCACCCTGGGGGGCGACGTGAGCGCCCGCAGCCTGGCGGAAGAGCTGTGGGAGCAGGCGGCGCGGTTGGCGCAGCTGCCCGCTGACCCCAACGCCGGCCAGGGGGATGCGCCGGGTCCGGCCATCCTTGAGGGCTCCAGCTGGCAGCAGGGCTACCGCTCCGTGGTGGAGCGGGGCCTGGAGCTGGTGGAGGCGGGCGACCTGCGCAAGCTGGTGCTGGCGGTGCGGCAACAGCTGCTGCTGGCCCATCCGCTGGATCCCCTGCAGCTGCTGGCGCAGCTGCGCCAACGGCAACCGGGCAGCTGCCGCTTCCTGTGGCAGCGCGCCGAGGGTCCGGCCCTGTTGGGGGCCTCACCGGAGCGCCTGCTCACGGTGCGTCAGGGGCAGCTGCGCAGCGACGCCCTGGCGGGCACCGCCCCGGTGGGCCCAAACGCCCCCCAGCTGATGCAATCGGACAAAGACCGCCGCGAACACGAGCTGGTGGTGGAGGCGATCACGGCGGTGCTGCAGCAGAGCGGGCTCAACCCTCGCCGGCCCCGCCATCCCCGCCTGGCCCGCCACGGGCAACTGGTGCATCTCCACACCCCCATCACCGCCCCCCTGGGGGATCAGCAACCCCTGGCCCTGGCGGCGGCCCTGCACCCCACCCCGGCGGTGGCTGGGCTGCCGCGCCGCCCCGCCATGGCCGCCCTGCGCAGCCTGGAGCCCTTCGAGCGGGGTTACTACGCCGCCCCGATCGGCTGGATCGACAGCGAGGGCGACACGGAACTGCGCGTAGCCATCCGCAGCGGCAGCCTGCAGGGGCGCCGCCTGGAGCTCACCGCCGGCGCCGGCCTGGTGCGGGGCTCGGCGGTGGAGCGGGAGCTGGCGGAGGTGGCCCTCAAGCTGGGGGTGCTGCAGCAGCAGCTCACCGGGCCAAACCCTCAGGCCGCCAACAGCCGCTCCATCAGCTGATCCGCCAGGGGGATGCCCCCCAGGCGCTCCACCTCGCGGATGCCGGTGGGGCTGGTGACGTTGATCTCGCTGAGGCGGCCATCGATCACGTCGATGCCCACAAAGAACAGGCCCTCCGCCTGCAGGGCCGGCGCCAGGGCCGCGCAGATGGCCCGCTCGGCGTCGCTGAGCTCGGTGGCCTCCGGCTGGCCGCCCACCGCCAGGTTGCTGCGGAATTCGCCGCCACTGGGCACCCGATTCACCGCCCCCAGGGGCTCCCCATCCACCAGCAGGATGCGCTTGTCGCCGCGGCTCACCCCCGGCAGGAAGGCCTGCACCATCACCGGCAGGGTCTGCATGGCCGTGACCAGCTCCAGCAGCGCCCGCAACCCCGGTGTGGCCGACGAGGCGAACACCACCCCCTGGCCGGCGCGCCCCCCCAGGGGCTTGAGCACCACCTCCCCGTGGTCGGCGGCGAAGGCCGCCAGGGCCTCCACCTGGGTGGCCACCAGGGTGGGGGCCATCAGGTGGCTCCAGCGCAGGGCGCTGAGCTTTTCATTCCAGGCCCGCAGAGAAGCCGGGCGGTTGAGCACCCGCACCCCCTGGCGCTCCGCCAGCTCCAGCAGGTGGGTGGCATAGAGGTAGGCCTCGTCCACGGGCGGATCCTTGCGCATCCACACCCGCGGGAAGGAGGCCAGGGGCAACCAGCGGGCGTCGCCGGCCTCGAACCAGGGCTCGGGCAACTCCCAGCCGCTGGCGGTGGGGCGGATCGCCGCCAGTTGCACCGGCTGGGCCTGCACCTCCGCCGTGCCACCCCGCACCGCCAGCTGGGCCGGGGTGCACACCCACACCTGCTGGCCGGCCCGCTGGGCGGCCTGCATTAGGGCGACGCTGGAATCCTTGGTGGGGCGCAGGCGATCGATCGGATCGATCACGAACAACTGCGGTTCGCGACCGGCGTCAGGGAGGGTCAAGGTCAGGCCCCCAGCAGCGCATCCAGCTGGCCGCTGCGCTCAAGGGCGTGCAGGTCGTCACAGCCACCCACGTGCTGCCCGTTGATGAACACCTGGGGCACGCTGCGGCGGCCACCGCTCTTGGCGGCCATGGCATCGCGGGCGGCCTCATCGCCATCGATGGCGAACTCGGTGTAGGCCACGCCCTTGCGGTCGAGCAGCCCCTTGGCGCGGATGCAGAACGGGCAGGCCCGCCAGGTGTAGATCTCCACGGTCGCCGCCATGTCCGAGCCTCAATCGGCCCGAATCCTAAGGAGAGTGCCTGCGCCGCTTGGCGGCGGGCCCTCGCCGGCGCCGTCCGTTGAGTACGGTCAGGCCACTGATCCCCACCTGCACGCGGTGCTCGATCTCACCGACTTCAAGCGCGACCTCTCCGAGCTCACTGACCGCCTGGGCAATGCCCAGGACTGTCTTTGACGTACCTGCACTGAAGGCGCGGCAACAGGATCTCGAGCAACTGGCCTCCCAGCCGGACTTCTGGGACGACCAGAAGCAGGCCCAGGCCAAGATGCGCCAACTGGATGAAGTGAAGGCCCAGCTGGAGCAGCTGGCCCGTTGGCAGGGGGCCGTGGCCGATGCGGAGGCCACCGTGGAGATCTACGGGCTCGAGCCCGACGAGGAGCTGCTGGGGGAATCCAACGCCGCCCTGCAGCAACTGCGGGCCGACCTGGACCGCTGGGAGCTGGAGCGCCTGCTCAGCGGCCCCTACGACAAGGAGGGTGCCGTGATCAGCATCAACGCCGGTGCCGGCGGCACCGACGCCCAGGACTGGGCCCTGATGCTGATGCGCATGTACACGCGCTGGGCCGAAGACCACAGCATGAAGGTGACCGTGGACGAACTCAGCGAAGGGGAAGAGGCGGGCATCAAGAGCTGCACGATCGAGATCGAAGGCCGCTACGCCTACGGCTATCTCCGCAATGAGAAGGGCACCCACCGGCTGGTGCGCATCTCCCCGTTCAACGCCAACGACAAGCGCCAAACCAGCTTCGCCGGCGTGGAGGTGATGCCGAAGATCGAGGAGGAGGTGAAGCTTGACATCCCCGACAAGGACCTGGAGATCACCACGTCACGGTCGGGCGGCGCCGGCGGCCAGAACGTGAACAAAGTGGAGACGGCCGTGCGCATCCTGCACATCCCCACCGGCTTGTTTGTGCGCTGCACCCAGGAGCGCTCCCAGCTGCAGAACAAGGAAAAAGCCATGGCCCTGCTGATGGCCAAGCTGCTGGTGATCGCCCAGGAGCAGCGGGCCGCCGAGATCGCCGACATCCGCGGCGACATCGTGGAGGCGGCCTGGGGCAACCAGATTCGCAACTACGTCTTCCACCCGTACCAGATGGTGAAAGACCTGCGCACCCAGCACGAAACCACCGACGTGCAGGGGGTGATGGACGGCGACCTGGATCCCTTCATCCAGAGCCTGCTGCATGCGGGCGTGGACGTGGCGGGGGGCTCAGGCGATGACTGACGAGAACCCCAGCTTCACCAAGTTGGCGATGCGCAACATGGTGCGCAAAGGCAAGCTGAGCCTCACCCACTTCGGCCTCACGGCCCTGGGCTTCCTCGGCTTCATCACTCTGGTGGCCTGGCTGGGGCGGCCCCAGCTGCCCGGGGGCTGACGCCTGTGACGGCCGCCATGGTGCCCGACCTGGACCTGGCCTTTGAGGCGGATCCAGAGCTGCCGCCACCGCTGCGACAGGCCGCCGGCCCCTGGGCCGATCCCCTGCAGGGGGCCGAACCCTGGCACGAGCTGCTGAGTGGCTGGCTGGCGGAACTGGCTGGGGAGTTGCCACCGGCGCTGCGGGCCCCCGCCTACAGCCTGGGGCTGAGCCTGGTGGGGGATGGGGAGATCGCCAGCCTCAACGGCGACTGGCGCCAGAAACCGGAACCCACGGACGTGCTGGCCTTTGCCGCCCAGGACGAGGGCCTGGAGCAGGCGCCGGCCATGCCCATGCCCGACTGGAACGACGACGGGGAAGCGGACCCCCTGGAGCTGGGGGACATTGTGATTTCCCTGGAAACGGCGGCCCGCCAGGCGGCGGAGCACGGCCACAGCCTGCAGCGGGAGGTGTTGTTCCTGGCCAGCCATGGGCTGCTGCACCTGCTGGGCTGGGATCACCCCGATGACGCCAGCCTGGCGGCGATGCTGGCGCGCCAGGAGGAGCTTCTCGCCTCCACCCAACCGGGGTAAGGTGCGCTCAAAGTTGCGGTTGGCGCCCATTGAGCATGCTCGCCCCCCGGGACTCCAACTCCGACTCCAGCGAGAGGCGCAGGCCGCGCCTCGCGGGCGATGCCATGGCTGAGGGGGTGGAGCAGCAGCTGCGCAGCAAGGTGCGGCGCCTGGGGGCCTGGCAGGTGGCCGGCGATCTGCCCGCCAGCTTCCGCTACGCGGCCCAGGGCCTGATCTACGGCTTCGCCAGCCAGCGCAACTTCCGCATCCATGTGGTGATGGGGGCGGTGGTGTTCGCCCTGGGGCTATGGCTGCAGCTGCCCACCGCCCAGCTGGCGGTGCTGGTGCTCACGGTGGCGGCGGTGCTGGTGCTGGAGCTGCTCAACACCGCCACTGAAGCGGTGGTGGATCTGGCCATCGGCCGGCGTTTCCACCCCCTGGCCCGCATCGCCAAGGACTGCGCCGCCGCGGCGGTGCTGGTGGCGGCCCTGAGCTCCATCGTGATCGCGGCGCTGCTGCTGCTGCCACCGCTGCTGGCCCGTCTCGGCGCTTGAGGCAGCCGAGCGGTTGAATGGGGGCCTGGTGAGCCGGCTGATGCTCCTCGTCCTCGACAACTACGACAGCTTCACCTTCAACCTGGTGCAGTACCTCGGGGAGCTGGCGGCCGATCACCCGATCACGGCCGACCTGCGGGTGGAGCGCAACGACGCCCTCAGCCTGGAGCAGATCCGCGCCCTGGCGCCCGACGCCATCCTGATCTCACCGGGCCCCGGCGATCCCGACCAGTCCGGCGTGTGCCTCGAGGTGCTGCGGGAGCTCAGCCCCACGGTGCCCACCCTGGGGGTGTGCCTGGGGCATCAATCCATCGCCCAGGTGTACGGCGGGCGGGTGGTGCGGGCCAAGGAGCTGATGCACGGCAAAACCTCACCGGTGCTGCACGCCGGGCAGGGGGTGTTTGCGGGCCTGCCCAACCCGCTCACCGCCACCCGCTACCACAGCCTGATCGCCGAGCGCGACAGCCTGCCGGACTGCCTGGAGGTGACCGCCTGGCTGGAGGACGGCACGGTGATGGGCCTGCGGCACCGCGACCACCCCCACCTGCAGGGGGTGCAGTTCCACCCGGAAAGCGTGCTCACCCAGAACGGCCATCAACTGCTCAGCAATTTCCTGACCCAGGCGGCGGCGGGCTGACCCCAACTGCCGGCTAGGGTTCGGCCCACGCGCATCTCGGGCGACCCGCTGCACCATGGCACTTGCGAACCGCTCCCTGGCTGCCCTGGGTGGCCTGGCGTTCAGCCTCACGGTCTTGGGGCTGCCCGCCCGTGCCAACACCGGTGTCACGGTGACCAGCTACGGCCACAGCGCCCTGCTGATCCAGGGCGGTGGCGCCAGCGTGCTGATCAACCCCTTCCGGGCCGTGGGCTGCGCCGCCGGCCTG
Source organism: Cyanobacteria bacterium M_DeepCast_200m_mx_001 (assembly GCA_016882415.1). Classification (GTDB taxonomy): domain Bacteria; phylum Cyanobacteriota; class Cyanobacteriia; order PCC-6307; family Cyanobiaceae; genus Vulcanococcus. The sequence continues at coordinate 6,834 of VGQL01000044.1, forward strand.
GCGGAGCCGCGGGTGAGCGCCAATGTGATCCTGGCCAGCAGCCGCCTGCTGGATGAGGGGGCTGCCGTAGCCAGCGGCACCCTGCTCAGCGCCCCCGGCTCCTACCGGCTGGCCGGGCTGCGCATCGAAGGCATCGCCGCGGCCCACGACCGCTTTGGCGGCCGCCGCTTCGGCAAGTCCACCCTGTGGCGCTGGCGGCAAGGGGGCCTGGAATTTGCCCACCTGGGGGGTACCGCCGCACCCCTCAGCGCCGAAGACCAGGTGCTGCTGGGCAAACCGGATGTGCTGATCATCGGGGTGGGCGGCGGCGCCAAGGTGTACGACGGCGCCGAGGCCGCAGCCGTGGTGCGCCA
>VGQL01000045.1 GCA_016882415.1 Cyanobacteria bacterium M_DeepCast_200m_mx_001
CCCTGCTCCTCGGCGATGGAGCCCAGGTGGTGATGGATCACCGCCATGTTGTTGAGGGCCTGGGGCATCTTGCTGTTGAGATCCAGGGCCTGGCCGTAGTGCACGAGGGCCTTCTCGTGCTCACCGTTGCTGGCGAACACCAGGGCCATGTTGTAGAGGATGAAGGCCCGGTCGTTGGGGTCCTCCTCCAGCTTCAGGGCCTCGGCGTAGTTGTCGAGCGCTTCGGCGTATTCGCCGTCGGCCTGGGCGCTCATGCCGTCGCGGTAGTAGGCGAAGGCCTCCTTGGCCCGCTGGTTGGTGGGCAGCACCTTGAGGATCAGGTCCGCCATCACCGTGAAGCTCTTGTCGATGAAGTTGTCGTTGCGCTGGGAGCGGGGCACGGCGAACCGGAGGTGGCGTGACCCCATCCTCACCCGGGGCCGCGGATCGCTGTGGCAGGTGCTGGTTTCTGTTGGGGCTCCCTAGCCTGGGGACCCCCACCGCCCCAGCCCGTGGCCACCGGCGTTGATTCGATCCCCGTCGGGGATGCGCCGCTGCTGCTGGAGGTGGAGGGCATGAAATGCGGCGGTTGCGTGCGGGCCGTGGAGCAGCGCCTGCTGGCCCAGCCCGGGGTGCGCCAGGCCAGCGTCAACCTCTTGAACCGCACCGCCTGGGTGGCCCTGGATCCGGCCCCGGCGCCCCCGGCCCAGGGGGATCCGGTGGTGCCGCTGATCGAGGCCCTGGCCGCCATGGGTTATGTGGCCCAGCGGCGTCCCCTGGATGGGGAGGGGCCCCTCTCCCTGGCGGAGCGGCAGCAGCAGCGGGGCTGGTGGCAGCGCTGGCGCCAGCTGGTGGTGGCGTTGCTGCTGCTGCTGGTGTCGGCGGGGGGCCACCTGGCGGAGGCCCGGCAGCTGCCGCTGCCCTGGCTGGCGGACATCCACCTGCATGCGGTGGTGGCCACCCTGGCCTTGGCCTTGCCGGGGCGACCGATCCTGGTGGCGGGCGCCCGTTCGGCCCTGGCGGGGGCACCGGGCATGGACACGTTGGTGGGCCTGGGCATGGGCAGTGCCTACCTGGCCAGCCTGGTGGCCCTGATCTGGCCCGCGGTGGGTTGGCAGTGCTTCTTCAACGAGCCGGTGATGCTGCTGGGCTTCGTGCTGATGGGGCGCTTCATCGAGGAACGGGCCCGCCTGCGCACCGGCGATGCCCTGCGGGCGCTGTGGGCCCTGCAGCCGGACGAGGCCCTGTTGCTGCTGGGGGAGGGGCCCCAGGCGCCGGTACGCCCCGTGCGGGTGGGGGCCCTGCGCCCGGGCGATCGGGTGCGGCTGCTGCCGGGGGATCGCGTCCCGGCGGACAGCCGCGTGCTGGAGGGCCAATCGGCCCTGGATGTGTCGAGCCTCACCGGTGAACCCTTGCCCCTGGAGGTGCAGGGGGGCTGCGAGCTGGCCGCCGGCAGCCTCAATTTGCAGGCCCCCCTGGTGCTGGAGGTGCTGCGGGCGGGCCGCGACAGCGCCGTGGCACGGATCATCGGCCTGGTGGAGCAGGCCCAGGCCCGCAAGGCCCCGATCCAGCGGCTCGCGGATCAGCTGGCGGGGCGCTTCACCCTGGTGGTGCTGCTGCTGGCGGCGTTCACCTTTGTGTTCTGGTGGCAATGGGGGGCCCAGCTGTGGCCGCAGGTGCTGGCCCATGCCCCCTCAGCCCACCCCCATGGGGGCCACCGCAGCCTGGGCATGGGGGCCGAGACCCCTCTGGTGCTGGCGATCCAACTGAGCATCGCCGTGCTGGTGGTGGCCTGCCCCTGCGCCCTGGGTCTGGCCACCCCCACCGCCATCAGTGTGGGCAGCGGCCGGGCCGCCCAGGCCGGGGTGCTGTTCCGGGGCGGTGATGCGATCGAAGCCGCCGCGGCCCTGCGCACGGTGCTGTTCGACAAAACCGGCACCCTCACCGTGGGGCGGCCGCGGCTTTCGGCGCTGCGGCTGGAGGACCCCACCGCCGACGAGGGGGTGCTGGTGCAGCTGGCGGCCAGCCTCGAGGCCCAGACCCGCCATCCCCTGGCCCACGCCCTGGTGGAGCGTTGCCAGGCGTTGTCCCTCCCCCTGTTGCCGGTGGAGCTGTGCACCACCCACCCGGGCCAGGGGCTGCGGGGCACCGTGGCGGACCGCGGCACCGTGCTGGTGGGTCGCCCGGAGTGGCTGCAGGCCCAGGGGGTGGCGTTGCCAGACCCGGATCAACAGTGGCTGGCGGAGCAGGGCAGCCGCGGGGCCACTGCGGTGGCCGTGGCCCTGGAGGGCCGTCTGGTGGGGTTGCTGGCCCTGGAGGATGCCCTGCGTCCCGATGCGGCGGAGGCCCTCGGCCAGCTGGGGGCCCTGGGTTTGGGCTTGGGATTGCTCAGCGGCGATCGCCAGGTGGCGGTGCAGCGGCTCGGGGCGGCGTTGGGGCTGGAGGGAGCCCAGCTGGCCTGGGGCCTGCTGCCCCAGCAGAAGTTGGAGCGGCTTGAAGCGGCCCGTGGCGGCGGGCCCGTGGCCATGGTGGGAGACGGCATCAACGACGCCCCCGCCCTGGCGGCGGCGGACCTGGGCATCGCCGTGGGCACCGGCACCCAGGTGGCGCTGGATGCCGCGGATCTGGTGGTGCTCGGCGATCGGCTCACCCCCATCCCCATGGCCCTGCGGCTGGCCCAGCGCACCATGGCGAAGGTGCGCCAGAACCTGGCCTGGGCCTTCGGCTACAACCTGGTGGTGATTCCCATCGCCGCCGGGGTTCTGCTGCCAGGCTTTGGCGTGCTGCTCTCCCCTCCCCTGGCGGCGTTGCTGATGGCCTGTAGTTCGATCACCGTGGTGGTGAATGCCCTCACGCTGGGCCGTGATGCTTGAGCGCGGACGTTTCCTCGTGCTCGAGGGCATCGATGGGTGCGGCAAGACCACCCAGATCGAGCGCCTGCGCCGCTGGTTGCCCCAGAGCGGCCTGTTGCCCGACGGTGCCCAGCTGCTGGTGACCCGGGAACCCGGGGGCACCCCCCTGGGCCAGGCCCTGCGCCAGCAGTTGCTCCATCCCCCCGGGGATGGGGCCCCCTGCAGCACCGCCGAATTGCTGCTGTACGCGGCGGATCGGGCCCAACATGTGCAGGAGCGCATCCGGCCGGCCCTGGAGGCCGGCCACTGGGTGCTCTGCGATCGCTTCAGCGGCTCCACCGCCGCCTATCAGGGCTACGGGCGTGGGCTGTCGTTGGAGTTGATCGATCAACTCACCCTGGTGGCCACGGGGGGGCTGCAGCCGGATCTCACGGTGTTGCTCGAGATCCCCCTGCAGGAGTCGCTGCGGCGCCGGGGCCACCGCGACGCCGATCGGATTGAAGCCGCCGGCGAGGCCTTTCTGGCGCGGGTGTGCGCGGGCTTCGCCGCCCTGGCGGCCCAGGGGGGCTGGCGGCGTGTGGATGCGTGCCAGAGCCCCGACCAGGTGACGGCTGCGTTGCAGGCCGCCCTCACGGCGTTGGTGGCCCAACCCCCGGGGCCGGGCTGATGCCGGCGCCATCCCCCGCGGCCCTGTTCACCGACCTGGTGGGCCAGGGCCAGGCGGTGGCCCTGCTGGCCGCGGCCCTGCAGCAGCAACGGTTGGCCCCCGCCTACCTGTTCAGCGGGCCGGAGGGGGTGGGCCGCCGCCTCGGGGCCCTGCGCTTGCTGGAGGGGGTGATCAGCGGTGGGGCGGCGGATGCCGGACTGCGCCGGCGTCTGCAGGCCGGCAACCATCCGGATCTGCTCTGGGTGGAGCCCACCTACAGCGACAAGGGGCAGCTGGTGCCCCTCTCCCAGGCGGCCGCCGCGGGCATCAGCCGCAAGGCGCCGCCGCAGTTGCGGCTGGAGCAGGTGCGGGGGGTCTCCCAATTCCTGGCGCGCAGGCCCGTGGAGGCCCCCCGCTGCCTGGTGGTGATCGAGGCGGTGGAGGCCATGGCCGAGGGGGCCGCCAATGCCCTGCTCAAAACCCTGGAGGAGCCCGGCGATGGTCTGCTGATCCTGCTCAGTGCGGCCCCCGATCGGCTGCTGAGCACCATTCGCTCCCGCTGCCAGACCATCCCCTTCGCCCGCCTCTCGGCGACCGACCTGGACCTGGTGCTCAGCCGGGTGCCGCCCCCGGCCGACGATCCTGAGGCCGACTCTGCGACGGAGGCTCCCCCGGCGGATCCCCCGGAGTTGCTGGAGCTGGCGGCCGGCTCCCCCGGAGCCCTGCTGGCCCATCGCCGCCAGTGGCGGGCTCTACCGCGGGAGTTGCCGCCCCGTTGTGCGGCCCTGCTGGCGGCACCCCAGGGGCAGGTGAAGCCCCAGGAGGCCCTGGCCCTGGCCCGCGACCTCAGCGAAGCCCTGGAGGTGGAGGAGCAGCTGTGGTTGCTGGATTGGTGGCAGCTGCGGCTCTGGCGCCAGCGGCCGGATGGGGGGCAGCAGCGCCGGCTGGAGGCCCTGCGCCGCCAGCTGCGGGCCTACGTGCAGCCGCGCCTGGCCTGGGAGGTGGCCCTGCTGGAGCTCTCCGGCGCGGTTTGAGGGGCGCCGTTCAAGCGGCGGCGGTGCGGCGGCTGTCGCGGGCTTCCTGCACCAGCATCGCCAGCTCCTCGTGCTGGGCGCCGCTGGGGAGCTCCAGGCAGTAGCCGGCGCCGTACACGGTCTTGATGAACCGGGGCTTGCGGGGGTCGGGCTCGAGCTTGGTGCGCAGGTGACGGATGTGCACCCGGATGGTCTCGATGTCGTCGTCCGGCTCGTAGCCCCACACCTCCTTGAGGATCAGCGAGGGGGCCACGGTCTGGCCATGGCGCTGCAGCAGGCAGTGCAGCAGTTCGAACTCCAGGTGGGTGAGGCGTACGGGCTCGTCGAACCAGATGGCTTCGAAGCGCTCCGGCACAAGGGTGAGGGAGCTGTAGCTCAGGATTTCGTTGTGCTTGGTGGAGAGCGGTGCCCGGTCGCTGCGGCGCAGCAGGGCCTTGATGCGCACCAACAGCTCCTCCAGGTCGAAGGGCTTGGACAGGTAGTCGTCGGCGCCGGCATTGAAACCGCTCACCTTGTCCTTGGTGCTGCCGAGGGCGGTGAGCATCAGGATCGGAATCTTGGAGGTGCGTTCGTCGCGCCGCAACCGCTGGCAGAGGGTGAGGCCGTCCACCTTGGGCAGCATCAGATCCAGCAGCACCAGGTCTGGGGTGTACTGCAGCGCCAGGGCCTGGCCCTTGATCCCATCCTCGGCCCGTTGCACGTCAAAGCCGCTGTGCTCCAGGTGGCCGGCCACCAGCTCGCGCATGTCGCCGTCGTCTTCAATCAGCAGGATGCAGGGCTTCATGGGGGCTCCTGGGTGAGGTGGCAGCGGGCCGTGGCCGGTGGAAGGTTGCGGTGGGGCCGGAACAGCCAGGATTTGTTTCGGCATTCTCCCTGTGTTGTTCAGCTTCTGCAGCTGAACAATCCCGGCTCATCGGTGGATTTGATCGCCCAGAACACTTGCGCCGCAGAGCATCTGCCGGGATCCAGAGCGAATGGACTCCCGGGTAATCTTCAGAATTTCTTCCGATAAAAGTGTTGCTATTGCGGCTGTTTTGTTGTGAAGCAAATGCAGTCCGAGGCATCTCGATGGCGCCCGTTGGGCGGCCAAGAAAAAAGCCCCAGCCGGATGGCTGGGGCCCCAAAGCTCCCCGGGCGGGATTCGAACCTGCGACCAATCGATTAACAGTCGATCGCTCTACCGCTGAGCTACCGAGGAATGGATCCCTGACGGGAACCCGAAGAACTTACCCCTCAGCCCTTCCCGGGGGCAAGGGGCCGGAGCTGCTGCTGGAGGCTGGCGCCGCTGCGCCAGGGGCCGATGCGGCCGGCCTGCATCAGGGCTGCCCCATCGCACCAGTCGAGCTCCTCCAGCCGGTGGGTGATCCACAGGGCGGTGATCGGCTGCTCGGGCCGGCGGCTGAGGGCATGGATCAGCTGCAACACCTCCCGCTGGCTGGTTTCATCCAGCAGGGCGGTGGGCTCATCCAGCAGCAGCAATTGGCCGCGGCAGGCCAGGGCACCCGCGATCGCCAGCCGCTGCTTCTGGCCGCCGCTGAGGCTGTGAATCGGCCGTTGCCTGAACCCCGTCAGTCCCACCTGCTCCAGGGCCTGCTCCACCGCCTGCAGCCGTTCGCTGCGGCTCAGCTGGGGCGGCAGGCTCAGTTCCACGTCGCTGCCGCAGCTCGGCAGCAGCAGCTGGTGGTCGGGGTTCTGGAACACCAGGGCCGGTTTGAGCGGCGTCTGCAGCCGGCCGCCCCCGGGCTCCAGCAGCCCGGCGATCAGGCGCAGCAGGGTGCTTTTGCCGCTGCCGTTGCTGCCCACCAACATCCACAGGCCGGGGCTCGGGATCGTGAGGTCGCAGCCGTGCAGGGCGGACTGGCCCGAGGGCCAGCGGAAGCTCAGGTGCTCCGCCCGCAGGCAGGGCGCGCCTTCAGTCATCGAAGCTGAAGCCGGGGCGCTTGCTGCCGCCGCCCGTGGCCGACTTCTCGTACATCTGCACCGCCACCAGCTCGCTGCTCAACAGGCAGACGCGCTTGCTCTCCTCTTTGTCGCAGCTGAACTCCAGCAGCCGCGGCTGGCCGCTCTCCATGGCCTGCTTCACCTGGCTGTAGAGCGCTTCGGCGGCGGATTGCTCCTTGCGCTGCACCGCCACGGGCATGGGGCTCAGCTTCAGGGAGAGCTCAACGACGTACACGGGCAGGGCTGGCGCGGTGAGCCACCACTTTGGCGAATCACCCCGACCCCGAGGGTTCACTAGGTGCTTTTACTCATTTCGCCCTGGGCGGCGCCAATTGGCTCGCCGGAACCCGCCGCAGGTGGCCGGTTGCCCGTACAGTGCCGATGTAACGCTTCATGAAGCCGCTCTCATGACGATCGCTGTAGGGCGCGCGCCGCAGCGGGGATGGTTCGACATCCTCGATGACTGGCTCAAGCGCGACCGCTTCGTTTTTGTCGGGTGGTCGGGTCTGCTCCTGTTCCCCACCGCCTATCTG
>VGQL01000046.1 GCA_016882415.1 Cyanobacteria bacterium M_DeepCast_200m_mx_001
CGGTGCCCGGCATCGACCGGCTCGCCTTTCAGGACTTCATCGCCCGCGGCGGCCAGCTGATCGGCTTCCTGGACATCTTCACCGGCGGTGGCATCTCCACCCTCGGTGTGTTCGGCCTGGGGATCCTGCCCTACATCAACGCCTCGATCATCCTGCAGCTGCTGACGGCCTCCCTGCCCCAGCTGGAGGACCTCCAGAAGAACGAAGGCGAGGCCGGGCGCCGCAAGATCGCCCAGTACACCCGCTACGTGGCCCTCGGCTGGGGCATCCTCCAGAGCGTGGTGTTCGCCCTGATCCTGCGGCCCTATGCCATCGCCGGCACCTCCGAGCTGGTGTTCGTGGCGCAAACCGCCGTGGCCCTGGTGACCGGCTCGATGGTGGTGATGTGGATCAGCGAGGTGATCACCGAGCGGGGCATCGGCCAGGGGGCCTCCCTGGTGATCTACCTGAACATCGTGGCCACCCTGCCCCGGGCCCTGGGCTCCACCATTGAGCTGGCCCAGAGCGGCGACCGCAGCACCGTGGGCGGCATCGTGGTGCTGGTGGCGGTGTTCCTGCTCACCATCGTGGGCATTGTCTGCGTGGAGGAGGGCAACCGCCGCATCCCGATCGTGAGCGCCAAGCGCCAGGTGGGGGGCGCCAGCCTCTCGGCCCGCCAGAGCTACCTGCCGCTCAAGCTCAATGCCGGCGGTGTGATGCCGATCATCTTTGCCTCGGCGGTGGTCTTCCTGCCGGTGACGATCGCCAATTTCACGAAATCACCCTGGCTGATTCAGCTGGCGGCGGCCCTCAGCCCCAACAGCAGCACCCCCTGGCTGTATGCGCTGCTGTTCTTCGCCCTGATCATCGGCTTCTCCTTCTTCTACGCCACGCTCACCATCAACCCGGTGGATGTGGCCACCAACCTCAAGCGCTCCGGGGTGGCCATCCCCGGGGTACGCCCCGGCTCCGCCACCGCCAGCTACCTGGGGGGCGTGCAGAACCGGCTCACCCTGCTGGGGGCCCTGTTCCTCGGCGCCGTGGCGATCATCCCCTCGGCGGTGGAATCCGCCACCCAGGTGAAAACCTTCCAGGGTCTGGGGGCCACCAGCCTGCTGATCCTGGTGGGCGTGGCGATCCAAACCGCCAAGCAGCTCCAGACCGCCGTGATCTCGCAGCGCTACGAGGGCATGGTGCGCCAGTGAGCACCTGGCGCCTGCGCCCCGCTTTGTTGTCGTTCCTCTCCCCTTCCCGTTGGCCATGAAGCAACGTCTGCTGTTCCTCGGACCCCCCGGTGCCGGCAAGGGCACCCAGGCCCAGCGCCTGGCGGAGAGCCAGGGGCTGCTGCACCTCTCCACCGGCGACCTGCTGCGGGCGGAGGTGGCCGCCGGCACCGCCCTGGGCCAGGAGGCCGAGGCGGTGATGGCCCGCGGTGAACTGGTGAGCGACGCCCTGGTGCTGGCGATCGTGCGCAGCCGCCTGCAGGACCACAGCGGCGGCTGGCTGCTGGATGGGTTCCCCCGCAACGTGGCTCAGGCCGATGCCCTGGCCACCCTGCTGGAGGAGCTGGGCCAGCAGATCGAGCTGGTGGTGCTGATGGAGCTCGACGACGGGGTGCTGGTGCAGCGGCTGCTGAGCCGCGGCCGCGCCGACGACAACGAAGCGGTGATCCGCCATCGCCTCGAGGTGTACCGCCAGCAGACCGAGCCCCTGATCGCCTACTACCGCGAGCGGGGCCTGCTGGCGCCCGTGGAGGCGGCCGGCAGCGTCGAGGCCATTGCCGATCGGATCGCCGCCTTGCTCGGTTGACCCGTGTGGTAGGTTCGCGGTTTGCAAAATCGGAGAGACCGCTCCAATGAAGGTGCGCGCCTCAGTGAAAAAAATGTGCGACAAGTGCCGGGTGATCCGTCGCCATGGCCGGGTGATGGTGATCTGCGCCAACCCCAAGCACAAGCAGCGCCAGGGTTGATCCCTGGACGAGGCCCCAGCTGCACCCCCCGGGGTTCTGGCCTCCACCACCCTTTCGCCCCAGCCGGTTTGACCTCTTGAGGTCACCGCGCAAACGGGCCCCTTCCCCTGCTCACCCCATCTTTCGTTTCTGTGGCTCGGATCGCCGGCGTTGATATTCCTCGCGACAAGAGGATCGAAATCGCCCTCACCTACGTCTACGGGATTGGCCTGACCACGGCCCAGAAGATCCTGGCCAAGACCGGTGTCAACCCCGACACCCGCGTCAAGGACCTCGACGACGCCGATGTGCAGAAGCTGCGCGGCGCCGCTGAGGCTTTCACCCTGGAGGGCGATCTGCGCCGCCAGGAGGGCATGGCCCTCAAGCGTCTGCAGGACATCGGCTGCGTGCGCGGCCGTCGCCACCGTGCCGGCCTGCCCGTGCGCGGCCAGCGCACCCGCACCAACGCCCGCACCCGCCGCGGCGCCCGCAAGACCGTGGCCGGTAAGAAGAAGTAGGCCCCTGCCGGCTTCGGCACACCGCTTCCCTTTCCTCCTCTGTCATCCACCCCTGCCGACTGGCCCCCATTCGGGCCGGCGTCACCAGGGGTTCCCCAGTTCCCCGATCACCTCCCTGCCGTTGCAGGGCCTTATCCATGGCCAAGCCCGCCAAGAAATCCGGCGCCAAGAAGACCAAGCGCAATGTGCCCAACGGTGTGGCGCACATTCAGAGCACCTTCAACAACACCATCGTTTCGATCACCGACACCGCCGGTGAAGTGATCTCCTGGAGCTCCGCCGGAGCCAGCGGCTTCAAGGGCGCCCGTAAGGGCACCCCCTTCGCCGCCCAGACCGCCGCCGAAGCCGCCGCCCGCCGCGCCCTTGAGCAGGGGATGCGCCAGATCGAAGTGCTGGTGCGCGGCCCCGGTTCCGGCCGTGAAACCGCCATCCGTGCCCTGCAGGTGGCTGGCCTCGAGATCACCCTGATCCGCGACGTCACCCCCCTGCCCCACAACGGCTGCCGTCGTCCCAAGCGTCGCCGGGTCTGATCCCACCCGTTTGACCCGCCCCCGCCAGGGCATCGCCAACCTTCCGAGCTTCAGACCGTGCTGCAGTACCAGATCGATCGGGTTGAACACCAGGTCTCCGACGACCGCTCCCAGACCGGCGTCTTCGTCATCGGCCCGCTGGAGCGCGGCCAGGCGATCACCCTGGGCAACTCCCTGCGCCGCGTGCTGATGGGTGCCCTCGAGGGCAGCGCCATCACCGCCGTGCGCATCGCCGGCGTCAACCACGAGTACGCCACCGTGCCCGGTGTGCGTGAGGACGTGCTCGACATCCTGCTGAACTGCAAGGACGTCACCGTCAACAGCCGCAGCCGCGAGCTGGAGATCGGTCGCCTGGTGGTGAACGGCCCCGCCACCGTCACCGCCTCCGACCTGCAGTTCTCCTCCCAGGTGAGCGTGGTGGACGGTGACCGTCCGATCGCCACCGTGGCCGACGGCTTCAACCTGGAGCTCGAGGTGCACGTGGAGCGCGGCGTGGGCTATCGCCCCGTGGATCGCCGCAACGAGGACACCAGCGCCATCGACCTGCTGCAGATCGATGCGGTGTTCATGCCCGTGCGCCGCGTCAACTACAGCGTTGACGAGACCGCCGTGGGTGAGGGCGGCTCCGCCCGTGAGCGCCTGCGCCTCGAGATCGAAACCGATGGCTCCGTCACCCCCGACGACGCCATGGCCCAGGCGGCGAACCAGCTGATCGCCCTGTTCCAGCCCCTGGCCAGCCTCACCATGGTGGATGAGCCCGGCCTGGAGCCCGAGCCCTCCGCCGAAGCCCAGATTCCGCTCGAGGAGCTGAATCTTTCGGTGCGCGCCTACAACTGCCTCAAGCGTGCCCAGGTGAATTCGGTCTCCGACCTGATGGGCTTCAGCTATGAAGATCTGCTGGAGATCAAGAACTTCGGCTCCAAGTCCGCCGATGAGGTGATCGAGGCGCTCGAGCGCATCGGCATCTCCCTGCCCCAGAGCCGCGCCGGCGCCTGATCGGCCCCGCAGCCCCACCGCCCCGAACCGTTTCGTTTTCACCCGTCTGAGCCATGCGCCACCAGTGCCGAGTTCCCAAGCTGGGACGCCCCGCCGACCAACGCAAAGCCATGCTGCGCGCCCTGACCACGCAGCTGATCCGCGAAGGCCGCCTCACCACCACCAAGGCCCGCGCCAAGGCCCTGCGGGATGAGGCCGAGCGCATGATCAGCCTGGCCAAGGACGGCAGCCTCGCCGCCCGTCGCCGCGCCATCGGCTACATCTACGACAAGCAGCTGGTGCACGCCCTGTTCGACAAGGCCCAGGAGCGTTACGGCGAGCGCAACGGCGGCTACACCCGCATCATCCGCACGGTGCCCCGCCGCGGCGACAACGCCGAGATGGCGATCATCGAGCTGGTCTGAGTCCCCTGGGCCGCATCGCCCTCTGCCTGCAGTACGACGGGGCGGCCTATTGCGGCTGGCAGCGCCAGCCCCGGGACCCCAGCGTGCAGGAAACCCTCGAAACGGCCCTGGCGGCGCTGGATCCCCAGCGGCCCGCCAGGGCCGTTGCCGCAGGGCGCACCGATGCCGGCGTGCACGCCGCCGGCCAGGTGGTGCACTTCGATGCGGCCGGGCCGATCCCAGCCCAGCGCTGGGCCGCCGCCCTCAACGGCCGCCTGCCGGCCTCGATCCGGGTGCGGGCGGCGGCGGCGGTGCCCGCCGATTGGCATGCCTGCTTCTCCGCCAGCTACCGCCGCTACCGCTACACCCTCTACAACGGCCGGCTGCCCAACCTGTTCCTGGCCCCCTGGACCTGGCACCGCTACCGGCTGCCCCTGGATGAGGCCCTGATGGCTCAGGCCCTGGAGGGAATGCTGGGTGAGCATGATTTCGCCGCCTTCGAGCGGGCCGGCAGCGCCCGCTCCCATTCGCGCACCACCCTGCAGGAGGTGAGCGTGCAGCGCCGCGGCGAACTGATCGAGGTGGAGCTGCAGGCCAGCGGCTTCCTCTACGGCATGGTGCGGCTGGTGATGGGGCAGCTGGTGGCCCTGGGGGAGGGGCGCCTGAGCCTGGAGGCCTTTGAGCGGCGCTGGCGCAGCGGGGCCCGCCAGGAGGTGAAGGAGGCGGCGCCGCCGCAGGGGCTCTGCCTGCTGCGGGTGGGCTATCCGGAGCCGGTGTTCCCTGCTACCGCCTGGTATGATTGCCAACCGCGGTTTTTGCTGGAGTGCCCTGACGCACCCCCCGCAGCATCCGTGCCGCCGACCCCTCCACCGGGGGGCCGTCAGGCGACGCGGTAGGTTCGCTCCATGAGCTTCAGTCGCCCGATCCGTCGGGCGCCCTGCCGTTCCAAGTCCAGACCTTCCGTCCAGACGCCCTGTCCCGCCCTGTCACCCATCTGCGGGTGATGGCGCCCTATCCGATCCGGCCCGCCGGTGCGATGAACAAGACGCTCGTTCCCCCTCAGGATCCCTCCAGTCGCCAGTGGTATCTGGTGGATGCGGAGAACCAGACCCTCGGCCGCCTCGCCAGTGAAGTGGCCTCCGTGCTGCGCGGCAAGAACAACCCCAACTTCGCCCCCCACATCGACGCCGGCGACTTCGTCGTGGTGATCAATGCGGACAAGGTGAAGGTGAGCGGCAACAAGTTCACCCAGAAGGTGTACCGCCGCCATTCCGGTCGCCCCGGTGGCATGAAGACCGAGAGCTTCGCCGCCCTGCAGGCCCGCCTGCCGGAGCGCATCATCGAGAAGGCCGTCAAGGGCATGCTTCCCCACAACGCCCTCGGCCGTCAGCTGTTCCGCAAGCTGAAGGTGTACAAGGGTGCCGAGCATCCCCACGCCGCCCAGCAGCCCCAGGCCCTCGCCCTCGACCCCGCCGCTTCCGCCCAATGAGCACCAATCAAGTCGTCTACTGGGGTACCGGCCGCCGCAAGACCGCCGTGGCCCGCGTGCGCGTTGTTCCCGGCACCGGCAGCGTGACCATCAACGGCCGCCCCGGCGACAACTACCTCAATTACAACCCCGTTTACCTGGCGGCGGTGAAGGCTCCCCTGCAGACCCTGGGTCTGGCCGGTGAGTACGACCTGTTGGTGAACGTGCGCGGTGGTGGCCTCACCGGCCAGGCCGATGCCATCAAGCAGGGGGCTGCCCGCGCCCTGTGCGAACTCTCCACCGAGAACCGCAAGCCCCTCAAGACTGAAGGCCACCTCAGCCGCGACCCACGCGCCAAGGAGCGCCGCAAGTACGGCCTCAAGAAAGCCCGTAAGGCCCCTCAGTTCTCCAAGCGCTGATTCAGCTGCTGCCCACCAGCCCCGTTTCCGTCATGCCGAAGGCCGACATCCATCCCACCTGGTACACCGATGCCAAGGTGATCTGCAACGGAGAGGTGGTGATGACCACCGGCTCCACCCAGCCCGAGATCCACGTCGACGTGTGGAGCGGCAACCACCCCTTCTACACCGGGACCCAGAAGATCCTCGACACCGAGGGCCGCGTGGATCGCTTCATGCGCAAGTACGGCATGGCCGGTGCCTCCGACGCCGCTGCGGAGACCACGCCCGCCAAGGCCAAGGCTGAGCCAGCCGCTGCCGCCGCGGACGCCGTCGAAGCCTGATCCTGGGATCCGGCGCACCCGCTGGTGCACCCCTCGGCCGGATGCCCCGTGCATCCGGCTTTTTGCTGGCCTGAGCCGCTGCCATGGATGCCTCCTTCCTGAGCGAACGCCTGGAGACCGCCCGCACCACCTTCGCCAGCCTGGAGCGGCAGCTGGCGGATCCGGATGTGGCGGCCAACCCCGCTCA
>VGQL01000047.1 GCA_016882415.1 Cyanobacteria bacterium M_DeepCast_200m_mx_001
CTGCCCACCAGCCAGGGCAGCCGCGGACCCCAGGGGGTGCGGGTCTTGTCGCTCAGCCAGCCCACGATCGGGTCGTTGATGGCATCCCAGAGGCGGGCCAGCATCAGCACCAGGCCGGCCATCCAGGCGGGCAGCCCCGCCGCCGCGGTGTAGAAGATGAACAGATAGAAGCCGATCAGGGAAGCGGCCATGCCGGTGCCGGCGTCCCCGAGGCCGTAGGCCAGCAACAGGCGCAGCCGGCTGAGGCCCCGCAGGTCGGCGGCATCACTGGGGGCCGCGTTGATCGCCTGTGGCGCGGGGGGCAAGGCGCTCAAAGGGGCGTCTGGGGCTGCGGGCCATAATGCTGCAGCCAGCGTGAAATCCAGCACACGCCGGCCATGCCGCAGTACATTTGTACTGATGCGGGCTTAGTTTAGTGGTAAAACCTCAGCCTTCCAAGCTGATGATGCGGGTTCGATTCCCGCAGCCCGCTCTTACAGCTGATGCCCCCGCATCAGGGGTTCCGCCACCAGCAACAGCAGGCTGCGGCTGGGGAGCGGTGCGCTGCCGCCGCTGATGGCCGTGGGCTGCTCCGGCAGGTCGGCGCCGGCAGGCTGGCCGGTGTGGATCACCTGCAGCCAGCCCTCCGGGCAGCGGGGCAGTTCAAAGCAGAGCTCCTGATGGAAGGCGTTCATGCCGCACCACAGCAGGGGGCCCCGCTGCCGGTCGTTGAGGCTCCAGGCCAGCGTGTGCGACCAGTTGGCCCAATCGGGCTGCCCCAGCTTCAGCCCATGCCATTGGCGCAGCAGGTGGCCGCTCTGGTCGAACCGGGGTGACTTGGCCTCCCCGTGGGGGAGCTCCGGGTTGAGCAGGTCCGTCAGGTGGTGGCGCAGGTGGATCAGCCGCCGCACGAACAGCTGCAGGGCCCGGTCGCCTTCATCGGGCTGCCAGTGCATCCAGCCGAGGGGGTTGTCCTGGCACCAGGCGTTGTTGTTGCCCCCCTGGCTGCGGCGCACCTCATCGCCCATCAGCAGCATCGGCACCCCCGGACTGATCAGCAGGGTGGTGAGCAGGTTGCGCAGCTGGCGGTTGCGCAGGGCTTCCACCGCCGGATCGCTGCTGGGCCCCTCGGCGCCATGGTTCCAACTGTTGTTGTGGTTGTCGCCGTCGCGGTTGTCTTCGCCGTTGGCCAGGTTGTGTTTGCGGTCGTAGCTCACCAGGTCCGCCAGGGTGAAGCCGTCGTGGGCGGTGAGGAAGGTGATGCTGCGCCCCAGCACCGCCGGCTGGCCGCCGAACAGATCCGGGCTGCCGGCGATGCGCTGCCCCATGGTCCAGCAGCTTTTGTCATCCCCCTTCCAGAAGCGGCGCACGTCATCGCGGTAGCGGCCGTTCCAGGCCCCCACCCGCCGGGCCGGGAAGTCCGCCAGGCGGTAGAGGCCGCCGCAGTCCCAGGGCTCGCTCACCAGCTTCAGGTCCGCCAGTTCAGGGTCGGCTTCGATCTCCTCGAACAGGGGCGGGTGATCCAGGGGGGCCAATTCTTCGCCGCGGCTGAGGGCGATGCCGAGGTCGAAGCGGAAGCCATCCACCCCCAGCTCCAGGGCCCAGCAGCGCATCGATTCGAGGATCAGCCGCCGCACCAGGGGCCGATTGGCGGCGATGGAGTTGCCACAGCCGCTCACATCCAGGTAGTCGCCCTTGGCGTTCTGGTGGTAGTAGAGGCGGTCGTCGATGCCGCGCCAGCTGAGGGTGGGCCCCGCCTGGTTGCCCTCGCAGGTGTGGTTGTACACCACATCCACCAGCACCTCGAGCCCGGCCCGGTGGCAGGCGCTCACCAGCTCCCGCACCTGCTGGCGGATCTGCAAGGGATCGTCTCCCTGCTGGTAGGCGTGGTGGGGCGCCATCCAGCTGATGGGGCTGTAGCCCCAGTAGTTGAGGCGTCCCGGCGGCGCGTCGTGGGGGTCGAAGGCCATCACCGGCAGCAGCTCCACCGTGGTGATGCCCAGCTGCTGCAGGTGCGGGATGGCCTCGATCAGCCCCAGGTAGGTGCCCTGCCGTTCGGGGCTGATGGGGCTGCCGGCGCCGCGGCTGAAGCCCCCCACATGCAGCTCGTAGATCACCGTGCGCTGCCAGCTGTGGCGCGGGCGCGGGGCGGCGCCGAAATCGAAGCGGTCGCGCTCGGTCACCACCCCCTTGAGGCAGCTGGCGGTGTTGGGCACCGCGCCGATGGCATCCACCCGCCGGTAGACGTTCCAGCCGGCGATGGCGCGGGCACAGGGATCCAGCAGCAGCTTGGAGGGGTTGAAGCCGTGCCGGCCGGGCTGCAGCGGGCCGAACACCCGGTAGGCGTAGCAGCAGCCGATGCCGACCCCCTCCACCTCCACATGCCAGATGTCGCCGGAGCGGTGCCGGGGATGCAGCTCCACCACCTGTTCCGGCTCGGGCGCCTCGCCATGGGCGAACAGCAGCAGCTCCACCCGGGTGGCCATCGGCGCCGCCAAGGCGAAGTTCACCCCCTTGGCGGTGGTGCTCGACCCCAGGGGCCACGACTGTCCCAGGTGGATCGCGCGCAACGGGTCCTGCAGGCCGTTGCCACAAGCTAGATCTGGCCCCTGGGTTCTGGCTCGCCATGTCATCGCTCCCAACCCAACCCAGCGAGGCGGGGCGGCCGGCGCGGCAGGTGCTGGATGCCCTGTGGCTGTTTGCCCCCAACCGCGACACCCAGGGGGGCAGCGCCTGGTGGCTCGAGGGCCCTGGCCCCGGGGGTGCCGGCGGTTGCCTGATCGACTGCCCGGCCTACACCGAGGCCAACCTGGAGCTGCTGCGCCGCCGCGGTGAGGGGTGCATCCTGCTCACCAGCCGCGAGGGCCATGGCCGCGTGCGCCGCTTCCAGGAGGCCCTGGGCTGGCCGGTGCTGGTGCAGGAGCAGGAGGCCTATCTGTTGCCGGGGGTGCAGGGGCTGCAGCCCTTCGGCGACACGCTCGCCTTGGCGCCAGGCCTGCAGATCCTCTGGACCCCCGGCCCCACCCCGGGGGCCTCGGTGCTGCTGGCCGAAGGGGGCGCGCTGGGGGAGGCGGCGGTGCTGTTCTGCGGGCGTCTGCTCAGCCCGGTGGCCGAGGGGCAGGCGGCCCCCCTGCGCCACCGGCGCAGCTTCCACTGGGGTCGCTGGCTGCGCAGCCTCGAGCGTTTGCGCGGCTGGCTGCCGCCCCAGCGGCCCCTGTGGCTGGCCAGTGGCGCCGGCCTGGGGGCCCTGCGGGGCGAGGCGCTGATCCCCCACGGCTGGGACCTGTTGCAGCGGCTGGATCTGGAGGCTCTGTCGCTTCAGGAACCCCGCTGAAGGGGCGTTGTGGCGGCCATTTCGGCGCCGTTGGCGCTGATTTCGGCAACAAAAGTGGCAAAAGCGTGTTGCCGCGGGGGGTGTTTTGGTTGCCGGCCCTTGCCAACACCCATACGATTGGCGCGCTGAAACCAGTGGCGGTCGGACTTCCCGAGCCGCCCGGCTGCTGCTGATCCCAGAGGCTTTCCCACTCCGATGAACAAAGCTGACCTCGTCAACCTCGTGGCCGCCCGCACCGAGCTGACCAAAACCGACGTTGCCCAGGTGGTGGACGCCGCCATCGAAACCATCATCGACTCGGTGGTGGAAGGCAAGAAGGTGTCGATCCTTGGCTTCGGCTCCTTCGAGCCCCGCGAGCGCTCCGCCCGTCAGGGTCTGAACCCCAAGACCGGCCAGAAGATCAAGATCCCCGCCAAGCGCGTGCCCGCGTTCACCGCCGGCAAGCTGTTCAAGGACCGCGTTCAGGGCTGATCCCAGCTCCGCAGACGCGTTCCACGCATCGCTTAGGGCGGCCTTCGTGCCGCCCTTTTGCATGATGGGCCCCTCCGCACCAGCGCCTCGCCGTGCTGCCTGATCACCTGCAGCAACGGTTGGCGGCGGTGCAACGGCCCCTGGCCCCCCGCGGCCGTTATGCCCCGTCGCCCACCGGGCCGCAGCACCTGGGCAATCTGCGCACGGCGTTGCTCTCCTGGTTGATCACCCGGCTGCAGGGGGGCGAATGGCTGCTGCGCATCGACGACCTCGACACCCCCCGCAACCGTCCCGGGGCCGAGGCGGCGATCCTGGCGGATCTCACCTGGCTGGGCCTGAGCTGGGATGGGCCGCCCCTGCGCCAGAGCGAGCGGCGGGGCCTGTACGCCACGGTGCTCTCCAGCCTGCGCCGCACCGGCTGCCTGTATCCGTGCCGTTGCAGCCGGCGCATGCTGGCGGACATCTCCGCCCCCCATGGCGCCGCTGCGGTGTATCCGGGCTTGTGCCGCGACAAGCCCCCGGCCTGGGGGCCCCAGCAGGGGCGGCTGCCCAGTTGGCGCCTCGCGCTGCAGCCCGGAGGCCTCACCTGGGAGGAGCGGCTGGGGCCCCCGGGCCGGCTCGATGCCTGCCAGCACGTGGGGGATGTGGTGCTGCGGCGGGCGGATGGGTTCCTGGCCTATCACCTGGCCACGGCGGTGGATGAGCTGCTGCTGGGCATCACCGATGTGGTGCGAGGCGCCGACCTCTGGGCCGCCACGGCACCGCAGGTGGCGGTGATCGACCGGCTGGGGGGCACGCCCCCGCGCTACTGGCATCTGCCGTTGTGGTGCGACGCCACCGGCCAGCGGCTCTCCAAGCGGGAGCAGGCCACCGGGCTCGAGCCCCTGCGGCAGCAGGGCCTCGATGGGCCGGCGGTGGTGGGGCTGCTGGCGGCCAGCCTGGATCTGGTGCCGCCGGGGTCGCGCCTCAGCCCCCAGGAGTTGCAGCAGCAGTGGGGCCTGGAGGCCCTGCAGCAGCGGCTCAGCCACCCCGCCAAGGCTTAAGGAAGCCTTCGGGATCAAACGGGGGAATCACGCCCACACTGAATCCATCAGAACGAGGCGGGTGATGGACAACGTGGAGGGTGCATGCCCCAGTTGCGGCGGCAGTGGCGTGCTGCGCACCGATGGCGCCAGTTACCGCACCTGTCTGGACTGCGTGGGCCAGGGGTCCCTGCCCCAGTTCGAGGCCAGCGATGAGCTTTCCCTGGCCATGGCACGGGCCATGGGGCAACGGGTGAACCGGGGCTTCCGGGGCGACCTCAGCGCTTGGATTTCTGGCGCCAGATGAAGAAGGTGGCGGTGGCCACCACCACCAGCAGCGGAGCCGCGGTGAGCAGCAGCAGCGCAACGGCGGTCCAGTCGGTGTACATCGCTGTCAGGCTTGCGGGCAGGGCCCATCATCTCAGCAGCGCCCCCATCGCCTGATCCCATGCCCGTGCACCTGATGCTGATGGTTGCACTGGCGCTGCTGCCCGGTGCCGCCAGGGCCGGGGTGGAGTTCACCGATTGCCAGCCCGTCTCCGGCGGGGGCATCACCTGCGACACCCAACCCACCGGCAACACCGCCGATGACGATGAGGCGGCCCGCTATGGGCTGTTCGATGAGGCCAGCCCCGGCTGGGCGGAATTCGACCCCTACGAGGGGTATGACGACATGCTCGGGGGCAACTGGACCTGATCCCCAGGGCGCTCCGTAGGATCCGCCCCAGCCTGCCGCCGCCGCGCCAGCCCCGATGGAGCTCACCTACCGCCCCCGCCGTCTGCGCCGTTCACCAGCCCTGCGGGCGATGGTGCGGGAGACCTCCCTCAGCCCGGCGGACTTCATCTATCCGTTGTTTGTGCATGAAGGGGCCAGCAACGAGCCCATCGGCGCCATGCCCGGCTGCCAGCGCTGGAGCCTGGAGGGCCTGGTGCAGGAGGTGGGGCGCGCCTGGGATCTCGGCATCCGCTGTGTGGTGCTGTTTCCCAAGGTGGCCGATGGCCTCAAAACCGAAGACGGCGCCGAGTGCTTCAACGAAGGCGGCCTGATCCCGCGGGCGATCCGACGGCTCAAACAGGCGCACCCCGGCATGGCGATCATGACCGATGTGGCCCTGGATCCCTACTCCTGCGACGGCCACGACGGCATCGTCAGCGAGGAGGGGGTGGTGCTCAACGATGAAACCGTGGCGCTGCTGTGCAAACAGGCGGTGGTGCAGGCCCGGGCCGGTGCCGATCTGATCGGCCCCAGCGACATGATGGATGGCCGTGTGGGTGCGATCCGCGAAGCCCTTGATGAGGAGGGCTTTGAGCACGTGGGGATCATCAGCTACACCGCCAAATACGCCTCCGCCTATTACGGCCCCTTCCGTGAGGCGCTGGATTCGGCGCCCCGGGCCGCCGCCAGCAAGCCGATCCCGAAGGACAAATCCACCTACCAGATGGATCCGGCCAACGCCCGCGAGGCCATCACCGAAGCCCAGCTCGATGAACAGGAGGGGGCCGACATCATGATGGTGAAGCCGGGGTTGGCTTACCTCGACATCATTTATCGCCTCCGCGAAGAGAGCGAACTGCCGATCGCGGCTTACAACGTGAGCGGTGAATACGCGATGGTGAAGGCTGCCGCCGAGAAGGGCTGGATCGACGAGCGTGCCGTGGTG
>VGQL01000048.1 GCA_016882415.1 Cyanobacteria bacterium M_DeepCast_200m_mx_001
TCAGGCCTCGGTGGGATGGGCGATGACCCGGTCGATCAGGCCGTACTCCACCGCCTCGGCGGCGCTCATGAAGTAGTCGCGGTCGGTGTCCTTCTCGATCTTGGTGAGGGCCTGGTCGGTCATGTCCGCCATGCTCTGGTTGAGCATGTCCTTGAGGCGCAGGATCTCGCGGGCCTCGATCTCGATGTCGCTGGCCTGCCGCTGGCTGGTGCCCCCCAGGGGCTGGTGGATCATGATCCGGCTGTGGGGCAGGGCCAGGCGCTTGCCCTTGGTGCCGGCCCCCAGCAGGAAGGCCCCCATGGAGGCGGCAAGGCCCACGCAGATGGTCACCACCTCGCTCTTCACGTATTGGATGGTGTCGTAGATCGCCAGGCCGGCGGTCACCGAGCCACCGGGGGAGTTGATGTACAGGTAGATCGGCTTGGAATTGTCCTCGGAGTCGAGGTAAAGCATCTGGGCCACCAGGCTGTTGGCGATGGCGTCGTTCACCTCCGAGCCCAGGAACAGGATCCGCTCCACCCCCAGGCGGGTGTAGATGTCAACCCAGCGCTCGTACTGGCTGCCGGGAAGGCGGTAGGGAACGCTGGGGGTGCCGATGGGCATGGCGGTGAGGTTTGGCGGTGAGGTCGGTGGGTCCGGCGAGGGCCGGCGGATCGGATCAACGGTGGGGAGGGGAAGGCCCGCGGGGCGGGCCCGGGCTCAGCTGATGCCCGGGTTGCCGGGGCTGACGCCGGCGCCGGCGGGCACCGGGGCCGGCAGTTGTTTCTGGCTGGTGAGCACCCGGTCGATCAGCCCGTACTCCAGCGCCTCCTGGGCGGTGAGGTAGGTCATGCGGTCGGAGTCCTTCGACAGCTCTTCCACGCTCTTGCCGGTGTTGGCCGACAGCATCTCGAGCATGGTGCGCTTGTTGTGCAGCACCTCCTTGGCCCGGATCTGAATGTCACTGGCCTGGCCGCGGGCGCCGCTGCGGGGTTGGTGCAGCACGATCGAGGCGTGGGGCAGGGCGGCGCGGTGGCCCTTGGTGCCGGCGCTGAGGATCATGGCGGCGGTGCCCATGGCCTGGCCGATGCAGATGGTGTGCACCGGGGGCTTCACGTAGCGCAGGGTGTCGGCGATGGCGAAGGCTTCGGTTTCAAAGCCGATGGCGTCACCCGTGTACCAGCTGGTGCCGGTGGAGTTGATGTAGAAGAAGATCGGCTTCTCCGGGTTGTCGAACTCCAGGTAGAGCAGCTGGGCAATGATCAGCTCGGTGACGTCAATGCCCATCTGGCGCTTGGTGTCGTCATCGCTGAACAGCGGCAGCCCCAGGTACACGATCCGTTCCTTGAGCAGCAAGGAGGGCAGATCCGGCGGAGGGGTGCGCATCACGGCGGAATCGCCGTAGTAGGGAGCTGACACCGACATCCGCAAATTCACTGCAGGCCTGAAACGGGAGCCTAGCGGGGGTTGGCTTTGTCCTGATCGCCCTTGGTGGACCGTTTGGCACTGGATTTGCTGCGGGCTCGGCCCGTGGCGGGCTCCAGCGGTTCGGCCCCATCCAGCCGGCCGAACACCATGCGGCCCGTGGGGGTCTGCAGGGCGCCGGTGATCGTCACCGCCAGCCGTTCACCGCTGCGGCCGTGGGCGCCGTCCACCACCACCATCGTGCCGTCCTCCAGATAGCCCACCCCCTGGTGGGATTCCTTGCCGTCGCGCACGATCTTGAGGTTGAGCTCATCGCCGGGCTGCACCTCGGGGCGCAGGGCAATCACCAGCTCGCTCAGGTTCATCACCTTGAGGCTCTGCACCTCGGCCACCTTGGCCAGGTTGTAGTCGGCGGTGAGCAGGGTGCCGCCGGTGTCCTCCGCCAGCTTGAGCAGCTTGTCGTCCACGCCATTGCCCTCGTAGCGGGTGGTGTTCACCACCAGGCGCCGGCCGTAGCGCTCCCGCAGATCGCTCAGCAGCTTGAGGCCGCGGCGCCCCTTGGCCCGTTTCTCGGTGTTGCTGGAATCCGCCAGGGCCTGCAGTTCATCGATCACGGACTGGGCCACGATCACCTGGCCCTCCAGCAGCCCCGACTCCAGCAGTCCGCGGATGCGGCCATCGATGATCACGCTGGTGTCGAGGATCTTGGCGGTGGCGGGCATCAGTACCCCATCGGCCACCAGCAGGGCCTCGGCGTTGGTGGGGTTGAACAGCCGCAGCAGGGTGCGGCCGTGCACCTCCGCCAGGTTGTAGCCCGACACCCCGAAGAACACGTTGGCGGCGATGGCCGCCAGGGGCTTCACCAGCACCAGCTCCCAGGGGAGCGAGAGGAACAGGATCGGTGAGATCAGCAGGTTGGCCACCAGCAGGCCGAGGATCAGACCCACCGCCCGGCTCACCAGCAGGTCGGTGGGCATGCTGCGCACCTGCTCCATCAGGCGCCGCCGCAGCCGCTGGAACACCACCCCCGCCAGCAGCCCCGCCAGGGCGCCGGCACCCCCCAGGATCCAGCTCAGCTGCTCCAGGTTGTCGATGCGAATCAGCTGCTGCTCC
Organism: Cyanobacteria bacterium M_DeepCast_200m_mx_001; assembly: GCA_016882415.1. Classification (GTDB taxonomy): domain Bacteria; phylum Cyanobacteriota; class Cyanobacteriia; order PCC-6307; family Cyanobiaceae; genus Vulcanococcus. The sequence continues at coordinate 2,518 of VGQL01000048.1, forward strand.
GGCAGCAGGTCCACCCCCAGCCAGCCGGCGGCGGCGCCGGACACCACGAAGAGCACCAGGATGAGGCTGTCCACCATGGCCGGTGCTGTGGCTGCCGCGAGCTCTGAACAGGCAGCATGCCCCATCCCGGCGGCTTTGGCCCGGGGAGGTAACCGGCCTTCAGGGGCCGGCTGGCCGCCCCGCAGCGCCTATCTGCACATTCCCTTCTGCCACCGGCGCTGTTTTTACTGCGATTTTCCGGTGGTGCCCCTGGGGGATCGGGCCGGGGCCGACCCCGGCCAGCCCGGCAGCGCCTCGATCGCCCATTACCTGGGGCAGTTGCTGCGGGAGATCGAGGCCTCGCCCCCCGGGCCGCCGCTCTCCACGGTGTATGTGGGGGGCGGCACCCCCTCGCTGCTGGCGCCACCACAGCTGCGGGCGCTGCTGGGCGCCCTGCGGCAGCGTTTTGGCTTCGCCCCCGGCGCGGAGCTGAGCCTGGAGCTCGATCCCGCCAGCTTCGATCAGACCCGCCTCGAGGGCTACCTGGCGGCGGGCATCACCCGGGTGAGCCTGGGGGTGCAGAGCTTGGATGACGCCGTGCTGGCGCAGCTGGGCCGACGGCACCGCGGCGCCGATGCCCTGCAGGCGGCCGGCTGGCTGCGGGCGGCCCAGCGGCGCGGCCAACTCAGCAGCTGGAGCCTCGACCTGATCCAGGCCCTGCCCGGCCAAACCCTGGAGGGCTGGCGCCGGCAGCTGGAGCAGGCCATCGCCCTGGGGCCGCCGCACCTCTCGATCTACGACCTGATCCTGGAGCCGGGCACGGTGTTTGAGAGGCTGGAGCGGCGCGGCCAGCTGGATCTGCCGGAGCACGACCTGGCGGCGGATCTGCAGGAGTGCACCGTGCGGCAGCTGGCGGCCGCCGGCTACGGCCACTACGAGATTTCCAACTACGCCCAGCCCGGCCACGCCTCCCGCCACAACCGCGTCTACTGGAGCGGCGCCGGCTGGTGGGGGTTCGGGCTCGGTGCCACCTCGGCCCCCTGGGGGGAGCGGCAGGCGCGCCCCCGCACCCGGGAGGCCTATGGCGCCTGGCTGGAGCAAAGCCTTCAGGCCGGCGTGCTGCCGCTGGATCCGCCTGCGGGCCAGGGGTTGCCGCTGGATGAGCGGCTGTTGGTGGGGCTGCGGCGCCGGGAGGGGGTGCCGCTGGCGGAGCTGGCGCAGCGGGCCGGGCTGGGGGCGGATGCCCTGGCGGCCCTGGAACGTCGTTGGCGGCCCTATCGGCAGGCGGGGCTGCTGCTGCAGGAGGGGCCCCGCTGGCGGTTGAGCGATCCGGAGGGCCTGGCCCTCAGCAATGCGGTGCTGCGGGAGCTGATGGGCTGGTGGGAGGACTGGGCGCCTGGCACTGGGGCTGCAGCCCCGCCACCCAGCCCCTGAGGGCTTCGATGCAGAGCTGCCGGCCCGCCAGCAGGGGCGGACAGAAGGGCGGCTGCCGTTCGCTGAGCCCCAGCAGGTCGGCGGTGACGCGCACCTGGCCGTCGCACTGCTCACCGGCGCCGATGCCGATCACCGGGATGGCCAGTTCGGCGCTGAGGTTTGCCGCCAGCTCGGCCGGCACATGCTCCAGCACCAGCGCAAAGCAGCCGGCGGCCTGCAGATCGCGGGCCTGGCGCTTGAGGCGCTCCTGGCTGATGGGGTCGTTGGCCTGGCGGCGGTACCCCAGCTGATGCACCGACTGGGGGGTCAGCCCCAGGTGCCCCATCACGGGGATGCCGCTGCGCACCAGCCGGTCGATCACGGGCAGGATCTCGGGCTCGGCCCCTTCCAGCTTCACGCCGGCGGCCGGGCTGTCCTTCAGCACCTGGCCGGCGGCGGCCACCGCCGCATCGGCCCCGCACTGATAGCTGAGGAAGGGCAGGTCGGTGATGATCAGCGGCCGCTGCTCGGCGGGGCGCTGCAGCCCGCGCCCCACGGCACGGGTGTGCAGGATCATCTCGTCGAGCGTCACCGGCAGGGTGGTGGCGTGGCCCAGAACCACCATGGCCAGGGAGTCACCCACCAGGATCACGTCGGCGCCGGCCTGCTCCACCAGGGCCGCCGACAGGGCATCCCAGGCGGTGAGCACCGCGATCGGGCGACCCTCCTGCTTGCAGATGCGCAGATCAGCTGGTCGCACGCCCTGAGCCCCTCGCGGCCGAGGCCCATTGCTAGCATCCGCCCGACTCGGACCCACGCGGCCCGGACGCCTAAATCTGGTCAGAACCGGAAGGGAGCAGCCACACGGGATGCTCCAGGCAGGCGTGGATTCCGGGTCACCCTCTTGCAGGCGCTGTGGGTCTGGGCTTCAGCCTCAGCCCTGACGGCGGTTGAGCAGGAACGACGGAATCGCGGCCCCGGGGGGCTCGCTGTCGGCACCGGTGCTGTTCACGAAACTGCCCAGGGCCCGCTCCGGGCGGTAGGCGCCGCCACCCTCGAAGCCGGTGGCGATCACGGTCACGTGGATTTCGCCCTCGAGGCGCTCGTCCACCACGGCCCCCACGATGATGTTGGCCTCGGGATCCACCACGTCGTAGATCACCTCCGAGGCGGTGGTCATGTCCTCCAGGGTCATGTCCTTGCCGCCGCTGATGTTGATCACGCAGCCCTTGGCGCCGTCGATCCGGGCCGACTCCAGCAGCGGGCTGCTGATGGCCGCCTGGGCGGCTTCGCTGGCGCGGGAACGGCCGGAGCCCACCCCGAGCCCCAGCAGGGCGGTGCCGGCGTCGGTCATCACCGAGCGCACGTCGGCGAAGTCCACGTTCACCAGGCCCGGCTTGGTGATGATGTCGCTGATGCCCTTCACGCCCATGCGCAGCACGTCATCGGCGGCGCGGAAGGCGTCCTGCAGCGGGGCGCCGGCGATGGCTTCGCGCAGGCGGTCGTTGGGGATCACGATCAGGGTGTCCACATGCTCCGAGAGGCGGGCGATGCCCTCCTCCGCCTGACGCATGCGGCGGCGGCCCTCAAAGCCGAAGGGTTTGGTGACAATGCCCACGGTGAGGGCGCCGCATTCCTTGGCCACTTCCGCCACCACCGGGGCGGCGCCGGTGCCGGTGCCGCCACCCATGCCGGCGGCGATGAACACCAGGTCAGCCCCCTGCAGGGTCTGGGCCAGGTCGGTGCGGGATTCCTCCGCGGCTTTCTGGCCGATGGCCGGGTTGCCGCCGGCCCCGAGGCCGCGGGTGAGTTTCTGGCCGAGCTGCACCCGCTGCTTGGCGGCCGATTGCAGCAGGGCCTGGGCATCGGTGTTGAGCACCCGGTAGCCCACCCCCTGCAGATCGGAGGCAATCATGCGGTTGACGGCGTTGCTGCCGCCACCACCCACGCCGATCACCTCGATCCGGGCCGACTGGCTGGGCACGATGCCGCCTCCATTCATGGTGGTGCTGGTGGTGGGGCTGGCACTGAGGCCTTCAGGTGCGATCTCCATGGAAGGTCCCATGCCGTTGGTGCTGGGCAGCATTATGTCGTTGATCCGCGCGATCAGATGC
>VGQL01000049.1 GCA_016882415.1 Cyanobacteria bacterium M_DeepCast_200m_mx_001
TGCGGCCTGGCGGCCCTCAGCCTGGTGACCTGCCTGGGGCTCTGGCGGGGCTGGAGCGAAGCCCAGCACGACCTGCGCCAGGAACGCAACCTGCGGCTACTGGAGGGGATCCGCGGCCTGGCGGTGCCCCAGGGCGACGGCGGGCCCCTGGCCGCAGCGGCGGGCAGCGATGGGCTGCCGCCACCACCCCCCACGGAACCCTGGATCGAGGAGCTGCAGCAGCTGGAGGCCCGGCCGGGGGCCCTGGCGCCACTGCAGGTGCCCCTGAGCGGCACCCTGCGGGCCCCGGCGCCACCCCTGAGCAGCGCCCCGGTCGGTTCCACTCCCCTCGCCGGCGGCAACGGCGGGATGCCGGAACTGCTGGGGGTGGTGCAGATTCCGGGCCGCTCCGGATCCGCCATCTTCCAGGTGGGGGGCAGCTCCAGCAATGCCCTGGTGGGCGACAGCATCGGCAACAGCGGCTGGCGGCTGGTGAGCACCAGTGGTGATGGCGCCGTGATCGAACGCGGTGGCGTCAGCCGACGCGTCAGCATCAGCGCAGGTTTCTGATCGCCGTTGCCCCCCTCCCCTGAGCCCACCGGGCTGTGGCCGTCGCCGCAACCGCTCTGGCAGGCCTCCGCTGAAGAGGTGGTGTCGGCCGTGAGCCCACGGCTCAGCGGCGCCTGGCGGCTGTTGCTGCTGGGGGATGGCAGCCCCACCCGGCACCTGCAATCGCTCACGGGCCTGGAGGTGGAGGTGGAGGTGATTGCCATGGCCCCCGATCCCCAGCCCGGCGGCGAAGCCCCCCCGGAGATCGGCGAATTGGATCCACCGCTGCTGCGGCGCCAGGTGTGGCTGCGCTGCGGCCCCCACACCCTGGCCTGGGCGGAGAGCTGGTGGAACCAGGAGGAGGCGGAGCGGCACCTGCAGGAGCGCAACCTGCCGATCTGGCGCAGCCTCACCGCGAAGCGGGCGGAGCTCTACCGGGAAGTGGACGGGCTGGCGTGGGTCAAAGCGCCGCTGCTGGAGGCGGGGTTCGGACAGCCCGGCCCCTACTGGAGCCGGCACTACCGCTTCTTCCGCGGCGGCCGCGAATTCACCGTGATCCGGGAGGTGTTCGCACCGGCCCTGGAGCGCTGGCTGGGGCCGGCTGCACACACTCCGTCATGACAATTTGCAACAGAGGTGACGAGTGGCTACAGGTCTGACTTGACAGGTTGAAGTTCCTCATGCTTGCGCCAGCATGGAAGGACACCGGATCCCACAGCCATGGCCAGCCATCCCTCCCGGGGCGGACCCCCCGGACGCCATAACCCCCTGGTTTCCCAGTGGGCTGAATTGCTGAGCGCCCTCGATGAGGGCTCCCCCTCCATCAGCACCAGCGCCGACCAGATGGCCGAAGACCTACCCGGCGACCTGGTGGAGCCGGTGAATGCCGAACTGCGCCAACGGGGCTGCAGCTACCAGGTGACCCGCCCGGGCCGGCCGGGTCACGACGGATCGTCGAAACGGCGCCGGGAAGAGCGGGGCAGGGCGCGGCCCAGCGGCCGCGACGCCGCCTGATCCGACGCCACGGGCGGCCGCTGGGGTGCCGAGCTGCGGCTCCAGCGGTTCACGGTGAAGCTGTCCGCGTCGGGCCAATCCTGCGGCTGAGCTGGATCAGCCTGGGGCGCGACATCCCGGGGAACAGCGCGGCGCGAGATCGCCTGCAGGGGCTGGCGCCTGGGCCGGCTGGCCTGGTCGGCGCCCCGGGGCTCCAGCTGACGCCGGGGTGCCTGGGGCTCCTCCCATGACTCCCGCCAACCCTCGTCGTCCTCCAGCAGCCAATCCAGCTTGGTTTCCACCCAGCGGCCCACCTGGTTGAGCCGCAGGCCACCGGCGGCACGGCCCTCACCGCCGGAGCGGGAGCCGGGGCGTGTGCCGGCCACCCCGTCCACCAACTGACGGCCTGCGCTCATCCATTGGTCGAGCCGTTGCTCCAGGCGGGGCTCAGCGCGGCCCTGACCCTCAGAACGGCCCTCCGGGCGCCCGCCTGGGCGGGGGCGGCGACGGGGCTCCCAGCGATCGTCGAACTCGGGCATCGGCTCAGGCTACGGAGCTCAGCGGCCCAGCCGGCGCAGCCGCAGCCAGCGGTCACGCCCCAGCCCCAGCAGGGCAATGGTGACCCCACTCCATTGCAGGGCCCACAGGGCAGTGCTCAAGGCCGTTGTGGCGAATGCGCCGCAAGCTAAGCGACGGCAGCGGGCTCGAACACCAACTGATAGCGGGCATTCCAACGCCCCCCGTGGAACCGTTCACAGCAGAGGCGGCAGGCCACCCCATCGCGGCGGCGGCGGTAGGGGGACACCAGCCCGCAGCCGGGGCAGCGGGCCTGCCAGCGGGGGGGCTCCGTCGGCACCGGAAAGCGGTGGCGCACGCTCAAGACAAACTCCGTCTGGGCCAGGTTGATGCGGGCCATGCGGGCCCGGAACTGGGGGCCGTGCACCTCCTCCACACCCACCACCCGGTGCACCCAGGCGTGGATCATTTCGTGGCAGAGGGTGCTGGCGGTGGCCTCCAGGGGCAGCGGCTCCAACAGGGGGCGCGACAGCACGATCTCACTGATGGCGGAGCCGCTGCGGTCGTGGCCGTAGCGGTAGAGGCCAGCGCTGCGGCGCATGCGGCCATCGCTCCAGCGCACGCTCACCAGGCTGAGGCCATCGGGGCCGCTGAGGGAACCCTCGAAATGCTCCCGGTTGAACCGATGGAACAGGGGCAGCAGCGGAGCGAGGGGCACGCCGGCGGGGCGGTTCGGCGAGCACAGTCTGCCGGCTGCTCCTGCAGAATCACCCGCAACAGATGCGTGCGTCCATGGACTGGCAACTGGTGCAGACCTTTGGCACCAAGGCGTTGATGGCCGGTGCCGGCGCCCTGCTGCTCTATTGGACGATCAGCGCCGTGAAGCTGGTGCTGAACGCCCGGGGCATCAACCCGGTGATCAAGCAGTTCTTCACCCAGGTGGCTTCGGGCCGCATCGACGCCGCCTATCTGCTCACCACCAAGAATTACCGCTCCCATGTGAACCGCCAGCAGTTCATCCGCTTCCTGGCGGGGCTGGAGCTCAACAAGTACCGCAACCTCAAGTCCGGGCGGCCACGCATCCAGGAGGACCAGATCATCCTCACGGTGAAACTGAAGTCCGAAGCCAACGACGAGCTGCCCCTCGATTTCACCTTCGTGAAGGTGGAGGAGGACTGGAAGGTGGACCGGATCCAACGCATGGCGGCGGCCTGAGGCCGTCCCTCGCATCACCCGTGAGCAGCCCCGAGCCCGGGACCCCAGCCCGCCAGCGCGCCCTGGAACTACAGCGGCTCCTCAACGCGGCCGCCCACGCCTACTACGTGCTCGATGCCCCCCTGATGGAGGATCCGGTCTACGACCGGCTCTACCGGGAGCTGCTCGAGCTCGAATCCGCCGAGCCGGCCCTGCGCAGCCCCGACAGCCCCACCCAACGGGTGGGCGGCCCGCCGGCGGAGGGGTTCCGGAGCGTGCGCCACCGCATCGGCCTGCTCAGCCTCGATAACGCCTTCAACACCACGGAGCTCGAGGCCTGGTACGCCCGCCTGCTGAAGGTGCTCGACCGGGAGCCGGGCACCGCCCTGCCGATGGTGGGGGAGCTGAAAATCGATGGCAACGCCCTGGCCCTGAGCTACGAGCACGGGCTGCTGGTGCGGGCTGCCACCCGTGGAGATGGGGAACAGGGGGAGGAGATCACCGCCAACGTGCGCACCATCGGCGCGGTGCCGCTGCGACTGCAGCTGGAGCCGGCACCGGCCTGGGTGGAGGTGCGCGGTGAAGCCTTGATTCCCGACACCACCTTTGCCGCCATCAATGGCGAACGGGCCGCGCGGGGCGAAGCCCTATTCGCCAACCCCCGCAACGCCTGCGCCGGCACCCTGCGCCAGCTGGATCCGAAGGTGGTGGCGGCCCGCCGGCTCGATTTCTTCGCGTACACCCTGCACCTGCCCGAGGGTGAAGCCCCCCCCAGCCAGTGGGCGGCGCTGGAGTGGCTGCGCCGGGCCGGTTTCAAGGTGAACCCCAACGCCGAACTGCTGCCGGATCTGCAGGCGGTGGAGGGGTTTTTCCAGCGTTGGGATGGGGGCCGCCGCCAACTCCCCTACGCCACCGATGGCGTGGTGGTGAAGCTCAACGACTTGGCCCTGCAGGATGCGGCCGGGTTCACCCAGAAGGCCCCCCGCTGGGCCATCGCCCTCAAATACCCCGCCGAGGAGGCCCCGAGCCGCCTGCTGCGGCTCACCTGCCAGGTGGGCCGCACGGGGGTGGTGACACCCGTGGCCGAATTCGAGCCGGTGGCCCTGGCGGGCACCAGCGTCAGCCGGGCCACCCTGCACAACGCCGACCGGCTGGCGGAACTCGACCTGCATGCCGGCGACACGGTGGTGGTGCGCAAGGCCGGCGAAATCATCCCCGAGGTGGTGCGGGTGCTGGCGGAGCTGCGGCCGGAGGCAGCCCAGCGCCTCGAGCTGCCCGACCAATGCCCGGAATGCGGTTCGGAGCTGGTGCGGGAGGCCGGGGAAGCCGCCACCCGCTGCGTCAACAGCAGCTGCCCCGCGATCCTGCGGGGGGCCCTGCGCCACTGGGTGAGCAAGGGGGCCCTGGATGTGGATGGGCTGGGCAGCAAATTGATCGAGCAGCTGGTGGACCGCGGCCTGGTGGGCTCCATCGCCGACCTCTACCGCCTGGATGGGGCGGTGCTGGCCAGCCTGGAGCGCATGGGCAGCCGGAGCGCCGACAACCTGGTGGCCGCCCTGCAGGCCTCCAAGACCCAGCCCTGGCATCGCCAGCTCTATGGCCTGGGCATCCACCACGTGGGGGAGGTGAATGCCAAGGCCCTGGCCGCCGCGTTCGCCAGCGCGGCGGAGCTGGCCACGGCGGCGCTGGACTCCCCGGACGTGATCACGGCGGTGTTCGGCATCGGCGCCGAAATTGCCCAGAGCCTGCAGCAGTGGTTCGGCACCGGCGCCAACCAGCGGTTGCTCACCGAGCTGGAGCGCCTGGGCTTCACCCTGGCGCTCAGCGGCGAAGAGCTGGAGGCCCAGGCGCAGCGCAGCGCGGCGGGCAGCGGCCCCCTCAGCGGCCAGACCCTCGTGCTCACCGGCACCCTGCCCTCCCTGAGCCGCAGCCAGGCCCAGGCCCTGATCGAGGCGGCCGGGGGCAAGGTGAGCGGCTCGGTGAGCAAGAAAACCAGCTACGTGGTGGCGGGCGCCGAAGCGGGCAGCAAACTGAGCAAGGCCGAAAGCCTGGGGGTGCCGGTGCTCAGCGAAGCGCAGCTGCGGGATCTGGTGGGGGCGCTGGATGGCTGAACCGGTGCTGCACCGCTGGATCAAGACCCCCTGCGGCCGCGCCAAGCTCGCCGAACTGACGGGCCGACGGGGAGCGCTGGCGGCCCTACGGCTGGGCTGGTTTGTGCTGATCGCCGCCCTGCGGGATTGGCCCCTGCCCAACCCGGATCACTCCGGCAGCTCCACCCCCTGAAGGGCCCGCTGGGCCGCCCGGCCCACCAGCACCACCACCGCCACGGTGGCCAGCACCCCCACCACCCGCAGGCCCCAGGTGCCGGCATCCGCCTGGCCCGCCAGCACGCTGCCGAAGCGGGCCACATCCCCCGCCAGGGCCCCCAGGCCGCAGAACAGCACCGTGCCCGGCAGGATGCCGATCAACCCCAGGCTGTAATCCCGCAGGCTCACAGCGCTGAGGCCGTAGGCCAGGTTGAGCAGGGAGAAGGGAAAGGCCGGCGAGAGTCGGGTGAGCAGCACCAACTTGAGCCCTTCGCGGCTCACGGCCTGCTCCACCGCCCGCAGCCGCGGCAGGGCCTGCAGGCGCCGTTGGGTCCACTCCCGCAGCCAGTGGCGGCCGATCAGGAAGGCCGCCTCCGCCCCCAGGCAGGCGCCGATGAACACCAACACGCTGCCCCACAGCGGGCC
>VGQL01000050.1 GCA_016882415.1 Cyanobacteria bacterium M_DeepCast_200m_mx_001
CATCAGCTGTTCGATCTTGCGGATCCGGCTGACGGTGGTGGTCCACACCTCCTTCTGGAAGCCGGGCTCGCACTGCTCCACCAGCTGCTCGATCGGCTCACCGCGCTCGAAGGCATCCCAGAGCTGCCGCTCCAACCTGGCCCGCTCGATGAAGTTCCAGCGCTGCAGCCAAGGGGGCAGTTGCGCCATGGGGGATCCGTTTGCAGCACTGACGCCAGTTAAGCGGGCCCACCACCCAGCGGTGGGAGACTGGCCGCCGCGTTCGCCGAAGCCACCGTGAAAGCCCTCTCTGTGCTCGGCTCCACCGGCTCGATCGGCACCCAGACCCTGGAGATCGTGGAGGACTTCCCCGATCGCTTCCGGGTGGTGGCCCTCACGGCCGGCAACAACCTCGACCTGCTGATCAGCCAGATCCAGCGGCACAACCCGGAGGTGGTCGCCCTGGCCAACGCCGATCGGGTGGCGGAACTGCGCAGCCGCCTGGAGGCCCTGGAGCCGGCGGCGCGGCCGGCACGGATGCCTGAACTGCTGGGGGGATCGGAGGGGCTGTGTGCCGCCGCCGCCTGGCCCAGCGCCGATCTGGTGGTCACCGGCATCGTGGGCTGCGCCGGCCTGCTGCCCACCCTGGCCGCCATCCGCGCCGGCAAGGATCTGGCCCTGGCCAACAAGGAAACCCTGATCGCCGCCGGCCCCGTGGTGCTGCCGGAGCTGGCCAAGACCGGCTCACGGCTGCTGCCGGCCGATTCCGAACACTCCGCCATCTTCCAGTGCCTGCAGGGCACCCCCTGGGCGGACACCGCCCGGCTCTCCACGGGTGTGCCCACCCCGGGGCTGCGGCGCATTCAGCTCACCGCCAGCGGCGGCGCCTTCCGCGACTGGGCCGCCGCCGACCTGCACAAGGCCACCGTGGCCGATGCCACCAGCCACCCCAACTGGAGCATGGGGCGCAAGATCACCGTGGATTCCGCCTCCCTCATGAACAAGGGGCTGGAGGTGATCGAGGCCCACTATCTGTTCGGCCTGGATTACGACCACATCGAGATCGTGATCCACCCGCAGTCGATCATCCACTCGATGGTGGAGCTGGCGGATTCCTCCGTGCTGGCCCAGCTGGGCTGGCCCGACATGAAACTGCCGATCCTCTACTGCCTGAGCTGGCCGGAGCGACTCAACACCCCCTGGCGCCGCCTCGACCTCACGGAGGTGGGCAGCCTCAGCTTCCGCCAGCCCGACCCCGCCAAGTACCCCTGCATGCAGCTGGCCTACGCGGCGGGCCGGGCCGGCGGCACCATGCCGGCGGTGATGAACGCCGCCAACGAACAGGCGGTGGCCTTGTTCCTAGACGAGCAGATCCACTTCCTCGACATCCCGTGGCTGATCGAGGCGGTGTGTGATCGCCACCGCAACGACCTGATGGCAAGCCCCAGCCTCGAGGACGTGCTGGCGGTGGACGGCTGGTCGCGCCAGGCGGTGCGCGAAGCCGCGGCCCAACGGCAGGCCAAGACGCCGGCGGCGCTGCCGGCATGATCAGCCACCACCTGCTGCTCTGCGCCACCCCCAGCAAGGCCCTGTGCTGCCCCGATCCGGCCGTGGGGCAGGCCAGCTGGGAGCGGCTGAAGCAGCTGGTGCGGGAGTGGGGTCTGGAGGATCCGGGCCGTGCGGAGGGCCTGGTGCTGCGCACCAAGGCCGATTGCCTGCGCATCTGCGCTGAGGGGCCGGTGCTGCTGATCTGGCCGCAGGGCACCGTCTATGGCGCGGTCACGGCGGAGCGCATCGAGCGGATCCTGCGGGAGCACGTGATCGGCGGCCAACCGATCGACGACTGGATCATCCGGCGGTTGCCGCTGGCCCCTGCTCCAGCAGCCGGCTGAGCCAACGGGCCGTGAGCCGATCGCCCCAACAGCCCTGGCCCGCCGCCGCATCGCAACGGGCATGGAAGCCGTTGTGCCCCCCCTGGGGGGTGATCAACACGTCGATGCCCTTGAGATCCGCCTCCGCAATGCGGCGAACGGGGGCGACAGGCACCCAGGGATCATCCGCCGCATGCACGAGCAGGGTCGGCGGCAGGCGGGCAGCGGCGCCCTCCAGCAGCGGCCGCAGCGGGCTGGCCTTGGCGTAGTAGTCGTCCACGGAGCCATAGCCCCAGCGCGGAGCGGTAATGGCCGCATCAAAGGCCCGCAGGCTGCGCAGGGGCCCCTGCGGTGCGCGGCCCTCCAGCAACTCCCGCTCCTCCGGGCTCACCCCGAAGGGATCCGCCAGGGTCTGGGCCAACAACCGGTGCAGCAGCCAGCGTTGGTAGAGGCGATTGCGGGGCCGCTCGATCTGGCGGGAACAGGCGTCCAGGTCGAGGGGGGAACTGATGCACACCAGCCCATCCAGCACGGGCGAACCATCAGCCGCCAGCAGGACATTGAGCAGCAGGGTCCCCCCTAGGGAGAGGCCCACCCCCAGCAGTGGCCTGCCGCCAGGAGCCACCCGATCCGCCAGTTGCCGGGCCCGCGCCAACACGGGCCGTAGATCTCGGTTGCAGCGGGCGGCATAGGTGCCGCGAGCCAAGGGCCTGCCGGGTCCGGCACCGCGCAGGTTGAGGCGGAGCACGGCAAAGCCGGCATGTTGCAGGGTTTGCCCCAAGCGCCGCAGCCCCTCCCGTTCGCTGCCGCCCCCCAGGCCGTGCAACAGCAGCACCAGGGCCAGCGGTGTTCGGCCCATGGGCAGCGGCGGGTCGTACATCGCCAGCAGCTGATCACCACCCCCCACGGCAACCGTGATCGGTTCGCCCTGATCGGGGCCTAGCCGCACTTTGCGCAGGGTGTCGCGCAGGGTCTGCAGGTCGCCATTGAACCAATGCCTGCGCGGCCGGAACGGCTGCAAACCCAGCTCCAGGGCCAGGGTCTGATCAACCGCTCGGGCCCAAACTCGCGATGGCGGCACGAGGCTCCCTCTGACCAGGACTGTGATCCTGAGGGATCAGGGGGACGCGATCAAGCGGCTACAGCAACTTTGCTGCCCACCCCCTGGCTGCGCAGCTCCGTGCAGAGCTGCTGCAGCACCGCCTTGGCATCCCCGAACACCATGGCGGTTTGCGGCAGTTCAAACAGCGCATTGGCGATGCCCGCATAACCGGCGCCGAGGCTGCGCTTCACCACAAACACCTGCCGGGCCTGATCCACCTCCAGCACGGGCATGCCGTAGAGGGGGCTGCTGGGGTCGGTCTTGGCGTCGGGGTTCACCACGTCGTTGGCCCCCAGCACGATCACCACATCGGTGCGGGGGAATTCGGGGTTGATGGTGTCCATCTCGATCAGCTGCTCGTAGGGCACATCGGCCTCCGCCAGCAGCACGTTCATGTGGCCGGGCATGCGCCCCGCCACCGGGTGGATGGCATAGCTCACCTCGGAGCCATTGGCCTCCAGCAGCTTGGCCAACTCCCGCAGGGCGTGCTGGGCCTGGGCCACCGCCAGGCCGTAGCCCGGCACGAACACCACGCGCTCCGCCGTTTCCAGGGCCATGGCGCACTCCTCGGCGCTGCAGCTCACGATGCGGCTGTAGCCGGCCTCATCGCCGCCACCGCCCACATGGCCGCCGCTGGAGCCGGCCCCGAGGGCCCCGCCGAACAGCACGCTCAGCAGCGAGCGGTTCATGGCGGTGCACATCACCTGGGTGAGGATCAGGCCGGCGGCACCCACCATGGCCCCCGCCACGATCAGCAGCTGGCTGCCCACCACGAAGCCGGCGGCGGCCGCGGCCACACCGGAATAGGAGTTGAGCAGGGAGATCACTACCGGCATGTCGGCCCCACCGATGGAGAGGGTCACACCGATGCCCAGCAGGGTGGAGGCCAGCACCAACAGCCACAGGGGCCCCGCCTCAGACACCGGCGACGCCGCCAGGAACACCCCGCCCACCAGGGAGGCCAGGGCCAGGGTGATGTTCACCGCATGGCGGACGGAGCTCTGGGTCCAGCCCGGGGTGCCGATCCAGCCCTGCAGCTTGCCCATGGCCACGATCGACCCGCTGAAGGTGATCGCCCCCACGAAGACGGAGATCACAATCGAAATGCGCTCCACCAGGCCGGAATCGCCGGGATCAAACAGGGCCACCGCCAGGGCCACCAGCAGCGAAGCCATGCCGCCGCAGCCGTTGAACAGGGCCACGGTTTCAGGCATGGCGGTCATCGGCACCCGCTGGGCGGTGAGCAGCCCCAGGAGGCCGCCACCGGCGGTGCCCAAGGCGATCCACAGCCAGGCGGTGGGGCTGGGCTGCAGCTGGATCAACAGGCCGGCCACCGCCAGGCCCATGGCCAGGGCCGCCAGACCATTGGCGGAGCGGGCTGAGCGCACCTTGGAGAGGCCCTTGAGGCCCAGGGCCAGCAGCAGCACCGCCAGCAGGTCGATGCCGTAACCAAACACGTCGATGGCGCTCATGAGCCGGCTCCGGATTTTTTGCGGCTGAACATGGCCAGCATCCGGTCGGTGACCAGGAAGCCGCCAATCACGTTGAACAGGGCGAACCCCAGGGACACCGCCCCAAGCAGCAGCAGCGGTGGGCTGCCATCGGCTTCAGCGATCAGGGTGATGGAGGCCAGCACGGTGATGCCGCTGATGGCGTTGGCCCCACTCATCAGGGGGGTGTGCAGGGTGGGGGGCACCTTGCCGATGAGCTCCAGCCCCAGCAGGCTGCCCAGCAGCAGCACCCAGAGGGCCTGATCCAGGCTGCTCATGCCGCACCTCCCACCGCCACGGGGGCAGGGCTGGCGTGGTGGCTGAACAGGCAACCGGCCACGATCGGGTCCTCCAGATCCAGGCGCAGGGCCGGGCCCGCCTCGGCATCGGCCGCCGGGGCCTGCAGCAGGTGCTCGAGCAGGGCCGCCAGGTTGCGGGCGTAGAGGGCGCTGGCGTGGTTGGCCACGGTGCAGGGCAGGGCATCGCCGCCGATCAACTGCACGCCATGGCGCCAGACGGTGCTGCCGGCCTCGGTGCCCTCACAGTTGCCCCCCTGGGCCACCGCCAGGTCCACCACCACGCTGCCGGGGCGCATGTGCTGGAGCATGGCGTCATCGATCAGGCGGGGCGCCGGGCGGCCGGGCACCTGGGCGGTGCAGATCACCATGTCGGCCAGGGCCAGCTGTTCGGTGAGCTGGCGCCGCTGCTCCGCCAGGAAGGCCTCGCTGGCCTGCTGGGCATAGCCACCGGTTTCTCCGGGTTTCTGCTCCAGTTCAGGCGGATCGATGAAGCGCCCCCCCAGGGATTCCACCTGCTCCTTGGCGGCGGCGCGCACATCGCTCACGTACACCACAGCCCCCAGGCGCCGGGCGGTGGCCAGGGCCTGCAGACCCGCCACGCCGGCCCCCAGGATCAGGGCACGGGCTGGCTGGATGGTGCCAGCGGCGGTCATCAGCATCGGCACGTAGCGATCGAGGGCGGCCGCCGCCAGCAGCACCGCCTTGTAGCCAGCCACGTTGGCCTGGGAGGAGAGCACATCCATGGCCTGGGCGCGGCTGATGCGCGGCAGCAGCTCCAGGGCCAGGGCCGTGAGCTGACGCTCCTGCAGCTGTTGTTTGAGGTCGTCGTTGCCGTGGGGCTCCAGCAGGCCCAGCAGCACCGCGCCGCTGGGGAGGCTGGCGAGCTCGGGGCGCCCCCGCACCAGGGCCGCAGCCTGCACCACCAGCACCACATCGGCGCGGCTCCAATGGTCGG
>VGQL01000051.1 GCA_016882415.1 Cyanobacteria bacterium M_DeepCast_200m_mx_001
TCAGCGGTAGTTCTGGAACTGCAGCGGCACCTCCACGTCCTGGGCCTTGAGCAGGGTGATGGCGGCTTGGAGGTCGTCCTTGCTCTTGCCGGTGATGCGCAGGGTGTCGCCCTGAATCGCCACGGTGACCTTCTTGAGCTCATCGCGCACGGTTTTGCTCAGCTGCTTGGCCAGCTCCTGGCTGAGGCCCTTGCGCAACTTCACCACCTGCTTGAGGCGGTTCCCCCCCACGGGCTCGGGGGTCTGAAAATCGAAGATCTTGAGGGAGAGGTTGCGCTTGGTGGCCTTCTGGCGCAGCACGTCCTCCACCGCCTGCAGGGTCATGTCGCTGGCGGTGGTGATCGTGAAACTGGCCTCCTCCAGATCGATCTCGGTGTTGGAGTCCTTGAGGTCGTAGCGGGTGGACACGTCGCGCCGCACCTGGTCGAGGGCGTTCACCAGCTCCTGACGGTCGAAGTCGGAGACGACGTCAAAGGAATAGGTATCGGCCATGGATCAGCGGTGGGCAAGGACCACACCCTAGAAAAGGGGGATCCCTTCGCCTGCGCCACGGCGGCGCTGATCTGCGTGGACGCGAGCTTTGCCTGGTCGCTGCTGCTCACCGCCGGGGTGGTGGTGGCCAGCCTGGTGCCCCTGGGGGCGGCCCGCTCCCAGGCCGATTTTCAGCTGAGTGATCTGGCGGCCCCGCGGGCCATGGCCGACCGTCTCCCGGAGTGGGGCAAGCGGGCCAACTGGGCCCACCTCAACAGCTTCGAGGCCTTCACCCTGTTCGCCCCGGCGGCCCTGCTCTGTCTGATCACCCAGGTGCAGAACCCGATCGCCGCGGCCGCCGCCTGGATCTACCCCGGGCTGCGACTGGCCTACATCGCCGCCTATGTGGCCAACCTGCCACCCCTGCGCTCGTTGTGCTGGGCGGGGGCCATGGTGTGCACAGGCGTGCTCTACCTGGAGGGGCTCAAGGCGGCCCTGGCGGCGGGCTAGTCGAAATACATCAGGCTGACCACCTTGCCCATGTCTTCCGCGGTGCGGCAGCTGGCGATCAGGGTTTCGCTGTCGTGGAAGGCATAACAGATCAGTTGATCGCAGCGGCGGATGATCTCCTGGTTGCAAAGGCTGCTGGCCATGGGCAGGGGCAGCTCGTCGTTTTCAGGCTTCTCCACCAGGTGCAACACCCGCTCCAACTGGTCGCGGGATTCCCTGGGCTGACGCTCCAGGCTCTGGGGCAACAGCACCGTGAGCCGTGAGGCATCCACCTCCAACACGCCCCGGATCACCGCCGCATTCACCCCCTGGGAGCCGGAGGTGATCAGGCTGTGGCCCTCCTGGGCGAGGGAGCGGGCCACCAGTTCCACCAGATGCACCGACACCACGGGCACATGGCGGCTGCCGAGGATGGCGATGCGGCGCTTGCTGCGGTCCTGCAGCAGGGCCAGCTCCTGGGCCAGCGTGTCAATCCGGTCGAGGGCCGGTAAGTCGAGGGACCGGGTCAACGCACGCCACCTGCTGACAGCTCGAAACTAGCAGTGGTCAAGCGGGCACCGGCAGGCGCAGCCGGGCCAGCAGCGGCTGGAAATTGCAGTGCTCCTCCACCAGCCGGAAGGCAAAGGTGGCCTTCACCGATTCGTGCAGTCGCACGTGGCCGAAGGTGCTCTCCACCACCTCCACGGTGGTGAGGGTGTCGTGCTCCACCTTCAACAGGGGCACCTCCAGTTCCTCGGCGCGGGAAATCAGCTGGGGCAGGGGTTCCCCGGCACCGGTGAGGATCAGGCACTGGGTGGAGGCCTCCAGGGCCGCCAGCTGGATGTCGGTGCGATCGGCACCCGTCACCACCGCCATGTTGCGGCGGCGCCGGAAAAACTCCATGGCGGAGTTCACGTTCATGGCGCCGATGGAGAGGGTCTCCACCAGCAGATCGAGGCGGTCGTTGCAGCAGAGCACCCGGGCATCGAGGCGCCGCACCAACTCCTCCACCGTGACGCTGCGCAGCAGCGGTGAACGGGGCATCACCCCCAGCACCGGCAGCCCCAGCTGCTCGAGGGCGGGCACCACATCGGCCCGCAATGCCTCCACCTGCTCCGGCGGCACCCCGTTGAGCACCACGCCGCAGAGCAGATCCCCCAGCTGCCGCTGGGCCGCCAACAGCGGCTCCACACTGCTGCAGGCCTCCCAGGCATGCACCAACAGCACGGGGGCCTGCAGCCCCTGAGCCACCTGGGCCAGGCTCAGGCCGTAGAGCAGGCCATCGTGCAGATGGCCGGAGGCCTCCAGCAGGGTGAGGCCATCGCCACCGGTTTGCAGCCGCTGCCGCAGCTGTTCAAATCCCTCCCCCGCCTGCAGATCACCGGAAAGCAATCGTCGCCGGGCCGCATCGCTGCCCTGGAGATGCACCGAAGGCACCAGTTGGTCGTCCGCCAGGCCCAGGATCTGGCCGACGAAACGCACGTCGTCATCAATCAGCTCCGCCCCATCCGGGGTGGCCTCAGCGCTATCGGCCAGGGGTTTGCCGAGGCGCACCGGCACGCCCTGCTGCAGCAGCTGCCGCGCCAGGCCCAGCACCACCGCGGACTTGCCGCTGAAGGCCTGGCAGGAGCCGATCAGCAGTGCCCGGGACTGGTCACCTGGCTGGTCACTGGGCTGACCCATGCGAGCAACGCTGTTCGGGTGAATCTAGGCTGATCCAACGGCAGCCCAACAGCCCTGATGGTTCAGCTGCCCCTGCAGGGACGCACCGTGGCGGTCAGCGGCGCCGGCGGCAGCCTGGGCCAGGCCCTCCTGCAACAACTGCATCGCCAGGGGGCCTCCCTGGTGGCCCTCACCACCCGCCAGGAGACGCTGCAGCTGAAGGCCGCCGATGGCAGTCCCATCCCCCTGCGGCAGGTGACGTGGAGCTGCGGCCAGGAGGAGGCCCTGAGCGCGGTGCTCCAGGACTGCGACCTGCTGGTGATCAACCACGGCTTCAACAGCCACGGCGACCGCAGCCCCGACGCCGTTGAACGGTCGCTGCAGGTGAATGCCCTCAGCAGCTGGCGCCTGCTGGAGCTCTTCGCCCGACTGGCCCAGGCCGACCCGCCGGATCGCCCCCGCCGTGAACTCTGGATGAACACCTCCGAGGCGGAGATCCAGGCGGCGGTCAGCCCGCTCTATGAGCTCAGCAAGCGCCTGCAGGGCCAACTGCTCAGCCTGCGCAGCCTCGATCTGGCGGGCCCCAAGCTGCGCATCCGCCGGTTGGTGCTGGGGCCATTCCGCTCCGCCCTCAACCCCATCGGCGTGATGGACGCCACCTTTGTGGCCCGGGAGATCCTGCGGCAGGTGAGCTGGAACTGCAGCCTGGTGATCGTGACCCCCAATCCGCTCACTTACGTGCTGATGCCCCTGGCCACCCTCAGCCGCTGGCTGTATTTCTCCCTGGTGAGCCGCCCCAGCCCCTGAAGAGCTCAAGCAGACAAGCCTGAATCAGACAAGCCTCAATCAGAAGTCCCGGTCGGTGAGGATTTCACAGCCGTCACTGGTGACGGCAATGGTGTGCTCCCACTGGGCGGAGAGACCGCCATCCACGGTCACCACGGTCCAGCGGTCCTTGAGGGTGCGGCACACCTTGCTGCCGGCGTTGAGGATCGGCTCCACCGCCAGGGTCATCCCAGGCCGCAGCTTCATGTTGGGCAGCTCGCGGGTGCGGTAGTTGAACACCGAGGGCTCCTCGTGCAGGTTGCGGCCCACGCCATGGCCCGTGTAGTCCTCCACCACCGCAAAGCCGTGGGCCTCCACGTGGTCCTGCACCGCGCCGGCCAGCTCCAGCAGGGTGCTGCCGGCCTTGATGGTGGCCAGGCCCTTCATCAGTGATTCCTGCGCCACCCGGGAGAGGGTGCGGGCCTGCTCCGGCACGCCCTCGCCCACGCAGATGCTCACACAACTGTCGCCGTGATAGCCGTCGAAGTAGGCACCGGTGTCGATCTTCACCAGATCGCCGGCCTTGATCACACGCCGGTGGCTGGGGATGCCATGCACCACCTCATGGTTGATGGAGGCGCAGATGCTGGCCGGGAAGCCGTGATAGCCCTTGAAACTGGGTACCGCCCCCATCTCGCGGATGCGGCGTTCGGCGTGGGCGTCGAGGTCGCCGGTGGTCATGCCCGGGGCCGCCATCGCGATGATCTCCCGCAGCACCGTGGCCACGATGCGGCTGGCCTGGCGCATGGTGTCGATCTCACGGGCGCTCTTCACCTCCACGCCACGGCGGCTTTTCTGGATCCGGGGGCCGGTCTGGGTCACCAGGGCCTGGTGGGCTTCGGCGCTGGCCTGCGCCTGGGTTTTCTGACTGGCGGCCAGCAGATCGGCGAACAGGTTCATCGCAACGGTTGAGGCCCCACAGAATCAAGTTAGAACCTGAACACCGCGTCCGCTGCCGGAGGCCATGTCGACGTTGCTGGCCCGGGTGCGCCGCTGGCATGCCGCCGCGGCCCCCATCGTGCTCACCCCGCTGCTGCTCACGGTGTGCAGCGGCATGGCCTACCGGTTGCTCAAGGACTGGGGTGGCCTGGAGCGCGACCAGGTGCACTGGTTGATGGTGCTGCATGAGGGGGAGTGGCTGGGCCCTGCGGGCGAGCCGGTCTATGTGCTGCTCAATGGCCTGGGGCTGCTCTGGATGCTGGGGACCGGCGTCACATTGCTCAGCCAGCGCTGGCGACAGCGCAGCTCCCGGGCGGACGGGTGACCCTGAGCCGGTACACTTGCCGTTTGGCCAGGCGTTCACCCCACCGGGACGGCAGCGGAAACCAAGGACATGACTGACGCGAACAACACCGACAACACCCCCGCAGCCGACGAGACCGCTGCCCAGGCGACCGCCGCCGAAACCAGTGGCACGGAAACCGTGGCCGTGGCCGACAAGCCCGCCGCCAAAGCCGCACCCGCCAAGGCGGCCGGCAAGACCGTGACCGTGGGCAAGTTGAGCGCCCAGGACCTGATCCGGGCCTTCGAAGCCGAACAGATCGCCAAGCAGGCCAAGGATCTGCCCGAGATCTATGTGGGTGACACCGTGCGCGTGGGCGTGCGCATCACCGAGGGCAACAAGGAGCGCATCCAGCCCTATGAGGGCGTGGTGATCGCCAAGCGCCACGGCGGCCTCAACGAAACCATCACCGTGCGCCGCATCTTCCAGGGTGTGGGTGTGGAGCGGGTGTTCCTGCTGCACAGCCCCCAGGTGGCTTCCGTGAAAGTGGAGCGCCGCGGTAAAGTGCGTCGGGCGAAGCTCTTCTATCTGCGCGACCGAGTGGGCAAAGCCACCCGCGTCAAGCAGCGCTTCGATCGCTGAGGCTTCTCGCCTTCAGTTCCCAGGATCGCCGCCACCGGTGGTGATCCGCCGAGCGATTCGATTTCGATCGGATCAAGCTCGGACGAGGGAGCATCGGCCCTGCGCCGTTAGTTCAGTTGGTAGAACGCAGGTCTCCAAAACCTGATGTCGGGGGTTCAAGTCCTCCACGGCGCGTTCGGTGCTCCCCCCCTGCAGTCTCTTCGTTCCGGACATGGAGTTGGATCTACAGCCCGGTGATGTGGTCAAGGTGCTGGAGTCAGCCGCCCTCGGTTGGGTGCGCGCCCGGGTGATCCGCGTCAAATCCGGTGGTCGCGTCGTGGTGCAAAGCGACCAAGGCCGAGAATTCACCGCCCG
>VGQL01000052.1 GCA_016882415.1 Cyanobacteria bacterium M_DeepCast_200m_mx_001
TTCGGGCTCCTCCACCTTGGCGGCGGCAGGGGCCGCGCCCACGGCAGCCAGTTCACGGCGGGGCTCCGGAGCGGGGGCCGTGCGCTCAGCCCGCGGGCCGCGGTCCACCCGCTCGGGCCGTTCCCGACGGTCGTCGCGGCCGCCACCGCGGCCACCGCGGGGGGCGGGGCGGGTATCGGGCTCGGCATCGGCACGGCCCTTGTAGGCGGGGGTGCCACCGGGGGCGGGCTGCACCAGACAGATGATCAGCGGCTCCACCTGCAGCTCACGGCGCAGGCGGCGCTGCAGGCCGATCTCGATCTCCCGCTGCACGCCCATCCAATCCACATCGGGGGCCTTGCCGCCACTGTTGCGCGACAGCTGCTGCCAGCGGTTCTCCAGCACCCAGGTGATCTCCCGCTCGGCCCAGAGGCTGAGCTTGCGGGCATCGGCGGCGGTGACCACACCGCGCAGGTTGACCCGCGGCGGAGCGGCCATCACACCATCGGTGCTGATCACCGCCAGCATCGTGATCACGCCGTCTTCCGCCAGCTGCTGGCGCTCCTTGAGCACCCGGGCGTCGACGATGCCATTGCGGGAGGCATCCAACAGCTCGATGCCGGCCTTCACCGGTTCCCCCTTGCTGATCGAATCGGGGGTGAGCTGCACCACATCACCGTTGTCGATGATCAGGATGTTCTCGGCCGGCACACCCATCGACTGGGCGGTCTTGCTGTGGCACACGAGCATGCGGTGCTCACCGTGCACGGGCACGAAGTACTTCGGCTTGGTGAGGGCCAGCATCAGCTTCTGGTCCTCCTGGAAGCCGTGGCCGGACACGTGGATGCCCTCGCCCTTGCCGTAGACCACCTTGGCGCCGAGCATCATCAGCCGGTCGATGGTGTTCACCACGGAAATGGTGTTCCCGGGGATGGGGCTGGCGGAGAAGATGATCGTGTCGGTGGTCTTCACCTGCACCTGCGGATGTTCACCGCGGGAGATGCGGCTGAGGGCCGCCAGCGGCTCCCCTTGGCTGCCGGTCATCAGCAGCAGGGTTTCACGATCGGGCAGATCACGGATCTGCTTGATGGGCACAAACAGATCATCGGGGGCACGCATGTAGCCCAGCTCGCGCGCCTTGGCGATCACGTTGAGCATGGAGCGGCCCAGCAGGCCCACCTTGCGACCGTTCTTGAGGGCCAGCTCCAGGATCATCGCCACGCGGTGAATGGAGCTGGCGAAGGTGGTGATGATCACCCGGCCTTCCGCCTGGGAGATGTGGCGATCCAGGCAGGGGAACACGGAGCGCTCCGGGGGGCAGAAGCCCGGCACCTCGGAGTTGGTGGAATCGCTGAACAGGCAGAGCACACCCTGTTCGCCGTAATGGGCCAGGCGTGCCATGTCGAAGGTTTCACCATCGACGGGGGTGTGATCGAACTTGAAATCACCGGTAAAGATCACCGTGCCCACGGGGGTGGTGATGGCCAGCGAGAAGCTGTCCGCCATCGAGTGGGTGTTGCGGATGAATTCCACCGAAAAGTGCTGCCCCACCTTCACCACATCGCGGGGCGCCACGGTCTGAAGGATCGTGCGATCCATCACACCGGCCTCTTCCATCTTGCCGGTGAGCATCGCCAGGGCCAGGCGCGGGCCGTGGATCACCGGGATGTTGAAGTTCTTGAGATGGTGGGCAATGCCACCGATGTGATCTTCATGACCGTGGGTCACGATCATGCCGCGAATGCGCTTCTGGTTCTCGCGCAGATAGCTGGTGTCCGGCATCACCACGTTCACGCCGTGCATGCCGTCACTCGGGAAGGCCAGACCGGCATCCACCAGCATGATGTCGTCGCCGTACTCGAACACGCAGGTGTTCTTGCCGATCTCATGCAGGCCACCCAGGGGGATGACCTTCAGACAGGGTTGTTGGGCTTGGTTCGTCATTCAGAAAGGGGGTTCCGGCGCAGCCGGAGAAACAAAGAAAACGTCGTCGGGAGCTGTTGTCAAAACGCCTGAGATGGCGCCTTGAAGGGCCTTGGCGTCACGTGGGACGCAGGGCTGCCAGCACGGAATTGAGTCGATCGCGCACGTCGTTGGAGGCGGGGAGAAGGGGAAGTCTTGGGGCACCCACGGGCCAGCCCTGCAGCTCGAGGGCGGCTTTCACCGGGATGGGGTTGGTGGTGCAGAACAGGGCCTTGCACAGGGGCAGCAACTGGTCATGCAGCGCCAGGGCGGTGGCCAGGTCGCCGGCCAGGAAGGCCTGCACCAGGCGCTGAATCTGGTCGCCGGCGAGGTGACTGGCCACGCTCACCACGCCCACCGCACCCACCGCCAGCATCGGCAGAGTGAGGGCGTCATCGCCGCTGTAGATGGCCAGGCGCTCCCCGCAGGCGGCCCGCAGGGCACTCACCTCTTCGGTGGTGCCGCTGGCGGCCTTGAAGCTCACCACGTTGGGCAGGTCCATCAGCCGGGCCGTGGTCTCCGGGCTGAGGCTGCAGCCGGTACGGCCGGGGATGTTGTAGAGCATCAGCGGCAGCCGGGGCGCGGCCGTCGCCACCGCACGGAAATGGGCCTCGAGGCCCTCCTGGGGCGGCTTGTTGTAGTAGGGCACCACCACCAGGGCGCCATCGGCCCCCAGGGCGGCGGCCTCCTGCAGCGCCTCCACCGCTTCGGCGGTGCAGTTGCTGCCGGTGCCGGCCAGCAGCCGGGCACGGTCACCCACCGCCGCCTTCACCGCGGAGAACAGTTGATGCTGCTCCCCCCAGCTGAGGGTGGGGGATTCACCGGTGGTTCCGCAGAGCACCAGGCCATCGGAGCCGTGGTCCACCAGGTGCACCGCCAGGCGGGCCGCCAGCTCCAAATCCACCGCACCGGCAGCGGTGAAGGGGGTGACCATGGCCGTGAGCACCCGGCCGAAGGGGGCCGGTGAGGCAACGCCTGGGTTGAGGGGAGCAGGGGCCATGGATCAGGCGGAACCGGCGGAGGAACAGGCCGGCGCTGGGGCCAGGGCTGCGCTGGGGTCCAGCAGCAACTCGGCGATCTGGATGGCATTGAGGGCGGCCCCCTTGCGGATCTGATCACCGCAGAGCCACAGCTCCAGGGCGTTGGGTTCGCTGAGGTCCTGGCGGATGCGGCCCACGGCCACCGGATCACGGCCGGTCACATCCGTGGGCATGGGGAAGCGGTTGGCGGCGAAGTCTTCGATCAGCTCCACACCGGGGGCCTGGGCCAGCAGGGCGCGGGCCTCCTCCACCGGGAAGGGTTCCTCAAATTCGATGTTGAGGGCCTCGGAATGGGCCCGCAGCACGGGCACCCGCACGCAAGTGGCCGACACCCGCAGCTGCGGCAAGCCCATGATCTTGCGGGTTTCATGGAGCATCTTCAGCTCCTCCTCGCAGTAGGCGTTGTCCTGCAGGGGGGAGTTGTGCAGAAACAGGTTGAAGGCCAGGGAGTAGGGCAGCACGCTGCTCTGGGGATCTCCGCCCTCCAGCACGGTGCGGCTCAGGTCGCGCAGCTCCTCCATGGCGCGCGCGCCGGCGCCACTGGCGGATTGATAGGTACTCACCACCACCCGGCGCAGGGGGCGACGGGCCGCCAGGGGCGCCAGCGCCAGGGTCATCAGGATCGTGGTGCAGTTGGGGTTGGCGATCACCCCGTTGTGGCGGAAAGCGTCCTGGGGATTCACCTCCGGCACCACCAGCGGCACCTCCGCATCGAGGCGGAAGGCACTGGAGTTGTCGATCACCACCGCCCCGGCGGCCGCCGCCACGGGGGCCCATTGCTTCGACACCGAGCCCCCGGCGGAAGCCAGCACCACATCCACACCCGCAAAAGCCTCAGGACTCACCGGCTCGACCGTGAGGGTCTGGCCGTTCCAACTCAGGGTCTGGCCGGCGGAGCGGGGGGAGGCCAGCAGGGTGAGCCGGCCCACGGGGAACTGGCGTTCCGCCAGCAGGGCCAGCAGCTCCTGGCCCACGGCGCCGGTGGCTCCAAGAACGGCCACATGCAACGGGCGCTGGGGCAGGGCGCGACGGTGATCAGAGCGGGTCAACGGACGGGGCGAATGCAACGGCTGAATTCACTGGCGGGGCCAGGGCTCAGACGCCCATGGCCGGAGCGACCTGCCGGAAGCTGGACGGGATCGCGGTGGCAACTGCCACCGGATCACGCCGCGGGGTTCTTCAGGTCACTTGTTCTTGGGAGCCACATTACGTGGCCATGCCCGCTCTGGCGACCCGGGAGCCCGCAGCCAACCGATCCATAGGATTGGGGGCTGCCCTGCCGAATCGATGCCGAATCGGTTCGGCCTGTTCGGTTCCTTCAGCCCGCCCCAGCCTCCATGAGCCCTGCCGCCAGCACCGCCAGCAAACCCGCCGCCAGCAAGGCTGCCGCCGGCAAGGCCGACCTCAAGGTGAGCACCAGCCCACGCCCCGGCAGCCGCCTGGCGGTGGAGATCGCCGTGCCGGCGGGCCGCACCCAGACCAGCCATGACAAGGCCCTGGAGACCCTCAGCCGCAGCATCAAGCTGCCCGGTTTCCGCAAGGGCAAGGTGCCCCGGGCGGTGCTGGTGCAGCAGCTCGGCCCCCTGCGCATCCGGGCCACCGCCCTGGAAGACCTGGTGGACAGCGTCTTCCGCGATGCCCTGCAGCAGGCGGACATCGCCGCCATCGGCCAACCCAGCGTGGAGGGCGGCTTCGAGGCCCTGCTGGAGCGTTTCGAGCCCGGCAAAGACCTCAGCCTCACCCTGGAGCTGGATGTTCAGCCCACCCCCAGCCTCAAGACCACCAAAGGCCTGAAGGCGGAAGCCGAAACCGTGGCCTTCGACGCCGGCCGGGTGGATGAACTGATCGAGCAATCCCGCCGCCAACTGGCCACCTTGGTGCCCGTGGAGCAGCGGGCCGCCGCCAGCGGCGATGTGGCCGTGATCAACTTCCAGGGCACCTACGCCGACAACGGCGAGGCCATCAGCGGCGGCAGCGCCGATGCCATGGAGGTGGAACTGGAGGACGGCCGCATGATCCCCGGCTTCGTGGAGGGAATCATCGGCATGAAGCCCGGCGACACCAAGACCGTGGCCTGTCAGTTCCCTGAGGAGTACCCCCAGGAGGATGCCGCCGGCCGCAAGGCCAGCTTTGAGATCAGCCTCACCGAACTGAAAGCGCGCGAACTGCCCGCCCTCGACGACGCCTTCGCCCAGCAGGCCAGCGACCAGCAGACCCTGGCGGAGCTGCGGGCCGACCTGGAGACCCGCCTCAAGGAGGACGCCGAGCGCCGCAACCGCTCCAACCGCCACGACGCCCTGCTGGCGGCCCTGGTGGAGCAGCTGGAGGTGGAACTGCCGGAAACCCTGGTGCAGCAGGAGATCGTCTCGCTGCTGGAGCAGACCGCCGGCCAGCTGGCCCAGCAGGGCATGGACGTCAAGAAGCTGTTCACCCCGCAGCTGATCCAGAGCCTGCGGGACACCTCACGGCCCGAGGCGGAAGAGCGCCTGAAGCGCAGCCTGGCGCTGCAGGCCCTGGCGAAGGCGGAGCAGATCGAACTGGAGGCCGGCGAAATCGAGGCCAAGGTGAAGGAACTCAGCCGCGGCTTCAGCGACAGCTCCCGCATCGATCCCGCCCGCCTGCGCCAGGCGGTCCAGGAGGATCTGA
>VGQL01000053.1 GCA_016882415.1 Cyanobacteria bacterium M_DeepCast_200m_mx_001
TCAGCGCCGGCTTCGGTCACCAGGTCGCGGTACTTGGTGACATGGGTCTCCACCTCTTCCTCCGGGATGTCCGGACGAAGGATGTACATCGTTTCGTAGTAGGGCTGCGACATGGCTTGCGCGATCCGCTGTGGACGCCGAAGGGAACGGTGGCTGGCGATGCGGGGTGAAACCCCTGTGCACCAGCGACGGATCGTCCACCCTACAGCTGCATGCGCACCGCTTCCGACAGGGTGGGGATGTCGGCCTCCTTGCCCCGCAGGCACTGCACCAGGGCGAACAGCAGCAGCACCAACACCCCCAGAAACACGGTGTTGGCCAGGGTGCGGCCGGCGAAGCCGAGACTGCCGATCCGCAGCAGCTGGAACGCCAGCGACAGCACCACCAGCACGATGTCCAGCAGGATCGCCTGCAGCACGTTGAAGCGCAGGAAGTAGGGCACCCGGGGGTTGCGCACCACCGCCAGGAACAGCACCAGGAACAGCAGGAAGCCGCCGAAGGGCACGCCCCGTTCCAGCATCAGCACCGGCAGGGCCGGCAGCACCAGCCACTGCAGCGCTGGGAAGAGGTTGTCGAGGGATGTGCCGAAGGGCAGGGCGGCGCTCCAGGGCAGCAGGTAGGCGAGCACAGCCAGGGGCCGTTGCCAGAGGGGAATGTCGGCCATGGCGGCGCGCCGGGGGGTTGGCGAGAGGCTATGGCAGCCGCTCCAGCAGTGCCTGGCGCATTACCTCCACCGGCACGGCGGCCTGGCCACTCCAGAGGCGCAGGGCGGCGGCCCCCTGCTCCACCAGCATCTCGAGGCCATCGAAACTGCGGCAGCCGCGCTGGGCCGCCTGGCGCAGCAGCTCGGTGGGCCGTGGGGTGTAGATGATGTCGTACACCCAGGTGTTGGGCCGCAGGGCGTTGAGCTGCGCCGGGCTGAGGGGGCAGCCCTGGGCGGCGCTGGGATCGCTGGCGGAGGCCATGCCCACCGGGGTGGTGTTCACCACCAGCTGGGCCTGTGCCAGGGCCTGATCCAGACCGTCACCCCAGGGGAGGATTTGCAATTGCGGTGCCCAGGCCCCCACGTCCGCCTGGAAGGCGGCCAGGGCCTCCGGCCGGCGCCCCGCCAGGGTGATTTGAGCGCAGCCCAGTTCCACCAGACCCGCCACCACGGCCCGGGCGCTCCCGCCGCAGCCCAGCACCACCGCCCGTTCGCCGCCCCAGGGACGCCCATCCCGCTGCAGGGGTGCGCAGAAGCCCTCCACGTCGGTGTTGGTGCCGTGCCAGCCGCCCCCCTCCAGGGGCACCAGCACATTCACCGCCCCGAGCCGCTGGGCCAGGGGGCTGAGCTCCCGGCAGAGGGCCGCGACGTTGTGTTTGTGGGGGATGGTGACGTTGAGGCCGCGGCACTCCAGCGCCTCCAGGGCCCGCACCACGGTGGCGAGCTCCCCGGCGGGCGCCGGCAGGGCCAGGAACACCCAGTCGAGCCCCATGGCCCGCAGGGCCGCGTTCTGCATCACCGGGGAGAGCGAGTGGTGAACGGGGTCACCCAGCACGCCCACGAGGGCGGTGGTGCCGCTGATGGGGGGCTGCTGGCTCACGGTGCTGCGCCGGTTGGACCGGGAACGGTTCGGCAACCACACCTAGCCCCATCCCGGGCCGGCTGTTGAGGATGCCTGCAGTTCAGAGGACATCCATGGGCAAGGTTGTCGGTATCGACCTTGGCACCACCAACAGCTGCGTGGCGGTGATGGAGGGCGGCAAGCCCACCGTGATCGCCAATGCCGAGGGCTTCCGCACCACGCCCTCTGTGGTGGCCTACACCAAAAACCAGGATCAGCTGGTGGGGCAGATCGCCAAGCGCCAGGCGGTGATGAACCCCGAAAACACCTTCTATTCGGTGAAGCGCTTCATCGGCCGTCGGGTCGACGAGGTGAACGAGGAGTCGAAGGAGGTGAGCTACGGCGTGGAGAAGGCCGGCTCCAACGTCAAGGTGAAGTGCCCGGTGCTCAACAAGCAGTTCGCCCCTGAGGAGGTGAGCGCCCAGGTGCTGCGCAAGCTGGCGGAAGACGCCGGCAAGTACCTCGGTGAGTCGGTCACCCAGGCGGTGATCACCGTGCCCGCCTACTTCAACGATTCCCAGCGCCAGGCCACCAAGGACGCCGGCAAGATCGCCGGCCTCGAGGTGCTGCGGA
This sequence comes from Cyanobacteria bacterium M_DeepCast_200m_mx_001, assembly GCA_016882415.1. Lineage (GTDB taxonomy): Bacteria > Cyanobacteriota > Cyanobacteriia > PCC-6307 > Cyanobiaceae > Vulcanococcus. Next base: position 2,178 of record VGQL01000053.1, read on the forward strand.
TCATCAACGAGCCCACCGCGGCGGCCCTGGCCTACGGCCTCGACAAGAAGAGCAACGAACGCATCCTGGTGTTCGACCTGGGGGGCGGCACCTTCGACGTGTCCGTGCTCGAGGTGGGCGACGGTGTGTTCGAAGTGCTCTCCACCTCCGGTGACACCCACCTGGGCGGCGACGACTTCGACAAGGTGATCGTCGATTACCTGGCCGACACCTTCAAGGCCAACGAAGGCATCGATCTGCGCAGCGACAAGCAGGCCCTGCAGCGCCTCACCGAGGCGGCGGAGAAGGCCAAGATCGAGCTGTCCAGCGCCACCCAGAGCGAGATCAACCTGCCGTTCATCACGGCGACCCCGGAGGGCCCCAAGCACCTCGATCTCACCCTCACCCGCGCCAAGTTCGAGGAGCTGGCCAGCAAGCTGATCGACCGCTGCCGCGTGCCGGTGGAGCAGGCCCTCAAGGACGCCAAGCTCTCCTCCTCCGAGCTCGACGAGATCGTGATGGTGGGTGGTTCCACCCGCATCCCGGCGGTGCTCGAGCTGGTGAAGCGCATCACCGGCAAGGACCCCAACCAGACCGTGAACCCCGATGAGGTGGTGGCCGTGGGTGCCGCCATCCAAGGCGGTGTGCTGGCCGGTGAGGTGAAGGACATCCTGCTGCTGGATGTGACCCCGCTCTCCCTGGGCGTGGAGACCCTCGGTGGCGTGATGACCAAGATGATCACCCGCAACACCACCATCCCCACCAAGAAAACCGAGGTGTATTCCACGGCGGTGGATGGGCAGACCAACGTGGAGATCCACGTGCTGCAGGGTGAGCGTGAGATGGCCAGCGACAACAAGTCGCTGGGCACCTTCCGCCTCGACGGCATCCCCCCGGCCCCCCGTGGCGTGCCTCAGATCGAAGTGACCTTCGACATCGATGCCAACGGCATCCTGAGCGTGACCGCCAAGGACAAGGGCAGCGGCAAAGAGCAGAGCATCTCGATCACCGGTGCCTCCACCCTCAGTGAAAACGAGGTGGAGAAGATGGTGAAGGATGCCGAGACCAACGCCGCCGCCGACAAGGAGAAGCGCGAGCGCATCGACCTCAAGAACCAGGCCGAAACCCTGGTGTACCAGGCCGAGAAGCAGCTGGGTGAGCTGGGCGACAAGGTGGGCGCTGAGGACAAAGCCAAGGTGGAGGCCTCCTCCGCCAAGCTCAAGGAGGCGATCGAGAAGGAGGACTTCGACACCATGAAGTCCGAGCTCGAGACCCTGCAGCAGGCCCTCTATGCCGCCGGTGCCGCCGTGTACCAGCAGGCCGCCGGTGCCGAAGGGGCAGCTCCCGGCGCCAACGGCAGCGGTGCCGACGCCAGCGCCGCCGGCGACGATGTGATCGACGCCGAATTCACTGAGAGCAAGTGAGGCCCCAGGGCCTTAGCCCGCCCCCCGTCAGGGGGGCTTTTTTGTGCCTGTGGTCTGGGGATTGCCGCGCTCAGGGACCCACCTGGGCCAGGGCCGCCCGGGCCTTTTGCAGCACCGCCGCCGGCAGGCTGATGTAGCCGAGGGCCGGGGCTCCGGCCTGGGCCGCATCGCTGAGGGTGTAGCCGAAGGTTTTCTGCAGGGCCGGCAGCTTGGCACCGTTGCCACTGCGATAGAGCAGCACCCAGGTGAAGGTGGTGATCGGGTAGCCCGCCTGGGGGTTGGGGTTGCTGCCGGTGAGGTCGGGGCTTAGGACGATGCTGGCCAGGGCCTGCGCCGCCTCCGCCACGGTGGGTTTGGCATAGCCGCCGCCGGCGTTCTGGAGGGCCGCCGCCTGCAGGGCGCCCCGCACGTAGGCGCTCTCCACGTAGCCGATAGCCCCCTTCACCTGTTGCAGGCTGGCGGCCACCCCTTCGTTGCCCTTGGCGCCAATGCCGGTGGGCCAGGTCACCGATTTGGCCACCCCGGGGCCGTTGCTCCAGCTGGGGCTGAAGGCCGCCAGCGACTTGGTGAAGTTGTAGGTGGTGCCGGAGCCGTCGGAGCGGAACACCACCTTGATGGCCAGGTCGCTGCAGCCCAGCTGGTTGAAGTTGCGCAGCTTGCCCTCAAAGATCTGCACCAGCTGGGCCTGGGTGAGCTTGAGGCTGCAGCCGGGGTGGTTGTAGGCCACGGCGATGGCGCCGGCGGTCATCGGGATCTGCACGGCGCCGCGGGGGATGGCGGCGGCCTCCTCAGCACTGAGGGGTTTATCGGAGGCGGCGAAATCCACGGTGCCGCTCTCGAACTGGCGGACGCCGGCGCCACTGCCCACGGATTGGTAGTTCACGCGTGCGCCGCCCTGGCCCGCCAGCTCCTGGAACCAGCGCTGATAGAGCGGCGCGGGGAAGGTGGCGCCGGCCCCCTGCAGGCTGCTGCTGCCACCGCCACCACTGCGCTGGCCGCAGCCGCCGAGGGCCAGGGCACCGATCAAACCAAGGGAGCCCCCCAGCAGGGGCAGGCGGCGGCGGAAGGAGCGCGGCATGGGGCTTCGCCAGGGTTTCCCGCAGGTTAAACCTGCATTTGGACAGGGTTAATGGCCCTCAGGGCGCCTCCGCGAGGGCGATCTGTTCCGCCGCCCAGGCGGCGCTGGCGGGGGCCAGCAGCACCCCATTGCGGTAATGGCCGGAAGCCAGCAGCAGCCCTGGCTCCAGCGCCTCCAGCAGGGGTGCCGGTCGCCCCTCGGGCCGTGCCCGAAGCCCCTGCCACTGCTCCAGCACCGTGGCCTCCAGGAGCCATGGCGGCGCTTGCCCCCCCAGCCGTTGCAGGTTGGCGAGCTGGGCCGAATCCGCCCCATCACCGGGCTCCAGGGTGGCCCCAAGCCACAGGCGCCCCCCCGGCCGAGGCACCAGATTGATGCCCCCCCAGCTGAGGCTCCCGGGCCAGGCGCCCGCATCGCAGCCCTGGGGGAGTTGCAGCTCCAGGGCCTGGCCCAGCACCGGCGCCTGGGGCCGCCCGTGGCCCAGGGCCTCCACCAGGGCCCCACTGCCGAGCCCGGCGCACACCACCAGCCAGCGGTAGGGGCGGCGGCCGCCATCGCCGCCGTGCACCAGCCAGCGCCGGTCGCCCGCGTCTGCGGCGCCGCGGTCGATGCGCTCCACGGCCACGGGCCAGGCCTGCAGCCCCGCCGCTTGGCCATCGGCCCGCAGGGCGGCCATGGCGGCCAATGGATCGAGTTGGCCGTCCTGGGGCGAGAACACCCCACCCAGGGCAGCGGCCGGCGGTGCCGGGGCCAGGGCCTGCAGGTCGGAGGGCTCCAGCCATTGCAGCGGGAGTCCCTGGGCCTGGCGTTGCTCCACCAGCCGCCGCTGCGCGTCCCGCTCCTCGGCACTGCCGGCCAGCTGCAGCAGCCCGGGCCGGAAGGGAATGGGGTGGCCGCGCT
>VGQL01000054.1 GCA_016882415.1 Cyanobacteria bacterium M_DeepCast_200m_mx_001
TCCTTGAGGGGGCCATACCAAAGGCCCTGATACACCTGATCGGCCCACTGCTGCTCCAGTTGCCGCTTGCTGCGCAACACGTCGGCCGCCAGGGTGAGGCTCTCCAGTTCCTGGTGGGCCTTGATCAGCAGCAACAGCCCAGGGGTCTCATAGATCTCCCGGCTCTTGATGCCCACCACCCGGTTCTCGATCATGTCGAGGCGACCGAAGCCGTGGGCCCCGGCCAGGGCATTGGCCCGGCGGATCAGGCTCACCGGATCGAGGCGCGCGCCGTCGATGCTCACGGGGTTGCCGTTCTCGAAGCCGATCTCCACCACCTGGGGTTGATCAGGGGCTGCATCCACGCTCACGGTGAGGGCGTAGATCTCCTCCGGCGGCTCCACGTTGGGATCCTCCAGGGGGCCGGCCTCAATCGAGCGCCCCAGCAGGTTGAGGTCGATCGAATAGGGCGACTTCTTGCTCACCGGTGAGGGGATGCCGCAGCGCTCGCCGTAGGCAATCGTTTCCTCGCGGCTCATGCCCCATTCCCGGGCCGGTGTGAGCACCTTGAGATCGGGGGCCAGGGCGCCGATGGCCACATCAAAGCGCACCTGGTCGTTGCCCTTGCCGGTACACCCGTGGGCCACCGCATCGGCCCCCACCTCACGGGCGATCTCCACCAGCCGCCGGGCGATCAGCGGCCGGGCCAGGGCGGTGGAGAGGGGGTAACGCCCCTCGTACAAAGCATTGGCGCGGATCGCCGGGAAGGCGAACTCGGTGATGAACGGCGCGATCAGATCCCCCACGATCGACTGGCTGGCGCCGGAATCGAGGGCCTTCTGACGGATCGGCTCGAGCTCATCCCCCTGGCCCAGGTCGGCGGCGAAGGTGATCACCTCCTCCACACCCCATTCGTTCTTGAGGTAGGGGATGCAGACGCTGGTGTCCACGCCACCGGAATACGCCAGCACCGCCTTCTTAGCCCGACCCATCACGGCGTCTCCACGCGCTCAGTCGATCGATTCTCCCCTGTCGTGGTGGCGCCCCATGCCGGCCGCCAACCCAAGGGCCATCAACAGCGGCGGCCCCAGCACCAGCGCCAGGGCCAGGCGTGCGGGCCCATCGGGATGGGCCAGGGCCCAGGGCTGCTCCAACAGGGGGGTTGGCCAGTGCCGTCCTGCCCACACCAGCAGTGCGCTGAGGGCGAGCGCCGCCAGCCAGGGGGGCAGCAGCCGTTGCCATTCAGACCTGAACTCCGACACCGGCGGCGGGCGGCGGCGGATCCGCCTGAAGGGGCTCCTCTAGGATGGCTGATTGGCCCCAGCCGCAAGCCCCCAGCGATGAGCAGCAAACTCAGCACCAGCCTTAGCCAGCTGGATGGCATCAACCCTTCGCTCACCCGCTATGGCCGCAACGAGCCGGCCCCGGTGCTGCCGCTGCGGGAAGAGCCCGACCTGCTGAGCTGGCTGGAAACCAGCGGTCGCCTGGTGGCCGACGAGGAAACCGCCAGCACCGACGTGAGCACGGTGGAAGAGGAGGAGCTCTCCGCGCTGATGGGTGAAAAAGAGGATTACAACGCCGCCGACGAGCAACCCGAGGAAGACTGGGAGGACTGATCCCTCCGCGGCCTTGCTCTCCCCCACCAGGCTGATCACCTCCCTGCCCAGCAACAGCCGCCACCTGGCGCTGTTGCTGGGCTTGTTGCTGGTGGGGCTGGCCCTGATCAGCGACCTGCTCAGCCATGCCCCCCAGCTCACCCCTCCGCTGCTGGCGGCAGCCCTGGTGAGCGCCCTGCTGAGCCGCTGGGGGGTGCCGCGGCTGCGGCAGCTCAAGCTGGGCCAGGTGATCCGCGAAGAGGGGCCCCAGGCGCACCTCAGCAAGGCGGGCACCCCCACCATGGGGGGCCTGCTGGTGGTGCCGGTGGGGGTGATCATCGGCGCCCTGGTGGCCCCCTCGGATCCACGGCTGCCGGCGGTGGCCGCCATCACCCTGGCCTACCTGGCCATCGGCGCCATCGACGACTGGCGCAGCCTCACCAAGCACCACAACACCGGCCTCACCCCCCGCGGCAAGCTGCTGCTGCAGGCGCTCTCCGCAGTGGTGTTCCTGGCCTGGGCCGCCCTGGGGCAGCACATGGGCAGCGACATCGCCCTGCCCCTCGGCTGGGTCTTGCCCCTGGGGCTGCTGATCTGGCCCCTGGGGCTGTTCGTGGTCCTGGCGGAGAGCAACGCCACCAACCTCACCGACGGCCTCGATGGCCTGGCGGCGGGCTGCGGCGCCATCGTGTTCAGCGGCCTGGGGCTGCAGCTGATGCTGCGGGGCCACGAGGGGGATCCGGCCCTGGCCGGGTTCTGCGCCGCCATGGCCGGCTGCTGGCTGGGGTTTCTGCTGTTCAACCGCCACCCCGCCCGGGTGTTCATGGGCGACACCGGATCGCTGGCCATGGGGGCCGCCCTGGCGGCGGTGGCGCTGCTGAGCAACAGCCTCTGGCCGCTGCTGCTGATGGGCGGGGTGTTCCTGGCGGAATCCCTCTCGGTGATCACCCAGGTGTGGGTGTTCAAGGCCACCAAGGGGCCCGACGGGGTGGGCCGCCGGGTGCTGCGCATGGCCCCGCTCCACCACCACTTCGAACTGGGGGGCGCCAGCGAACAGCAGGTGGTGGTGGGCTTCTGGGCCGTCAGCCTGATACTGGTGGTCCTGGGGCTGGTGCTGCTGCCCTGAACCGCTTGCCATGGCCTATTTCACCTGGAAGGAAGCCGGTCTCACCGCTGATTGCGCCAGCCTGGAGGCGATGGCCGCCCGCTTCGAGGAGGCGGCGGCCCTGATGCGGCGCATGGCGGCGGAGGGGTTCGTGCTGGAGCGCCACAGCGATGGGCAACACATCACCCACGGCGACGCCTCGGTGTTCGCCGCCTACGGCTTCATCGATGAGCAGTCGCCGGTGCGGCAGCTGAGCCTGATCAGCCCGGACGCCTGAGGTAACCCACCAACCACACCACGATGAAGGCCAGGGCTGAGAGGCCCAGGTACACAAGTGTCCAGCGCTGCAGGCTCTCGATGCTCAACCCATTGAGCAGGCCATCGGCGGCATCGCCGGCGGTGGCATAGGCCAGGGGAACACGCAGCAGCACAGGGGAGCGCCGGGGCAGGATCGGAGCAGTCTCCTCCCGAGCAGCCGCCATGGCCAGCGCCCCCTTCCCCCGCAGCCTGATGCTTCTGGGCAGCGGCGAACTGGGCAAGGAGGTGGCCATCGCCGCCCAGCGGTTGGGTTGCCGGGTGATCGCGGTCGACCGCTACGCCGATGCACCGGCCATGCAGGTGGCCGATGTGGCGGAGGTGGTGGCCATGGCCGACCCGGAGGCCCTCAAGGCCGTGGTGCGGCGCCACCGGCCCGATGTGGTGGTGCCGGAGATCGAGGCCCTGGCGGTGGATGCCCTGGCGGAGCTGGAGGCCGAAGGCACCACCGTGATCCCCACGGCCCGGGCCACGGCGGTCACCATGAACCGCGACCGCATCCGCGACCTGGCGGCCCAGGAGCTGGGGCTGCGCACGGCCCGCTTTGCCTACGCCGAGAGCGCTGAGCAACTGGCCGCGGCCGCGGCGCCCCTTGGGTGGCCGGTGGTGGTGAAACCGGTGATGAGCTCCTCCGGCAAGGGGCAGAGCGTGGTGCAGGGGCCCGAGGGCATTGCCGCCGCCTGGGAGGCGGCCCTGGCCGGGGCCCGCGGCAGCGGCGCCCGGGTGATCGTGGAGGAATTCCTGCACTTCGAGCAGGAGATCACCCTGCTCACGGTGAAGCAGTGGAACGGACCCACCCTGTTCTGCCCGCCCATCGGCCACATCCAGGAGCGGGGCGACTACCAATGCAGCTGGCAACCGGCCCACCTCGACGGGGAGCAGCTGGCGGCCGCCCAGGCCATGGCCCGCCAGGTCACCGACAACCTCGGCGGAGCGGGAATCTTCGGGGTGGAGTTCTTCGTGTGCCGCACGGCAGATGGCGGCAGCGAGGTGGTGTTCTCAGAGCTCTCGCCCCGGCCCCATGACACCGGCCTGGTGACCCTGGCGGGCCAGAACCTGAGCGAATTCGAACTGCACCTGCGGGCGGTGCTGGGGCTGCCGATCCCGGAGATCCGCTCCGTGGCACCGGCCGCCAGCCGCGTGATCCTGGCGGAGCAGGCCTGCAGCCGCGTGGCCTTCCACGGCCTCGAGCAGGCCCTGGCCGGCCCCGATGTGCAGGTGCTGCTGTTCGGCAAGCCCGATGCCCGGCCCCACCGGCGCATGGGGGTGGCCCTGGCCAGCGGCGCCAGCCTTGAGGAGGCCCAACAGCGGGCGGACCGGGCCGCCGCCGCCATCCGGGTGGAGGAAGCGGGCTGAACCAGCCGCCAGAGAGGCCCAAACCCCTCTGGCGACAAGGGGAGTGAGGCGGTACGTTGCGGCCACGACAGCCGCCCATGCCCCAGCTCCAGCCCACCCCTGATCCCCGCCGGCGGCGCGGCCAGGCCCAGCTGGTGCCGGCGGAGCAGCAGCGGCAACGGCGGCCCCGCCCGGCGGCACCGGTGCCGCTGCAGGACGAACGGCGCCGGCGGCGACCCGGCCGACCGGGCCACAAACCCCGGCGCGGCATCCCCCGGCTGCAGGTGTTCCTGGCGGGGCTGGGGCTGGGCTACGGCCTCAACGGCCCGCTGCCCCACATGGCCACCGCCCTGCTGGCGGGGCTGCACCACCCCAGCAACCTGCTGGGCGCCCTGATCACGCCGGCGGGCATGGGGGAGCGGCGCATCGTGGTGATGGGCACCGACCACGTGAGCACCAACACCGATGTGATGTTCACGGTGCAGCTGCGGGACGGCCGCACCGAGCTCACCCAGGTGCCCCGTGACACCTTCATCGACTCCTCCAGATACGGGGTGATGAAGGCCAACTCGCTGTACAGCAGCGGTGGGCCGGAGATGGTGAAACAGGAGCTGAGCCAGCTGTTATCGGCGAAGGTGGATCGCTATCTGGTGCTCAACCTCAACGCCGTGCAACGGCTTGCTGAAGCCATCGGCGGCGTGGAGGTGGATGTGCCCAAGCGCATGCACTACGTGGACAACAGCCAGGGCCTCTACATCGACCTCTACCCGGGCCGGCAGCTGCTGCAGGGCAAGGAGCTGGAGGGGTTCCTGCGCTTCCGCCACGACGAACTGGGGGACATCGGCCGCATGGAGCGCCAGAAACTGGTGCTGGCGCAGGTATTCCGCAAACTCGCCCACCCGGCCACCGCCACCCGCCTGCCGGACCTGCTGCGCATCGCCGGCAGCGACATCCGCACCGACCTTTCCCCGGTGGACCTCGGCGCCCTGATGACCGCCATGGCCACCACCAAGCTCAGCACCCGCCAGCTGGCGGGCACCCCCTACTGGTACGAGGACATCAGCTACTGGATGCCCGACGGCAGCCCCAGCCGCACGGCCTACCCCAGCTCGCAGCCCCCGCTCTAGGCCTTGCCCACCAACCCCTAGGGCTTACCCACCAGCTTCTGCCGCAGCCCCTTGATGCGGTC
>VGQL01000055.1 GCA_016882415.1 Cyanobacteria bacterium M_DeepCast_200m_mx_001
GCAGCCGCGGCAGGGCCTGCAGGCGCCGTTGGGTCCACTCCCGCAGCCAGTGGCGGCCGATCAGGAAGGCCGCCTCCGCCCCCAGGCAGGCGCCGATGAACACCAACACGCTGCCCCACAGCGGGCCATAGAGGGCGCCCGCCAGCATCGAGGCCCACACCCCCGGCAGCAGCAACGTCACCCAGAGGGCGTAGAGGGGCACGAAGGCCAAGGCCCCGGCCGGGGAGCGCAGGGCCGCCAACACCGCCGTCAGCCGCTCCGGGGTGATCAGCTCCGGAGCCATCAGGGCAGCGGGATCCATGCGGGCCGTCCCGGGTCGGGCCAAGGTAGCGGGGAGCGCTCTGCCCGGGATCCCCGCCATGGACGTTGAAGCCAACCAGCTGCGCCGCAGCCTGGGGCCGGTGGCCATTGGCGCCCAGGCTGTAGGCACCGTGGGGCTCACCCTCACCGCGGTGATCAACATCCCCGCCGCCGCCGCCCAGGCGGGCCGGGCCACCTGGATCGCCTACGCCATCGCCCTGGTGGCCATCGCCCTGGTGAGCGAAACCCTGGTGCTGTTTCGCCATCAACCGGCCGGCGCCGCGGGCATCGCCGGCTATGTGGAGCAGGGGCTTGGTGGGGCCATGGGCCGGCTGGCCTGCTGGGCCCTGCTGCTGGGCTACGGCGCCACCCTGCTGGCCTGCCTGGCCTTCCTGGGCTTCTACCTGGAGGCGCTGCTGTCGCGGCTGGGGCTGGCGGGCATGCCGGAGCTCAGCTTTCTGTTGGGCGCCGTGGCCTGCTGGGCCATGGTGCGACGGGATGTGGGGCTGTCCACCCACACCATGCTGGTCACCGAAACCATCTCAGCCCTGATCGTGCTGGGGCTCTGCGCCCTGGTGCTGCGCCATGGGGGCGCCGCGGCCGACCTGAGCGCCATCAACCCGATGGGCGACTCGGGCACCCAGGTGCGCGCCGGCCTGATGATCGCGGTGCTCAGCTTCATCGGCTTTGAGAGCGCCGCCAACCTGGGTGCCGAAGCGGTGGAGCCGGAGCGCAGCGTGCCCCAGGCCCTGCGCACCGCGGTGCTGGTGGCCGGCGGCCTGTTCCTGGTGTGGTCCGTGGTGCTCACCGAGGGGCTGGGCTGGCTGCCGGCGGCGGCCCGGCAGGGGCTGGATCCCATCAGCGCCCTCGCCGATCAGCTGGGGCGGCCCGGGGCGGGCGCCTGGATCCGCATCGGCGCCCTGCTCTGCCTGTTCGGCAGCAGCCTGGGCTGCCTCACAGCCCTCAGCCGGGTCACCTACCGACTGGCCCAGGAGCGGGTGTTCCCGGCCGCCCTGCAGGCCCTGCACCCCCGCTGGGGCACGCCGGCGGCGGCCCTCAATGCCAGCTGCTGGCCCCTGGTGGCCCTGGGGCTGGCACTGCTGCACCAGCGCCTCAGCGCCAGCCGCATCTACGACCTGCTGGGGGACTTCGGGGTGCTGGCCTTTCTGCTGGTGTACGGGCTGGTGGCGGTGGCCGCCCTGGGTCGCCCGCTGCAGGGGGTCGGCAGCCTGCGGCGCCGCGGGGTGGCCGGCGCCGCCTTGGTGGCGGTGGTGGCCGTGGCGGCCGCCTTCGGCAGCAGCCTCTGGAACGGCCAGGCCGGCGTGCTGCTCGATTTCACGGCCCTGCTGGCCCTGGGGGCCCTGCTGGTGCTGCGGCGCCCCTGACTAACCCAAGTCCGCCAGGCGCTTGCGGGCCAGGGCCGCCTGGGCCTCCGCCTCCGCCAGGTTGGCCTTGCACTCGGCCACCACCTCCGGCGGGGCCTTGCCGGCGAAGTTGGGGTTGGCCAGGCGGCCGGCCAGCCCTTGGATCTCCTTGTCCGCCTTGGCGATGTCCTTCTGCAGGCGGGCCCGCAGGGCCTCCAGATCCACCAGGCCTTCGATCGGCAGCAGCACCTGCAATTCACCGCTTACCCCCGCCAGGGCCTTGGCGGCGGGGTTGGCCTCGGCGGCCGCCGGATCCAGCACCTGCACGGATTCGGCCCGGGTGAGGGCGGTGATGTCGGCGGTGGCGGCCTGCAGCACCGCCGCCAGGGCAGCGCGGCCGGTGACAAAACGCACCGGCACCCCCTGGCTGGGCTTGAGGCCGGCCACGGCCCGCAGGTTGCGCACCACCCGGATCGCCTCAATCAGGTCGCTGAAGGAGGCCTCCAGGCCGTCATCGAGGGCGGCGGCATCCAGGGCGGGCCAGGGCTGCAGCGCCAGGAAGGTGGTGTCAGACGCACCGGTGAGCCCATGCCAGAGCTCCTCGCTGAGGTGCGGCATCAAGGGGTGCAGCATCAGCAGCAGCTCACTGAGCACCCGGGCCAGCACCTGGCGGGCGGTGCGCTGCTGGAGGGGATCCTGCAGGCGCCGCTTGATCAGCTCCACATACCAGTCGCACACCTCATTCCAGGCGAACTCGTAGAGCCCCTTGGCGGCTTCGCCGAGGCCGTAGCTGCCGTAGCGCTCTGCGGTTTCCCGGTTGACGCGGGCCAGGCGCGAGAGGATCCAGCGATCCGCCAGCTGCAGCTGCGCCGGGTCGGGTGACCCCAGGGAGGCGGGGGTTTCGCCCCCCAGGTTCATCAGCGCAAAACGGGTGACGTTCCAGAGCTTGTTGGCGAAGTTGCGCGAGGCCTCCACGGTGGCGGAGGTGTCGGAAGCGCGGTCGTAATCGAGGCGGATGTCCTGGCCGGCACCGGCCACCTCGCGCACCAGGGCGAAGCGCAGGGCATCGGCGCCGTAGCGGTCGATCAGCAGCAGCGGGTCGATGCCGTTGCCCGCCGATTTGCTCATCTTGCGGTTGTGCTCATCCCGCACCAGGCCGTGGATGTACACATCCCGGAAGGGCATCTGCCCGGTGAAGGCGCCGGCCATCATCGTCATCCGGGCCACCCAGAAAAAGATGATGTCGAAGCCCGTCACCAGCACGCTGGTGGGGTACCAGCGGGCCAGATCCGGGGCATCGGCCTCGGGCCATCCCAGGGTGGAGAAGGGCCAGAGGCCGCTGGAGAACCAGGTGTCGAGGGCGTCGGGGTCCTGCTCCAGCACCAGGGGATGCCCGTGGGTGCCACCGCTGAACTGGGCCTCGGCCTTGGCACGGGCTTCCGCCTCATCGCGGGCCACCACATAGGGGGTGCTGTCGGTGATCACGCCGCCGGTCTCGCTCACCACAAACCAGGCGGGGATGCGATGGCCCCACCAGAGCTGGCGGGAGATGCACCAGTCGCGGATGTCAGTGAGCCAGTCGCGATACACCTTGCTCCAGCGCTCCGGCACGAACCGGGGATCGGCCTGGGCCAGGGCCTCGCGGCATCGGGCCGCCAGGGGCTCGGTTTTGACAAACCACTGGGTGGAGAGCAGCGGCTCCACCGGCACCTTGCCGCGGTCGGAGAAGGGCACGCTGTGGCGGTAGTCCTCCACCTTCACCAGGAACCCCTCCGCCTCCATGGCGGCCACCACCGCCTGCCGGGCCTCAAAGCGATCCAGGCCGGCAAAGCGGCCGGCGGCTTCATTCATGGAGCCGTCCTTGGCCATCACCGTGATCAACGGCAGGTTGTGGCGCTGGCCGATGGCGAAGTCGTTGGGGTCGTGGGCGGGGGTCACCTTCACGCAGCCGGTGCCGAAGGCCGCATCCACGTGGTCGTCGGCCACGATCGGGATCGTGCGGCCCACCAGCGGCAGGGTGAGGGTCTGCCCCACCAGATCGGCGTAGCGGGGGTCCTTGGGGTTCACCGCCACCGCCGTATCCCCCAGCAGGGTTTCCGGGCGTGTCGTGGCCACCTCCAGGAAGCCGTTGCCCGCCGTGAGCGGATAGCGGAAGTGCCAGAGGTGACCATCCACCTCCTTCATCTCCACCTCCAGGTCGCTCACCGCCGAACCGGAGGCGGGGCACCAGTTCACCAGGTATTCACCCCGGTAGATCAGCCCCTGCTCATGCAGGCGGTTGAAGGCCTCCACCACGGCGGCGCTGCAGCCGGCGTCGAGGGTGAAGCGCTCGCGCCGCCAGTCCACCGAATAGCCCAGGCGCCGCAGCTGGCCGACGATCGTGCCGCCGCTCTGGGCCTTCCACTCCCAAGCCTTCTCCAGGAAGGCCCCACGGCCGAGATCCTCCTTGCGCTTGCCCTCGGCCTTGAGCTGCTTCTCGAGGATCGTCTGCACCGCGATCGAGGCGTGGTCGGTGCCGGGCAGGCAGAGCACGTTTTTGCCCCGCAGGCGCTGAAAGCGCACGATCGTGTCGATCAGGGCCGTGTTGAAGGCGTGGCCCATGTGCAGGCTGCCGGTCACATTCGGCGGCGGGATGACGATGGAGAAGGGTTCACCCTCCGCCGCAGGGTCCGGATGAAAGGCGCCGCTGCTTTCCCAGGCCCGCTGCCAGCGTGCCTCGGTGCCCACCGGGTCGTAGGTCTTGGGCAGGGCCGTTTCAGCTGCTGGGGTGGCGGTCACGGCCTCGGACACGGCGGTTGTAACGGGCAATCGGGCCATGCTCGCAAAAGGCCTTGCCCCGCAAGATGATGCAGCGCATCCGGGGCAGTGCATGCGCCCGCCTGGGGGTCCAAACCTGTGCGTCTGAAGCGGTTGCTGCCGGCGATGGGCCTGGCGGCTGCCCTGCTCAGCGGCTGTGTGCCCAGCCGGCGCTCCATGCCGGTGATGCTCTATGTGGCGGTCGCCGTCCAGGAGGAATCCAGCCTCACCAGTGAAAACACCCTGGTGTTTCGCCAGCGCTGGAACCAGCTGGTGAGGGACTTCCAGCGCGTGCACCCCAACGTGCTGATGCAGCTCTCCCTCTACCCGGAGGGACAACTGCGCCAGCGGTTACTGCTGCGCGATCGGGCGGGCCTCGGCCCTGATCTGATTCTCACCGGGGCCGACAGCGCCAACACCCTGCTGCGGGTGGGGTTGTCGGATCCCATCCCGGAGGATGCCCAGCTGCGGGCTGCCAGCAGTCCGGCACTGCTGCAACGGCTGCGCAACCGCCGCGGGCAACTGGCGGCACAGCCCATGGTGCTGTTCCCACAACTGGCCTGTTACGACCGGCGCCGCCTACCAGCGCCCCCCACCAGCCTCAGCGGCCTCCTGGACTCCAGCGCCGCCGGCGTGCCGGTGGGGCTGCCGATCGATCTGCGGCAACTGCTCTGGACCGCCGGCGGCTTTGGTGCCATCCCCGGCCTCACGCAGGCGGGGCTGGGGCAGCAACCCAGCCCGATCGAGCGATCGCAGATTCGCAATTGGTTGGCCTGGCTGCAGCAGGCCAGCGATCAACAGCGGGTCACCTTCATGCCCGACCAGACCGGGCTGCGCCAAAGCCTCAGCAATGGTGCTCTGGCTTGGGTGAGCTGCAACAGCGGCGAGCTC
>VGQL01000056.1 GCA_016882415.1 Cyanobacteria bacterium M_DeepCast_200m_mx_001
CCACCCGTCCCCCCTCATCCCGTAGCACGTCCCCCATGGCTTCCTCCGTACAAGGCATCGCCCTCGGCATGATCGAAACCCGCGGTCTGGTGCCCGCCATTGAGGCTGCCGACGCCATGACCAAGGCCGCCGAAGTGTCGCTGGTGGCCCGCGAATTCGTGGGTGGTGGCTACGTGACCGTGCTGGTGCGCGGTGAAACCGGCGCCGTGAACGCCGCCGTGCGCGCCGGCGCCGACGCCTGTGAGCGCGTGGGCGACGGCCTGGTGGCGGCCCACATCATTGCCCGCCCCCACAGCGAAGTGGAGCCCGTGCTGGCCGGCACCCAGACCCGCCGCGCCTGATGACCATGGACGCCGTTCATCCGCGCGTCCTGGGCTATCTGGGCCGCGCCCTGAGCCTGGAGCTCACCGCCGTTCAGCAGTACATGACCCAGGCGTCCCTGGTGGACCTCTGGGGTGATCAGGCCTCCGCCGACCGCTTCCGCAGCGAAACGGTGGAGGAACTGCAGCACGCCGAACGGATCGTGCAGCGGATGCTGTCGCTGGGGGTGGCGCCCGCCGCCTCCCAGCTGCAGCCCTCCACCCACGCCGCCGACCTGGTGGGCCTGCTGGAGCAAAACGCCGAGCTGGAGCAGCAGCTGGTGGACCACTACAGCGAAGCCAGCCGCTTCTGCACCCTGATCAACGACCGTGACAACGGGGCGTTTTTCAAGGCCCTGCTGGAGGACGAGCAACACCACAGCCGCGACCTGGAGGCCTGGCTCACCGAACTGGGGGGCCGCCGCAACCGCGGCTACCAGCGTTACGGCGGCCGCGCCAGCTTCTAGGACGCGGCCAGATCACAGTCGGCAGGAAACCTTGTCGTGACAAGGCTCCCGCTGCTTAGAGTCCCAACCTCTGCGGCCCATCCTTCGGTACCCCTTTGAGCGCCGCCCTCCCACTTCCGCTGCAGCTGATCTGGCTGGTGCCGGTCTACGGCTTCAGCGGCATGCTGCTGTCGCTGCCCTGGGCCACGGGCTGGATCAAGCGCAACGGCCCCCGCCCCGCCGCCTACCTCAACCTGCTGGTGACGCTGCTGGCGGTGCTGCACGGCAGCCTGGTGATCCGCGAGGTGGTGACCCTCGGCCCCCAGCACCTGGATTTTCCCTGGTTCCAGGCGGCGGACCTCAACCTGCGCATCGGCTTCGACCTCTCACTCACCAACCTGGCGGCCCTGGAGCTGGTGACCACCATGAGCCTGGTGTGCCAGGTGTTCGCCCTGGGCTACCTGGATAAGGAATGGTCGCTGGCCCGCTTCTACGCCCTGGTGGGCTTCTTCGAGGGGGCCATGAGCGGGGTGGTGCTGAGCAGCAACCTGTTCATGAGCTATTTCCTGCTGGAGATGCTCACCCTCTCCACCTACCTGCTGGTGGGCTTCTGGTACGCCCAACCCCTGGTGGTGACCGCCGCCCGTGACGCCTTCCTCACCAAACGGGTGGGTGATGTGCTGCTGCTGATGGGGGTGGTGGCCCTCTCCGCCTGGGCGGGCTCGATGGAATTCACCGACCTCTACGCCTGGGCGGCCCGGGCCAAGGCGGAGCAGCTGATCAGCCCGCTGGCGGGCACGCTGCTGGGCCTGGGTCTGATCGCGGGCCCCATGGGCAAATGCGCCCAGTTCCCGATGCACCTGTGGCTGGATGAGGCCATGGAGGGGCCCAACCCCGCCTCGATCCTGCGCAACTCGGTGGTGGTCACCTGCGGCGCCATCGTGCTGCTGAAGCTGATGCCGGTGGTGGCCGTCTCCCCCCTGGCCACCACGGTGCTGCTGGCGGTGGGCTCCATCAGCGCCATCGGCGGCGGCCTGGTGGCCGTGGCCCAGGTGGACCTCAAGCGCGCCTTCAGCTACTCCACCACCTCCTACCTGGGGCTGGTGTTCATCGCCATCGCCCTGCAGATGCCGGGCTTGGCGCTGCTGCTGCTGTTTGCCCACGGCCTGGCCCGGGCCCTGCAGTTCATGAGTGTGGGCAGCATCATCGCCACCACCAACTGCCAGGACCTCACCGAACTGGGGGGCCTCGGCACCCGCATGCCCGCCACTTCCCTGTCGTTCCTGGTGGGCAGCGCCGGTCTGGTGGGCCTGGTGCCCCTGGGCTGCTTCTGGTGCTTCGGCCTGGTGATCGACAACCTGCGCCAGCTGGCCCCCGGCTATGCCGCCCTGTTCCTGATCACCAATGCCCTCACGGCGATGAATGTCACCCGGGTGTACCGCTCGGTGTTCCTGGGGCCGGTGCTGCCCAAAACCAAACGCACCCCCGAGGCCAACTGGCTGATGGCCCTGCCGATGGTGAGCCTGTCGGTGATTGTGCTGCTGCTGCCTTGGATCATGCAGCGCATCGATCCGGTGCCGGGCATCGCCTCCTTCCCGCTGCCGGTGGGCCTGGCGGTGGCCGCCAGCGGCCTGGTTGGCGTGCTGATCGGCTCTGTGGTGCAACTGGATCAGTTCTGGTCACGCTCCACCCAGCCCACCCTGCGGGTGCTCCAAGACCTGCTGGCCTACGACTTCTACACCCCGGAGATCTACCGGCGCATCATCGTGATCCCGGTGGCGGGGCTGGCCCGCTTCACCCGCTGGTTCGACATCACCGTGGTGAAGGGCCTGGTGGATGGGGTGGGCCGGCTCTCCCTCACCACCGCCGAGGGCCTCAAGCTGAGCGTGAGCGGCCAACTGCAGAGCTACGTGCTCACCCTGATCGTGGCCATCGTGCTGCTGCTGGGCGGGCTACAGGTGCTGCGGGGGGTGGGCTGAAGCCATGCTGCTCTCCCTGCTGCTGCTGATTCCCTTCCTGGGAACCCTCACCGTGCTGCTCTGGCCCGGTGGCCCCAGCCCAGCACGGCTGCGGCTGATCACCATTGCCATCCTGGTGCTGCAGCTGGGGGTGAGCCTGGCGGTGGCCTCGGCCTTTGATCCCGCCCAGGCGGGCATGCAACTGCAGGAGCACCACGCCTGGGTGCCGGGCATCGGCCTCGACTACGCCCTGGGCATCGACGGCCTGTCGTTGCCGCTGGTGCTGATCAACAGCGGCCTCACCCTGGTGTCGGCGGTGATCACCCGCGACATCGACAAGCGCCCGCGCATCTACTTCGCGATGCTGCTGCTGATCACCGGGGCGGTGAACGGCGCCTTCCTCTCGGAAAACCTGCTGCTGTTCTTCCTCTTCTACGAGCTGGAGCTGATTCCCCTCTGGCTGCTGGTGTCCGTGTGGGGCGGCGTGAACCGCGCCTATGCGGCCACCAAATTCCTGATCTTCACGGCCGTCTCCGGGATGCTGATCCTGGGGGCCTTCCTGGGGCTGGCCCTGCTCACCGGCAGCGTGGATTTCAGCCTCACGCCCGTGCTCAGCGAACGGCTGGCCATGGGCGGCCAGCTGTGGCTGCTGGGGGCCCTGCTGATCGGCTTCGGCATCAAGATCCCGCTGGTGCCGCTGCACAACTGGCTCCCCGATGCCCACACCCAAGCCTCCACGCCGGTGTCGGTGCTGCTGGCTGGGGTGCTGCTCAAGCTGGGCACCTACGGCATGCTGCGTTTCGGGTTGCAGCTCTTCCCGGAGGCCTGGGCCAAGCTGGCGCCGGCCTTAGCCATCTGGGCGGCCATCTCGGTGCTCTACGGCTCTTTAGCGGCCATCGCCCAGACCGACATGAAGCGCATGGTGGCCTACAGCTCCGTGGGCCACATGGGCTATGTGCTGCTGGCCGCCGCCGCCGACACCCCCGTGAGCCTGCTGGGGGCGGTATTCCAGATGGTGAGCCACGGCCTGATTTCGGCGCTGCTGTTCCTGCTGGTGGGCATCGTCTACCGCAAGACCGGCACCCGCGACCTGGAGGTGCTGCGGGGCCTGCTCAACCCCGAGAAGGGCCTGCCCTTCACCGGCTCGCTGATGATCGTGGCGGTGATGGCCAGTGCCGGATTGCCGGGCATGGCGGGCTTCATTTCCGAATTCCTGGTGTTCCGCGGCAGCATCAATGTGTTTCCCCTGGCCACGCTGCTCTCGATGGTGGGCTCCGGCCTGACGGCGGTGTATTTCCTGCTGCTGGTGAACCGCGCTTTCTTCGGCCGCCTGGCGATCACGCCCCCCAGCGGCGATGCCGTGGAGGATGGGCGCCTGGATGTGCAGCTGGCGCCGGTGGCGCCGCGGGAAACCTTCCCCGCCATGGCCCTGGCGGCCGGTGTGGTGCTGCTGGGGCTGGTGCCCAGCAGCCTGGGGCGCATCAGCGAGGTGGCCACCACCGCCCTGGCGGCGATCACGGCCCTGCCCACGGGGGTGCACTGAGATGCCGATCGTTCCCGCCGAGCTGGTTCACGCCAACCTCTCGATCGACCGGGCCGAGGTGCAGCGCCGCCTGCTGGCCGGTGAAACCCTGCTGAAGGACACCCCCGACCACCTGCTCGAGGTGGTGGATGTGCTCAAGAGCTACGGCGAAGTGCTCGACGCCTACAGCATCAACCTGATCTACCAGGCGGAGCGGCAGTTCCTCAATCCGCTGCCGATCTTCAAGTACCTCGACGGCGACCACAGCCCCGCCAAGATCTGGCGCCACCTCAACCACGACCGCATCAATTTCGAATACGCCGAGTACTGCCAGAAGGCGATGTTCTGGCATGCCACCGGCGGCATGGATGCCTATTTCGACTCCGAAGCCTTCGCCGACAACTGCCGCCGGATCATCGACGCCAAGCGCCGCCGCGATCCACTGCTGGCGCTGCTCAACCCCCTGTTCCCGGGATTCCTGCCGGAGCTGATCCGCTCCGCCGCCACCACCCATGCCCTGGGCCAGTTCTGGCGGGTGATGAGCGATCTGTTCCTGGATCTGGCCGCCGCCGAAGCCGACGGGCGCGTACGCAGCATCCCGGCGGTGGTGGAGTTCATCAAGGACGGCCTGGTGGCCGCCGCCGCCAACCCGATCCGCTATGGGGTGAGCATCGGCGGGGAACAGCTCTGGGTGCTGCCGCCGGAGGCGGGCCTCACCTTCCTGGTGGATGTGGCGGTGCCCTACGTGGAGGCGGTGTTCCTGCGGGGCATGCCCTTCCTGGGCACCGTGAGCTTCAACGCCCAGGCCCAGCAGATCTCCCCCGACCAGGCCCAATTCACCTACGGGGCCCTCTACGCCGATCCGCTGCCGAGCATGGGGTCTGGCATCCCCCCCAGCCTGCTGATGCAGGACATGTACCGCCATCTGCCGGAGCGGCTGCACCAGTGGTATCGGGAGCGCACCCGGGGTGAGGGGGATGTGCGCGTCAAGATCTGCATGAGCTTCCAGAAATCGATGTTCTGCGTCACCAACGCGGCCATCAACGGCACCATGCCCCACCC
>VGQL01000057.1 GCA_016882415.1 Cyanobacteria bacterium M_DeepCast_200m_mx_001
CCTGAACATGAGGATGTTCCAGGAGCTGGAGGGCAACCTGATCGCCGCCATCGGCAAGGTGCTGTTCGGCTTCCTCACCCGCCGCCAGCGGGCCGGCAGCACCGAGGCGGTCATGAGCTGAGATCTTTTATCTCACTTTTCTGGGCTCGAAAAAGGTACGGGTAGCCCTCAGGTTTGGGCCTTCGAGGTGAAAGCAAAGCCAGTGAATTTCACCCAAAATTTTGGAAGGGGAAAAGCCAAAACACTTAGTCCCGCCTGCTTCATCCCCGGGCGCTGGAGTTAACAGCCACCGGAATAGAACGCAGCTCGCCAGAGTCATGTGAGGAGACAGCCGGCTCAACGTCATTGTCATTGGCCGTGCTGAGGTCATCGAGCATCGCCGGCACGATGCCGGCGTCGAAGGAGAAGCGACCGGGGCCGTTGAACAGCAGGGCGAGGCTGCCGCCCAGATAGAGCAGCACCAGTTCCAGCACGTAGATGTTGAAGCCGGCTGTGGAAATGTGCTGATAGGCCGCCACCGTCATCGTGCCGCTGAGGGCCAGGGCACCAACGGGCGTGAGCAGGCCGAGGATCACCAGCCAGCTGCCGATCAATTCCGAGAAGCCGGCGGCGTAGGAGAAGAACAGCGGGAAGGGCAGGTGGAGCGAGGCCACATAGGTGTTGGCGAACTGCTGGGGATCGGCGAGCTTCTCCTGGCCGTGGTGAATCATCAGCCCGCCGATGCTCAGGCGCAGCAGCAGCAGACCAACGGAAGCCAACAGGCCTGGGCGTTGCAGGTAGGCGCGAACGGCTGTTGCGATTGACGTGAGCCCAGCCAGGGGAGCAGGTCTCGATGCGGGAATGTCGATCGCGACGAACCTGTTCATCGCGACGAACCAGAGGGCGACACAGGCGGCCATGAAGCCGCCGAACAGCTCGAGCAGGGTGGACGTGGACACGGGGTGGGAGGACGTTTTCGAAAATCATGGCAAGTCACATTAAGGAACGTGAAGCGCCGCGGACATCCAGCCCAGCCCAGTCATGGCGGGGCTTCCGGGCGGGAGCTCGGAGCCCTATGACTCGCGAAAACCCCGCCATGCCACCAGAATGTGACAATGACGTTACAAGCCAATGACCGCTGGCGAGCTGTTCCTCGAGAGCCTGAGCTCCGGGGTGATCACCCAGGCTGAGATCGACTGGCTGCTGAGCCAGCAGGATCGCCTCACCAGGGCTGAGCAGGCGGCAATGCAGCGGCTCGGCCGCCTGCTCGATCAGGGGCAGATCCAGCTGGGCTGCCGGGTGGCACCGCAGCTGCAACGGCACCGCCAGGCGCTGAACGAATGGATCGAACCGCTGGGACGGCGGCGTAGATCCTCCCTGGTCCGAACCGCCTGAAGAGAGACGACTCGACTGGGCGGTGATCCGCCAGGCTTGACACTCGCGCCGTCACCTCTCTTGCTTCAAGACTGTTTGACGTAAACGACCCTGCGGCCCGGACAAAGAGGATACCAGAAAATACATTCCGATCGCATCACTGAGAGTGGCAAGATTGCAAGCATGAAACGCACCATCCCCTTGCATGTGTCTCGCAGCCTGCTGGATGTCACAGGGATGTCAGTGAAATTGCATCATCCTGAAAGAATACCTACCAGAAACAGACTTCTTGTTGTCAGCAACCATCGCAGCTTGCTGGATGCTCCACTGCTGATGACGGCGATCAGCCGGCCTGTGCGATTCGTCTGTCATTACTACATGAGTCAGGTGCCGCTATTGCAGCAGGCAGTTGCGCTGATGGGTGCCTTTCCGCTCGAGGCTGATCAGCGAAGACAGTCGTCGTTCTTCCGGCAGTCGGCCGAGTTTCTGCAAGCCAATCAGGTAGTGGGCGTGTTTCCCGAGGGTGCGGATCCGATGGTGAAGGTCAACGCCCCCCAGCAGCTCAGTCGGTTCCACAGGGGTTTTGCGCATCTTGCCCTGAGGGTGCCTGTGGACGGCCTGGCGATCCTGCCGGTTGCGATTGCTTCAAGGGAGGAAAAGAAGGTAAAGCTTGCTCCGCTTGCCTTATTTCGGCGCTTCGATCCATCGGAAGCATTATTTCAACGCGATGGTTGGCATTCTGCAATCCTTTATCGGCATGTTGATGTTCTCTTTGGCCGTCCTCTACTGATCGGTGAGGGATGGAAATCTCGGTATCTTGGCAGCAGTGGAGCTGCTGCAGCCCGAGAGCTCACCCAAGCCTGTTGGAGCCAGATCGCTGAGATGTTGGCCCAGTGAGACTGATCAACGCTCCCAAACCATGATCACAACCACCAGGGCCTTGCGGCTCACTGCTTGCACACCTGCGACACCGTCTCGGTCGCTGTTTGTCTTTTTGCCAGGCATGGATGGCAGTGGTGCGTTGCTGCAACCACAGGTAGCCGGGCTCAGCTCTGGTTTTGACATTCGCTGTTTATCCATCCCCCCAGACGACCTCAGAGGATGGGACGAACTCACCGAGCAAGTCGCCGGTCTGATCCGGATGGAACAGCAACGGCATCCTGGACGCACCATCACTGTTTGCGGCGAATCGTTTGGTGGTTGTTTGGCGTTGAGGCTGATCACGCGCTTTCCGAGCCTGTGTGATCAGTTGATTCTGGTCAATCCCGCCTCCTCAGCTCTGCGTCAACCCTGGATCGGTGCCTGCAGCTCTTTGACTCAGCTGTTGCCCACGCCGATTTATCAGCTCTCCACCCTCAGTCTGTGCAATCTTCTGATTGCATCCCCTCGGGTCTGCAGGCCCACACGGCTTCAGCTGCTGGCTGCCATGCAGGCTGTGAAGCCGCAAAGTGCAGCCTGGAGATTGGCATTGCTCAGACAGTTCCGCCTGGAGGATCTGCCCCTGGATCGCGTTCGCCAGCCTGTTCTAATCCTGGCCTCGGGAGCGGATCGACTCCTGCCTTCCCCACGGGAGGCGAAGCGATTGGCTCGCTTTCTTCCAACCACCACAATCGTTCAGCTTCCGAATAGTGGGCATGCCTGCCTTTTGGAGGATCAACTCAATTTGTCTGCCATCCTCAGGTCGCAGGATTTTTGTCGTGACCAGTTGGCGCCCACGGTGCCGGTGAACGCGCCAGCCCAGGCGGCTGCAGCTCTCTGGTAGCCCGCTGGCGTAAGTGAAGCTTGCGACACAGGCAGGTGGAACCGTGCGGGAAACCGGCTGCGGCCCGCGTTGTCACTGCTTAACATTCTGAAACACTGTACAAAGGACTTGGATTGCACTCTCAGCCGCCAGTTCGCCGTTGAGACCCAGGCCAGAGCCATCGATGCCTGCAATGACGTGGCCGAGCTCAGGCGCATCGCCAAAACATTGCTGACGGCTTGGCATCTGCAGACGGACATGACGCGGCACTTTGGCGCCCAGGCGCTGGGCATCACCCTGCCATCGTCATGAGCCTGTCCACGCTGGCGGTGGGCCTGCTGGCGCTGAGCGACCCGGTTGGGTTGCTCAGCGTTGTGGGCCAGGCCGGTGCCGGAAGCGGTTCCCGCCTGCGGCAGATCAGTCGTCTTGCGGTGCTCACCTACCTGGCTGTGCTGCTGGTGGCCTGCTGGTGGGGATCGGGCCTGCTTGGCTTTTTCGGGATTAGCTTGACTGCTTTCCGGGTTGCTGGTGGCCTGATCCTGCTGCCCTTGGGGCTGAGGCTGCTGGAGGGGCGCCCGGCACTGCTGGGTAGTGGGTTGGCGGATGATCCGGCAGCGGCGATTGTGCCGATCGGGGTGCCGATGATGGCAGGCCCCGGCACGATTTCCTTGGTGGTTTCGGAAGCTCCCGACGGCTGGTTCGGACGACTTTTGGTGAGCCTGGTGATCGGCGCCATGGCTATGGGGCTCTACCTGTTCCTGCAGCTCACGCCGCGGCTGCGGGGCTGGCTGGGTCAGACCCGCGAACGGGTGCTGCAGCGCTTGATGGGTCTGTTGATCACTGCGGTGGCGGTGCAGATTTTGGTGAACGGGCTGAAGGGCTGTTTCCCGATCCTGGCCTGAGAGGGGCTGGTAAGGGCGCACAATGAGACCTGGCCAGTTCCTGATCTCTCCCCGACGCCATGCCTGCTGAAGTGGTGATCGAGGGGTCAACGTTGCGATTGGCCAGGCGAAGCGATGTCGCCGTTGCACGGCGTGTTGCGGCCCATTTCCAGCGCCGCATCGCTGAGGACGACTGGCGCCCCTACCGGAGCAGAGCGGATGCGGTGCGGGCCTGGACCCGTTTGGGCGGCATCCGCCTGCAGGTGATGGAAGCGCTGAGCTTGCTGAGCGAGTCGTGAACCTCCGCTTCGCCTCAGGCATGTCAGGCGAAAGCGAAAACTCGTCCGGAAATTACGGGCACGCAGGACAGCAGCCTGGCGGGCAGGCGACTGTTGGTTGCCGTTGCCACAAGCGGCAGCGGCAACCGGATCATGACCAGCGCCGATGGCATCAGGTGGTTCTTGCGCAGCACCCCAGCCAGCACCGGCTGGCGATCGATCTGCTGGTCACCCCAGCGCAGTCAGTTCGCAGCCGTGAGCGACAGCGGCACTGGCAACCGGGTGATGGTGAGACCCTGAACCATGAGCAAAACCTCTGCACCCATGCCTGCCGCTGAATCGCGCTGCTGGCGCGATCCGGTCAGCCCGGAGACCGGCGCCACCGTGCTCAGCCTTACGGCCGAATTCAGCGACACCGATCCGATGGTGGAGTTTGCATCACAACCTCTGCATTTACGCGTGATGCGATTGCTTGCGCTGTAGTCTTCAGGGACAAGAGGATTCTGCAAATTGATGGCAACCGCCTCTTCGCTCGCTTGATGCTCGACGCTGGATTAGGAATATTGTATCGGTCAAGGATTCCTATCGTGTGCACCGCATCGACGAGGACTTTTGGCAGAGTTTGAGGAGCAATAAGTCAGTTCAAATGATCATGCAAGGGGCTTCTCGAGAGTCACTGCTGGTGCAAGTGCTAAGAGCCGCGTGTTCACTACTGCCTGCCTCCGGCCCCATGCAGCTGCACCGCCTCCCCGTTCTCGGCACCGATTCCCAGCCCTGAGTCCTCATCGGGCATCAGCCGCTACCGCTTCGCGGGCCTGCGGCACCATGCCCACATGGATCAGGCAGGCCAGGGCCAGGTCGCTCCAGTCGCTGGGCAGGGTCTTGAGGCTGCGGGAGGTGCCGGGTTCGTTGATCTGCAGCCCGCCCTGGCCGACAGCCGCCACCTCGCTGAGCACCGCTAGGAAGCGCTGCTGGTCCATCCCCTCAAACAGCTGCAGGGGGCTGGGACTCGATCACTCGCAGCAGCAGCCGATCGGCCTCGTCGCGGTGTTCGTCTGGATCGAGCTCCAGCAA
>VGQL01000058.1 GCA_016882415.1 Cyanobacteria bacterium M_DeepCast_200m_mx_001
AGACCGTTCGAACGAAGAGTGATCAGGAGGCCTGAACCATGCTGAGTCCAAGACGCGTCAAATTCCGTAAGCAGCAGCGCGGCCGCATGCGCGGTGTCGCCACCCGTGGCAACACCATCGCCTTCGGCGAATTCGCCCTGCAGGCCCAGGAGTGTGGGTGGATCACCTCCCGCCAGATCGAGGCCTCCCGTCGGGCCATGACCCGCTACGTCAAGCGGGGCGGAAAGATCTGGATCCGGATCTTCCCCGACAAGCCGGTCACCATGCGCCCCGCCGAAACCCGCATGGGTTCCGGTAAGGGCAACCCGGAGTTCTGGGTGGCGGTGATCAAGCCCGGTCGCATCCTGTTCGAGATGGGCGGTGCCGACATCACCCCCGAGATCGCCAAGGAGGCCATGCGCCTGGCGCAGTACAAGCTGCCCGTGAAGACCAAATTCCTGTCCCTGGCCGATCAGGAAGCCGCCGAGGCCCAGGCCGCTACCCCCGTGGAGTCCTGACCATGGCCCGTCCCGACATCGCCGAGGTGCGCAAGCTTTCCGACGGCGACATCACCACCCAGATCGACGACGCCCGTCGCGAGCTGTTCACCCTTCGCTTCGAGCAGGCCACCCGCCGCCTCGAAACTCCGCACCGCTTCAAGGCCGCCCGCATCAAGCTGGCCCAGCTGCTGACGGTGCAAACGGAGCGCCAGCGCTCCGCCGCTTCCTGATCCCTAAGGAGAACCAGCCATGGCAACCAAGGAAAGGGTCGGCACCGTCGTCAGCGACAAGATGGACAAGACCGTGGTGGTGGCGGTGGAAAACCGCTTCCCCCACCCCATCTATCAAAAGACGGTCAGCCGCACCAAGCGCTACAAGGCGCACGACGAGGCCAACGCCTGCAAGGTGGGTGACCGCGTGCGCATCACCGAGACCCGCCCCCTCAGCCGCACCAAGCGCTGGGCGGTGGCCGAGGTGCTGACCACCAGCAGCGCCAACTGAGGAGATCTCCCGATGATTCAACAGGAAACCTTCCTCAACGTCGCTGACAACAGCGGCGCCAAGCGCATCCAGTGCATCCGCGTGCTGGGCACCAACCGTCGCTACGCCCACGTGGGCGACGTGATCGTGGCGGCCGTCAAGGACGCCATGCCCAACATGGGCGTCAAGAAGTCGGATGTGGTGAAGGCCGTGGTGGTGCGCACCAAGGCCACCCTGCGCCGCAACAACGGCAACTCGATCCGCTTCGACGACAACGCTGCCGTGATCCTCGGCAACGACAACAACCCCAAGGGCACCCGCGTCTTCGGTCCCGTGGCCCGCGAACTGCGGGACCGCAACTTCACCAAGATCGTGTCCCTCGCTCCGGAGGTGATCTGAGATGGCCACTGCCACCCCCAAAGCCAAGACCCCCGTGCGCACCAAGATGCGCATCAAGAAGGGCGACACCGTGCAGGTGATCAGCGGCAAGGACAAGGGCAAGACCGGTGAGGTCCTGCGCACCCTTCCCTACGAGAACCGCGTGGTGGTGCAGGGCATCAACCTGCGCACCCGCCACGTGAAGCCCACCCAGGAGGGTGAAACCGGTCGCATCGTGACCGAGGAAGCCTCCCTGCACGCCTCCAACGTGATGCTGTATTCCACCGACAAAAAGGTGGCCAGCCGCGTGGAGATCGTGGTGGAGAAGGACGGCACCAAGAAGCGCCGCCTCAAGAAAACCGGCGAAATCCTCGACTGATCGCCCCCTATTCCCCTTTGTCCGCCTTCTGACCAAGACCAGAAGCGCAACCCCCATCCCCCGTCATGTCCCTCAAACAGAACTATCGGGAGAAGATCCAGCCCAAGTTGCTCAAGGATCTCAACCTCTCGAACATCCACGAAGTCCCCAAGGTGGTGAAAGTCACCGTCAACCGGGGCCTCGGTGAAGCCGCCCAGAACGCCAAGGCCCTCGAGGCCTCGATCGAGGAGCTGGCCACCATCACCGGTCAGAAGGTGGTGGTGACCCGCGCCAAGAAGGCCATCGCCGGCTTCAAGATCCGTCAGGGCATGCCGATCGGTGTGGCCGTCACCCTGCGTGGCGACCGCATGTACGCCTTCCTGGAGCGTCTGATCCACCTGGCGCTGCCGCGCATCCGCGACTTCCGCGGCGTCAGCGCCAAGAGCTTCGACGGCCGGGGCAACTACACCCTGGGGGTGAAGGAGCAGATCATCTTCCCCGAGATCTCCTTCGACAAGATCGATGCCATCCGTGGCATGGATATCACCATCGTGACCACTGCCCGTAACGACGAAGAGGGCCGGGCCCTCCTCCGCGAGATGGGAATGCCGTTCCGCAGCAACTGAGCCCTCTTCGGACCCGACCATGGCCAACCACGACCCGATTTCCGACATGCTCACCCGCATTCGCAATGCGAGTGAGAAGCGTCACCAGTCCACCAAGGTGCCCGCCAGCCGCATGGCTCGCAGCATCGCCAAGGTGCTTCAGCAGGAGGGCTTCATCGCCGACATCACCGAAGAAGGTGATGGGGTGGAGAAGCACCTGGTGCTCGAGCTCAAGTACAGCGGCAAGCACCGTCAGCCGCTGATCCGCACCGTGCAGCGCGTCAGCAAGCCCGGTCTGCGCATCTACAAGAACACCCGCCAGCTGCCCAAGGTGCTGGGCGGACTCGGCGTGGCCATCATCTCCACCTCCAAAGGTGTGATGAGCGACCGCGATGCCCGCAAACAGGGCGTCGGCGGCGAAGTGCTCTGCTACGTCTACTGATCAGGGAGGTTGATCCATGTCTCGTATTGGTAAAGCGCCGATTTCCGTGCCGGGCGGCGTCACCGTCACCCTCAACGGCCTCGACGTGAAGGTCAAGGGCCCCAAGGGTGAGCTGAACCGCACCCTCCCTGATGGCGTGACCATCGCCCAGGACGGCAGCGCCCTGGTGGTGAGCCCCGCCAACGACAGCCGTCGCTCCCGTGAGCGCCACGGCCTCTGCCGCACCCTCGTGGCCAACATGGTCGAGGGCGTCAGCCAGGGCTACACCCGCAAGCTCGAGATCGTCGGCGTGGGCTACCGCGCCGCCGTTCAGGGCAAGAAGCTGGTGGTGAGCGCCGGCTACAGCCACCAGGTGGAGATGGTGCCCCCCGACGGCGTCACCTTCGCCGTCGATGGCAACACCACCGTGTTGATCTCCGGCGCCGACAAGGAAGTGGTGGGCAACGAAGCCGCCAAGGTGCGGGCCATTCGTCCGCCTGAGCCCTACAAGGGCAAGGGCATCAAGTACGAGGGCGAACGCATCCTGCGCAAGGCCGGTAAGACCGGTAAGAAATGAGGTCTGCCTAAGCGTCGTTACCCTGTATTCCCATGTCCACCGTGTCCCGCAAGCAGCAGACCCAGAAGCGTCACCGCCGTCTGCGTCGCCATCTCTCCGGCTCCGCCGCGCGTCCGCGCCTGGCGGTGTTCCGCTCCAACAACCACATCTACGCGCAGGTCATCGACGACGACGCCCAGAGCACCCTGTGCTCCGCGTCGAGCGTCGACAAGGAGCTGCGCACCAGCGTCAAGATCGGCGCCAACTGCGATGCCTCCGTCGCCGTCGGCCAGCTGGTCGCCAAGCGTGCCCTGGCCAAGGGCATTCAACAGGTGGTCTTCGATCGTGGCGGCAACCTGTACCACGGCCGCGTTAAGGCCCTGGCTGACGCCGCCCGGGAAGCGGGCCTTCAGTTCTGATCCCTGCTCTCACCATGACCGAAACCAACGACCAGATTCAGTCCAACGCCATCCCGGCGGCGTCCGATGTTCCTGCGGCGGCCGAAGGCCAGCAGGAGCGTCGCGGCGGTGGCCGGGGCGAGGGCAAGGGTGACCGCCGAGGCGGTGGCCGCGGCCGCGACAACCGTCGTGGCCAGGAACGCGACTCCGAATGGCAGGAGCGCGTGGTGCAGATCCGCCGGGTCTCCAAGACCGTGAAGGGCGGCAAGAAGATGAGCTTCCGGGCCATCGTTGTCGTCGGCAACGAGAAGGGCCAGGTGGGCGTGGGCGTCGGCAAGGCCGGCGATGTGATCGGCGCCGTCCGCAAGGGCGTGGCCGATGGCAAGAAGCACCTGGTGAAGGTGCCCCTCACCCGCCACTCCTCGATCCCCACCCAGGGCAACGGCCGTGACGGTGCCGCCAGTGTGCTGATCCGCCCCGCCGCCCCCGGTACCGGGGTGATTGCCGGTGGTTCGATCCGCACGGTGCTGGAGCTCGCCGGCATCAAGAACGTGCTGGCCAAGCGCCTCGGTTCGAAGACCCCCCTCAACAACGCCCGCGCCGCCATGGATGCCCTGGCTGGCCTGCGCACCCACAAGGAGACCGCCAAGGAGCGGGGCATCTCCCTCGAGCAGATCTACTCCTGAGGCCCGCCATGACGTCGCTCAATCTCCAGTCCCTCAAGCCCCAGACCGGCGCCCGTCGCCGCAAACTGCGCAAGGGCCGCGGCATCGCCGCCGGCCAGGGCGCTAGCTGCGGTTTCGGCATGCGCGGTCAGAAGTCCCGCTCGGGTCGCCCCACCCGTCCGGGCTTCGAAGGTGGTCAGATGCCCCTCTACCGCCGGGTGCCCAAGCTCAAGCACTTCACGCTGATCAACCCCAAGCACTACACGGTGATCAACGTGGCCAAGCTGGCCGACCTCAAGGCCGGCAGCACCGTCAGCCTCGACAGCCTGGTGAAGGACGGCATCGTCACCAGCCCCAAGCATCCCCTCAAGGTGCTGGGCAACGGTGACCTCAAGGTGAAGCTCACCGTGCAGGCCGCCGCCTTCACCGCCAGCGCCCGCGAGAAGATCGAGGCCGCCGGCGGCAGCTGCGAAGTGGTCTGAGCTCCGGCTTGGTTCGCCCCTTCGCCGCCACCCATTAACTTCGGAACCGTCTGGAGCAGCCCTGGGCTGACCAGGCGGTTTTTTGTTCCCCCTCCCCCGCCTCGCCCGCCATGCTCGTCAGCAGGGGTCGCAACCCCAGTGCCGGAGAAATCCTCACCCAGCTGATCCAGGCCAAGGATCTGCGCAACCGGGTGTTGATCACCCTCGGCCTGCTGCTGCTGGTGCGCCTGGGCATCTACATCCCGGTGCCCGGCATCGACCGGCTCGCCTTTCAGGACTTCATCGCCCGCGGCGGCCAGCTGATCGGCTTCCTGGACATCTTCACCGGCGGTGGCATCTCCACCCTCGGTGTGTTCGGCCTGGGGATCCT
>VGQL01000059.1 GCA_016882415.1 Cyanobacteria bacterium M_DeepCast_200m_mx_001
GCAGGGGGTGAGCTGCAACCAGAAGCGATGCTGCTCTTCCTGGGGTTCCCCCGGCGGCAGATCGATGCCCCGGCCCCCCGGGTTGCCGCGGCTCCAGTTGAGCCGCAGGGCCCCCTGGCCGCCAGCCCTGTCGATCGCCTCCTGCAGCAGCGGCTGCAGGTTGGCTGCCGAGGGCGGCGGGGCCATGCCCAGCAGGTCTGCCCCCTCCCGCCAGCGGCGCAGGTGGGCCTCCAGCAGCTGGGGCCGGCCCCCCTCCACCCAGATGGTTTCAAACAGGCCATCCGCCAGCTGCAGGCCCCGGTCCGCCAGGGGCAGCCGCAGCTGCTCAGGGGTGCCCCAGTGGCCTTCGATCCAGGCCACGGCCGCTGCGCTCGGCGTCATGCCAGGGCCTCCAGCAGGGGATGCAGCTTCCAGCCCAGTTCCTCCGCCTCCGCCTGGGGATCGGAATCGGCCACGATGCCGCAGCCGCCGTGGCAGCGCAGCCGCCGGCCCTGCAGCAGCAGGCTGCGGATGAGGATGCTGCTGTCGACGCTGCCGTCCCAGTCGCGGCGCAGCAGCGAGCCGCAATAGGGGCCGCGGGCCACGGGCTCCAGCTCCGCCAGCCGCTGGCAGGCCCGCAGTTTGGGGGCGCCGCTGATGGAGCCCCCCGGCCAGCAGGCCCGCAGCAGATCCACCCAGCTGCACTCCGGCCGCAGCTGCCCCGTCACCACCGAGGTGAGGTGATGCACCTGGGGGTAGCTCTCCAGGCCCACCAGCTGCGGCACCTCGATCGATCCCGGCACACACACCCGCCCCAGGTCGTTGCGCAGCAGATCCACGATCATCACGTTTTCGGCCCGGTCCTTGGCGCTGCACACCAGCTCCGCCGCCTGGTCGGCATCCCGCTGGGGATCCGCTTGGCGGGGCCGGGTGCCCTTGATGGGGCGGGTTTCCACGCTGCCGTCGGCGCTGAGCTGCAGAAACCGCTCCGGCGAGGCGGAGATCACCGCTTCACCGGCGGCGGCACCCCCGGCGATCACCAGCCCCGAGAAGGGGGCCGGGCAACGCTGTCGCAGCTGCAGAAACAGCGGCAGGGCCGCCGCCGCCCCCGCCGGGCCTTCGGCGGGCAGGGTGGTGCTGCAGCAGGCGGTGAGGTTGGCCTGGAACAGATCGCCGCCGGCGATCAACTCCCGCAGCTGCTCCACGCCGGCGGCGAAGGCCCGGCTGTCGCTGTGCCAATGCCAGCGCTCCATCGGCAGGGTTGGCCCGGGTTGCGGCTCCGGCGCCGTGGGGCTGGTTTCGAGCCAGCGGGCCATGGCCTCCAGCCGCACCGGATCCTGGCCTTCGATCCACAGCTGCCGCCCCTGCAGGTCGAAGCGCAGCACCGGATCGTGGCGGGCGATCCAGAGGCTGGCGAGGGCATCGGCTTTCCAGTGCTCGGCCGGTTCCACCCAGGCGGCCGCCTCATAGCTGAGCCAGCCGCACCAGTGCCCCGGGCCCAGCTGCTCCAACTGGGCAAAGGGGTCGCTGGCGCCCGGCTGGCCGGGCAGGCCGCGGCAGCAGTGCTGCTCCAGGGGGTCCGCCGCCAGGGTGATCCAGCGCCCCAGCTTGGTGCCGTCCCCATCCAGCCAGATCAGCCCCTCCGGCCCCCACTGGGTCGCGAGTGCCGCCGCCACCGTCGCCGGATCCCGCCAGGCCAGGGGCCGCCGCTGCAGCGTGGCTCCGCCCCCTGCGCCGTTCATGGTTGGCCGGCGCGGCTGGCCAGGTCGGGGCGGCCCGCTTCGATCAAGGCGGCATCGCGGATCCGGCAGCTGTCGCACACCCCGCAGGGTTCGCTGCCCCCGCTGTAGCAGCTCCAGGTGCGCTCCACCGGCACCCCCAGCCGCAGGGCCTCCAGCACGATTTGGGTTTTGCTCCACCGCACCAGGGGCGCCCACAGCTGGGTGCTGTGCCCCTCGCGGCCGGCTTTGCTGGCCAAATTGGCCAGCTGTTGAAAGGCCTCCAGGTAGTCGGGCCGGCAGTCGGGGTAGCCGGAGTAATCCACGGCGTTCACCCCCAGCACCAGCCGTTCGGCGCCGCGGGCCTCCGCCAGGCTCAGGCCGATGGCGATGAACACCGTGTTGCGCCCCGGCACGTAGGTGCTGGGGATCACCCCCGCCTGCACACCATCACTGGGCACGGCGATGGCCGGGTCGGTGAGGGCGGAGCCTCCCCAGGCCGCCAGGTTGACGGCGATGGTGTGGTGTTCCGCCAGCCCCAGGGCCTCGGCCACGGCGGCGGCGGCCTCCAGCTCGCGGCGGTGCCGCTGGCCGTAGTCGAACGACAGGCCGATCACCCGCTGGCCGGCCTCCTGGGCCAGGGCGGCGGCGGTGGCGGAATCGAGCCCGCCGGAGAGCAGGGCGATGGCGGTGGGCACGGGCTCGCGGGGGGCGCCGCCTCCATGATGCCCAGCGGCGCTGTAGTCAGCGCACCCCCAGCCACTTGTGGCTCTGCAGGCTGAGGCGCCACTGGGGGCGGGCCTGCACGAAGCCGACGGCCAGGCGCTGGCCTTCCTGGCAGTCCCAGCCCGGTTGCAGCAGGAGCACCGGGGCGTCCGCGCCCGCGCCGCGGGCCTCGCTGGCGGCCCGGGCCATGGCCTCGGCGAAGGCCAGGTCGTCGGGCCCATGCACCACCACCTTCAGCTCCTGGCAGCGGCGCAGGGCGTCGCCACCGGGGGGCCGGTGCGCCTTGGGGGAGAGGCTGATCCAATCAAAGCGGCCGCTCCAGGCCCCCACGCCGCTGGTTTCCAGGTGTAGGGGCAGGCCGGCGGCCGCCAGGGCCGTGCAGAGCGGATCGAGCGGATGCTCCAGCGGTTCGCCGCCGGTGATCACCACGAAGGCGGCCCCGGCCGTGGCCGCCTGCCGCACCTCCTCCGTGAGGCTCGCCAGGGGGCGCCGGGGGTGGGCGGCCGCCGGCCAGGAGTGCTTGGTGTCGCACCAGCTGCAGCCCACGCTGCAGCCCCCGAGGCGGATGAACAGGGCGCTGCGGCCCGTATGGATCCCTTCCCCCTGGAGGGAATGGAAGGTTTCCACCACCGGCAGCGTTGGGGAGTCGGGTGACTCCAGGCCGTTCATGCCGATGGCGAGGAGAGGGTTCGGGGGCTGTCGCCGAGGCCGCTGCGCTGACTGTTGATGGCCTCGCTGGGGGAGGCGGGCAGCCGCCGCTGGGCCGCTTCGATCAGCCCGCGGAACAGGGGGTGCGGCCGGCCCGGGCGGGAGAGGAATTCCGGGTGGTACTGACAGGCGGTGAAGAAGGGGTGGTCCTTGAGTTCGATCAACTCCACCAGGCGGCCATCGGGGGAGGTGCCGCTGATCTCGTAGCCCGACTCCAGGAACAGGGTGCGGTAGGCGTTGTTGAACTCATAGCGATGGCGGTGACGCTCGTACACCACCTCATCGCCGTAGAGCCGCTGGCCGAGGGTGCCCTGCGCCAGCCGGCAGGGGTAGACCCCCAGGCGCATGGTGCCCCCCAGGTCCACCACGTCCTGTTGCTCGGGCAGCAGGTGGATCACCGGGTGGGCGGTGTCGGCATCGAGTTCGGCGCTGGTGGCCCCCGCCAGGCCCGCCTGGTTGCGGGCCCACTCGATCACGGCGCACTGCATGCCCAGGCAGAGCCCCAGGAACGGCACCCGCTGCTCCCGGGCCCAGCGGATCGCCGCCACCTTGCCGTCCACCCCGCGGTTGCCGAAGCCCCCCGGCACCACCACCGCATCCATGCCCCGCAGCAGCGCATCGGCCCCGCGCTCCTCGATTTGTTCGGCGCAGATCCAGTGCAGGTCGAGGGCGGCGTCCCGGTCGATGCAGGCGTGGCGCAGGGCCTCCACCACTGACAGGTAGGCGTCGTTGAGCTGCACGTACTTGCCCACCAGGGCCACCTTCACGGCGGGGCCGGGGTTGCGCAGCTTGGCCACCATGGCGGCCCAGAGGGCCATGTCGCTCTCGTGGTCCTCGAGCCCCAGCAGGTCGAGCACCTCACGGCAGAGGCCCTCCTGCTCCAGGGTGATGGGCACGGCATAGATGCTGTCGGCATCGAGGGCCTGGATCACGGCCCGCTTGGGCACGCCGCAGAAACCGCCGATCTTGGCCTTGAGGTCTTCGCTGATGCTGCGGTCGCTGCGGCACACCAGCACGTCCGGCTGGATGCCGATGGAGCGCAGCTCCTTGACGGAGTGCTGGGTGGGCTTGGTCTTGAGCTCGCCGGAGGTGCCGATGTAGGGCAGCAGCGTCACGTGCACGTAGGCGGTGTCGTTGCGGCCCACATCGCCGCGGAATTCGCGGATGGCCTCGAGGAACGGCAGTGATTCGATGTCGCCCACGGTGCCACCGATCTCGGTGATCACCACATCGGCGCCGCTGTTGGCCGCCACCCGCTGAATGCGTTCGCGGATCTCACCGGTGATGTGGGGGATCACCTGCACGGTGCCGCCGTTGTAATCGCCGCGGCGCTCCTTGTTGATCACCGATTGGTAGATGGAGCCGGTGGTCACGCTGTTGAGGCGCGACATGGCGGTGTCGGTGAAGCGCTCGTAGTGGCCCAGGTCGAGGTCGGTCTCGGCACCGTCTTCGGTGACGAACACCTCCCCGTGTTGGTACGGGCTCATGGTGCCCGGATCCACGTTCAGATAGGGGTCGAGCTTGAGGATCGAAACGCTGTAGCCGCGGCTCTTCAGCAGTCGTCCGAGGCTGGCGGCCACGATGCCCTTGCCGATGCTGGACACCACGCCACCGGTCACAAAGACGAACTTGGCCATGGCTTCAGCAGCGACCCTTCAATTTACCGGGCCCCTCCAAGGGGGCCTCAGCCATCCCCCAGATCGCTGTCCAGGCTTGGCAGGTAATCGTGCACGCGGCAGCGCCGCTGGGGCTGGCGCAGCTTGAGCAGGGCGCGGCATTCGATCTGGCGCACCCGCTCCCGGGAGAGCTGCAGGCCGGCGCCGATCTCCGACAGGGTCTGGGGGTGGTCGTCCTCCAGGCCATAGCGCAGGCGGATCACCGCCGCCTCGCGGCTGGTGAGCTCCGCCAGCAGGGCCTCCAGGTCGGCGTGCAGCTGCTCGCGGGTGAGCTCCTGCTCCGGGGTGGCATGGCTGTCCTCCAGCAGTTCGCT
>VGQL01000060.1 GCA_016882415.1 Cyanobacteria bacterium M_DeepCast_200m_mx_001
GGCCCTGTTGCTGCAGCACGGGCACCAGCGGCAGCGGCCGTTGCTCTGCCACCGCGGGGTCGCCGCTGAACACAAACAGCAACCCCTGGGCCGTGGCGGTGGCGTAGCTGCGGCAGTGGCTGCGGGGGCTGATGCGGCTGCCCGCCTGGGCCTGGGGGATGGCGGTGCAGCGGCCCTCGCCGTTGAAAGTCCAGCCGTGGTACGGGCACTCCAGCTCACCGGCACCATTGAGGCGGCCCTCGGAGAGGGGCACCAGCCGGTGCGGGCACACATCGGCGAAGGCGCGCCAACGCGCGCTGCCGGCCTCGAACCAGAGCACCAGGTCTTGGTCCAGCAGGGTGAAGGGGGTGGGCCGCCGGGGATCCAGATCCCGCAGGTAGGCCACCGGGTACCAGGCCTGGTGCCAGGGGGATGGGCTGTTGTCGGTGGGATCGCTGGCCATGGACCCCACCATGGCTCAGGCGCTGTAGCCCTTGCGGGCGGGAATCGGGTAGGGAATGCGGCGGTGGCGCATGCGCCGCCACACCCGCACGAAGGCGCGCACCAGCAGTTCCAGCTCCGCCAGGGTGAGGCCGCTGTCGCTCAGCTGGCCGTCCTGCCAGCGGGCATCGATGATCCGCCGCACCATGGCGCGGGCCTGCTCCTCGCCGGTGTCCGGCGGCAGGGAGCGCAGGGCCGCCTCGCAGCCATCCGCCAGCATCAGCACCGCGGTTTCACGGCTGCGGGGGATGGGGCCCCGGTAGCGGTAGTCGCTCTCCTGGATGGCGGGGTTGCGGCGCCGCGCCTCATGCAGGAAGTAGCCCATCTTGAGGGTGCCCTGGTGTTCGGGGATGAAGTCGGCCAGGGGCCGCGGCAGGCGGTAGCGGCGGGCCAGTTTCAGCCCCTCATCCACATGGGCCTGGAGGATGCCGGCGCTGAGCTGGGGGTCGTCGAGGGCGTCGTGGGGGTTGTCGCCGCTGGTCTGGTTTTCGATGAACCACTGCGGGCCATGCAGCTTGCCCACGTCGTGGTACAGGGCACCGGTGCGGATCAGGTCGGTGTCCGCCTGAATCGCTCGCCCCCCCTCCTCCGCCAGGCCGCAGATCATCAGGGTGTGCTCGAAGGTGCCCGGGGCCTCCCGGGAGAGGCGCCGCAGCAGGGGGCGCTCCAGGTCGGCCAGCTCCAGCAGCCGCGTGCGGGTGAGCAGATCAAAAAAGCTCTCCAGCAGGGGGCTGATCAACAGCACCCCCAGCAGCAGGCCCCCCAGCAGCAGGGCCTCGGCGGGCAGGTCGGCGCCGATGGGCAGCAGCCCATCCCCCTCCGCCTGGGCCGCCGCCCACTGCAGCAGCAGCCATTCGGCCGCCAGGGCCCCCAGGGGGATGAACAGGGTGAGCTGCAGCAGCTGGGCGCGGCTGCGCTGCCGCCCCGCCAGCACGGCGGTGAGCGAGGCCACCAGGGCCGCCACCAGCACCCGTTGGTCGTTGAACGGCGCCAGGGGCAGCGGCCACAGCAGGCTGGCCACGGCCACCCAGGCCAGTCCGGCGGTGGTGCCCAGCCCCTGGGCCAGCAGCAGGGTGGCGGGCACCAACAGGGCCAACGGGCTGGCGGCGCTGCCCAGCCACAGCTTGAACCCCTGCACCAGCAGCAACAGCCCCAGGGCCAGCAGCGCCTGGCGCGGCTCCAGGCTGGGGCGGCTGCGGCGGATCAGCAGCAGCAGCACGCCGCAGGCCGCCAGGGCTTCGCAGAGGTGGCCCAGCCAGGCCCCCACCAGTGGGCGGCGGTTCACCAGGCCGAAGTAATCGAGCACCGCGTAGGACTGCTCGCTGATGGGCTGCCCCTGGCGGGTGATCCATTCCCCCTTACGCACGTGAATGGTGGGGATGCCCTGTTGGGTGAGCAGCTCTTCGATCAGCCGCTGACTCAGGGCTGGATCGATGCGCAGGTTGGTGCGCCCCTGCAGGGAGGCGGCCAGCACCCGTGCCCCCAGCCCCAGCCCCGGCTGGGGCATCGGCTCGAGCTGCAGGGCCGCCGCCTGCTCCAGCTGCCGTTGGGCCACGCTGCCGATCAGCCCCTGGCCGAGCATGCGGCGCTGGGCCTGCCGCAGGGTGTCTTCCCATCGGGCCAGGCGCCGGCGGGAGAGCTGCAGCAGCCAGTCCCGCTCCTCGGGGCTGAGGGCCAGGGGCGCCACCTGCTCCTCGCCGGTGTTGGCCAGGCGCTCGATCGCCTGCAGCTGGCGGTTGAGCCGCTGCTCGAGTTCGCGGTTGATGCGGGGGTCCACCACCTGCACATGGGTGCGGGGGCCCAGCTGGGAGCGCCGCTGCTCGAGGGCGTCGGAATCCACCACCGTGGCGGCCTTCGGGGCCCGCACCGTGAATGGGGCCGGCACCCCCGGCCGCAGGCTGGGCTCCACCAGCCAGGGCCAGCTGGAGAGCAGGGCCACCAGCAGGCAGCCCACCAGCACGGTGGAGGTGTCGCGGCGGCGCCAGGGGGAGAGGGCCTGCCGCGGCCGCTCCTGCCGCCACAGCCGCCACACCAGCAGCCGCCACAGGCGCCGCAGGGCACCCCAGGGTGATGGGCCGGGGGCCAGGCGGATCAACGCAAAGGGCGACGTTTGGCCTCAAGCTAGCCCTGCCAGGCATGCTGAGGGGCAGTTGCCAGCCCGCTTTAGCCATGGCCACCCGTCTGGATGGGCGCCAGTTGGCGGCCCAGATCGAGCAGCGCCTGCAGGCGGTGGTGGCCGAGCGGCTGCAGCGGGCGGGGCGGCCGCCGGGGCTGGCGGTGCTGCGGGTGGGGGATGACCCCGCCAGTGGCGTCTACGTGGCCAACAAGGAGAAGGCCTGCTCCCGCATCGGCATCACCAACCTGGGGGCCCATCTGCCCGCCAGCACGCCGGCGGCGGAGGTGCTCTCCACCATCCAGCGTCTCAATGCCGATCCCCTGGTGGACGGCATCCTGTTGCAGCTGCCCCTGCCGGCCGGCCTGGATGAGCGCCCCCTGCTGGCGGCCATCGACCCGGAAAAGGACGCCGATGGCCTGCACACCCTCAACCTCGGGCGCCTGCTCAAGGGGGAGCCCGGCCCCCGCAGCTGCACCCCCGCCGGGGTGATGGCCCTGCTGGATGCCGCCGATGTGGAGCTTTCTGGCAAGCGGGCCGTGGTGGTGGGGCGCAGCATCCTGGTGGGCCAGCCCATGGCGCTGATGCTGCAGGCGGCCGATGCCACCGTGAGCATTGCCCATTCCCGCACCACGGATCTGGCGGCGCTCACCCGCCAGGCGGATGTGCTGGTGGTGGCCGCCGGCCGGCCGCGCATGCTGGGGGCCGAGCACGTGAAGCCCGGGGCGGTGGTGGTGGATGTGGGCATCCATCGCCTCGAGCCCGATCCGGCCGCAGGGCCGGAGGCCAAGGCCCGCCTCTGCGGTGATGTGCGGTTTGAGGAGGTGGAGCCGATCGCCGGGGCCATCACCCCGGTGCCCGGTGGGGTGGGGCCGATGACGGTGACCCTGCTGCTGGTGAACACGGTGGCCAGCTGGTGCCAGCGCTGTGGGTTGGATCAGCCGTTGGCGGATTTGTTGCCCTGAGCGCCGGCCACCGCGCCGGCCTGAGAGAATCCCGGCCAGCAATGGCCCCAGGCCCAACCCCATGACCGCGGCGGTGACCAGCACAGACAGCGCCTCCGCGGGCGCACCGGCCGGCTTCGAGTTCGCCGCCTACCTGGAGGCCTCACGCCTGCAGGTGGAGGCGGCCCTGGATGGCTCCCTCGGCCCCGAGCGGCCCGAAAGCCTGCGGGAGGCCATGCGCTACTCGCTGCTGGCGGGGGGGAAGCGCCTGCGGCCGATCCTCTGCCTGGCGGCCTGTGAGCTGGCGGGGGGGCAGGCCCAGCAGGCGATGCCCACGGCGGTGGCGCTGGAGATGGTGCACACCATGTCGCTGATCCATGACGACCTGCCCGCCATGGACAACGACGACCTGCGCCGCGGCCGCCCCACCAACCACAAGGTGTACGGCGAAGCCAACGCCATCCTGGCCGGCGATGCGCTGCTCACCCGCGCCTTCGAGATGGTGGCCCTGCGCAGCCCCGGCGTGCCGGCGGAGCGGCTGCTGGCGGTGGTGGGGGAGCTCTCCCTGGCCTCCGGCGCCCCCGGCCTGGTGGGGGGGCAGGTGGTGGATCTGGAGTGTGAGGGCAAGAGCGTCGACCTGGAGACCCTCGAGTACATCCACCTCCACAAAACCGGCGCCCTGCTGCGGGCCTGCGTGCTCACCGGCGCCCTGATCGCCGGTGCGCCGGAGCCGCTGCTGGAGGCGCTGCGGGTGTACGCCCGCGGCATCGGCCTGGCGTTCCAGATCATTGACGACATCCTCGATGTGACCGCCAGCAGCGAGGTGCTGGGCAAGACGGCGGGCAAGGACCTCACCGCCGACAAGACCACCTACCCCAAGCTGCTGGGGCTGGAGGAATCCCGCCGCCGGGCCGATGCCCTGGTGGCGGAGGCCAAGGCCGCCCTGGCCCCCTTCGCCCAGGGGGAGGCGGCGGCCCTCAAGGCGGCGCCGCTGCTGGCCCTGGCGGACTACATCACGAGCCGCGATCGATGAGCCAGCCCCTCGCCCAACCTCCCCTGTGGTTGGGGCTGCTCGACAACGGTGCCCTCTGGTGGGGCCTGGCGGCCTGTGGCAGTGCCCAGCTCTCCAAGCTGGTGATTGAACTGGTGGTGCACCGGCGCTGGAACCCCAAGGTGCTGGTGGAAACCGGCGGCATGCCCTCCAGCCATTCGGCCCTGCTCACCGGCACCGCCGCCGCCCTGGGCTGGCAGCAGGGGTTTGATTCCGCCGTATTTGCCCTGGCGGCCTGCCTCTGTTTCGTGGTGCTCTACGACGCCTCGGGCGTGCGCCGGGCCGCGGGGCTCACTGCTGCCCG
>VGQL01000061.1 GCA_016882415.1 Cyanobacteria bacterium M_DeepCast_200m_mx_001
CTCACCGGCTTCCTCGGCGCCGGCAAGACCACCCTGCTCAACCACATCCTCTGCAACCAGCAGGGGCTGCGCAGCGCCGTGCTGGTCAACGAATTTGGGGAGGTCGGCATCGACCATGAACTGGTGGTGGCTACCAGTGATCAGATGGTGGAGCTGAGCAACGGCTGCATCTGCTGCTCGATCAACGGCGAGCTGCAGGAGGCCGTGCACCGCGTGCTGGAGCGGCCCGAGCCGATCGATCTGATCGTGGTGGAAACCACCGGACTGGCCGACCCCCTGCCGGTGGCGCTCACCTTCATGGCCGGCGACCTGCGCGACCGGCTGCGGCTCGATTCGATCATCACCCTGATCGATGCCGAACACTTCAGTGCCACGGCCCTCGAGAGCCCGATCGCCCGTGCCCAGGTGGTGTACGGCGACATCCTGCTGCTCAACAAAGCCGACCTTGTCGATGAGCAACGGCTCAACGCGGTGGAGGCCGAGCTGCGAGCGATCAAGACCGACGCTCGCATCCTGCGGGCAACACGCGGCGACGTGCCACTCGGGCTGCTCCTGAGCGTGGGGCTGTTCGAGAGCGATCGTCTGGCCTCGCTCCAGGCCCAGGAGGAGTCCCGTGAACAGCGGAACAACGACGGGCATCACGACCATGATGCGCACCATCACGGTGAGCACCATCACCACGACGGGCACGAGCACCAGCAACACGAGCACCACCACTCCCCCCATACCCCGGAACTGGAGGGCTTCAGTTCCGTGAGCCTGGCGGTGGATGCGCCCTTTGACCTGCGCCGTTTTCAGAATTTCCTCGACAACCAGCTGCCTAAATCAGTGTTCCGCGCCAAAGGGGTGCTCTGGTTCCGCGAGAGCGAGCGCCGCCACCTGTTTCACCTCTGCGGCAAGCGCTTCACGATCGATGATTCCGACTGGCCCGAAGGTTCAGAGCGCCACACCAGGGTGGTGGCGATCGGCAAAGACCTCGACCAGGCGGCCCTCAGGGCCCAGCTGGAGGCCTGCGTGGCGCCGGCATGAGCCAGACCCTGCTGATTTCCGGCCCTCCCGGCTGCGGCAAGACCACCTGGATCCTGAACCAGATCCAGAGCCACCCTGGCCCCTGTGGCTTTCTGCGTCTCGTGGGCTACCCCGACGAGGGCCTGCTCCAGGCCCGTGACGGCGGCATCGATCTGGTTTGGTTGCAGGATCAATGCCCAGGGCTGCTCGATCTGGCCGACCCCGACAAGGCTCTGGCGCCCCGAGCCGCCAAGCTGCTCGCCCTGATTGAACTGCCCCAGTTCCAGCCGCCAACGGACTCAGGCCTTGCCGGGGTGGATCGCCGCGCGATTCCCCAGCTGGAGGCCCTGCATCTCAGCCCGGATGCGCATCTGCACTTCGGGCGTGACGCCGCGCTGCCCCACCAGGACACCCTGGATTTCAGCAGCCTGCAGGCCTGGGGGAGGAACCTGGCGGGAGCTGTGTGGGATCCGGCCAGCCTCAGCAGCTTCTGGTTTGAACTGGTGAATGGTGCCTATGGCGATGTGTATCGCGCCAAAGCCCTGATGAATCTCCCCGATGGCCGGGCCTTCTTCTGCAACTGGATGGTGAGCCGGGAGGGCTCCCAGTTCCTTCCCTTGCAGACCCTCGCATCGCCCGACGGTCGCCCACAGCGCCTGTCGCGCCTGGTGGTGCAGGGCAAGGATCTCGATCCCGCCGCCATCGAGGTCACCCTTGCCGACTGCCTGCTCAGCGATGCGGTGCTGGAGCTGCAGCAGGCACCCCTGCGCCAACGGAAGGCCCCGCCCCATCCATCCCCTGCCGCCTGATCGCCATGACCCATGCCGTGATCTCCTGCCTGCACGCCAACCTCGCTGCCCTGGAGGCCGTGCTCGACGACATCGACCAGCGGGGCATCACCACCATCACCTGCCTGGGGGATCTGGTGGGTTATGGCCCCCAGCCCAATGAGGTGGTGAATCTGGTTCGCGAGCGTGCCATCCCCAGCTGCCAGGGCTGCTGGGATGAGGACATCATCGAGGGGCTCAACTCCTGTGAGTGCAGCTATCCCTCCCAGCTGGCGGAACGGCGCGGTCATCAGGCCCATCAATGGACTGCCGAGCAGCTGAGCGAGGAGAACAAGGCCTTCCTCGCCAG
Organism: Cyanobacteria bacterium M_DeepCast_200m_mx_001; assembly: GCA_016882415.1. Taxonomy (GTDB): domain Bacteria; phylum Cyanobacteriota; class Cyanobacteriia; order PCC-6307; family Cyanobiaceae; genus Vulcanococcus. The sequence goes on from VGQL01000061.1 coordinate 2,146, forward strand.
CCTGCCGATGTCCTTGCGACGCGATCGGCTGCTGTTTGTGCATGGCAGTCCCAACAGTCAGCACGAATACCTGCTGCCCGACATGGATGCCTTTGCCGCTCTGGAGCGGGTGCAGACGGCCGATGCCGACACCCTGTTCTGCGGCCATACCCACCGCCCCTACGTTCGTGAGCTGCGGGATGGCGTCATCCGTGTGCGCGTGCAGGCGCCGACGGATCCGCAGTCACCAGCCGAGCGGGAGATGGCCTTGCCCGTGCGCCGCATCGTCAACGCCGGCTCTGTGGGTGAGCCGCGCCATGGCAACACCCACGCCACCTATGTGATTCACGACGAGGCCACCGGCAACGTCGAGATCCGCGAAGTGCCTTACGACGTGGAGCGCACCTGCAGGGCGATTGTTGAGGTTGGACTGCCGCCGGTGTTCGCCTGGCGTCTGCGCCATGGCTTTGAGTACGCCGAGCGGGCCGATGACGCCAGCCACGTGTGTGAGCGCTGATGGCACGCTGGGCACTGGTGAGTGGGTTGCAGGGCGACCTTGCGCTCTACGAGGCGATTCAACGGGATCTGCGCCAGCTGGCCCGAGTCGACACCCTGTTTGTGTTGGGTGATCTGATTGGTCCCGATCGGGATGCCAATGCTCTGCTGGCTCGGCTACAGGATCCCCGCCGCGGAGAGCTGGCGCCTCAGTGCATCTACGGCTGGTGGGAAGAGCAGTTGCTCGCCGAACGCGGCTATCGCGGTGAGCGGCGGGCTGACCCTCTGCGTCAGCAGTTCGGCCAGGCCGCCGTGGAGGCGCTGGAGCAGGCCGTTGATCCAGGTCATCTGGCCTGGCTAGCAGCCCTGCAGTTCGGCTTCATCGAGCTCGACTGCGCCCTGCTGCATGGCAGCTCGGCCGCTGTGGACGACAGCCTGGGTCCAGACAGCTCGCCGCTGTTGCTGCTGGATCGGCTCACCCGCATGGACGTGAACCGTCTGTTCACCGCCCGCAGCGGCCAGCAGTTCCGCCTCGAGCTCAGCGGCGGTGGCATCGAATCGCAGGTGCGGGATCTGGAGGGCCAACGGCAGCACCAGCAGAGCGTTCCCCAGCGCCAGGTGATCGGCATCGGCGCCGGCGTCCGCTACACCCTCTACGACCCCGGCAGCGATCGCCTCGATTTCCTCGTCGCCGGCAGCAGGCCTCAGCAACGGGCGCGGGGGTTTGCGTGACACCGCAGCTGGGGGGAATGCTCGAGACCCTGCAGGTGGACCTGGCCGGGCGACAGTTGCGCCTGGTGCTGGAGCGCCGGGGGCCGGCGGCGGCCCCCCTTTGGCTGCTGCTGCCCGCCTTGAGCACGGTGTCGAGCCGGGGCGAATGGCAAGCGTTGGCCGAGGCGGTGGGCGATCAGCGCCAGCTGGTGAGCTTCGACTGGCCCGGTTTCGGCGACAGCGACCGCCCCGCGATGCCCTATGACGCCGCCGTGCTGCGTTCGGCGCTGCGGGCCGTGCTCTCCTATCTGCGCACCACCAACCGCCAGCGCATCACCGTGATCGCCGCCGGCCACAGCGCCTCGGTGGCCTTGGGATTGGCGGCGGAATGGTCTGGCCTGTGGCAGAAGCTGGTGCTGGTGGCCCCCACCTGGCGTGGCCCCCTGCCGACCATGATCGGCTGGCCCTCCCGGCGGTTCGGCTGGTTGCGGCAGCTTGTCGCGTCACCCTTCATCGGACCGGTTCTCTACCGGCTCAACACCAGCCGGATGGTGCTGCGCCTGATGCTGCGGCGTCATGTCTGGGTCGACCCCGCCCTGCTCACGCCGGCGCGGATCCGCGAACAGCAGCGGCTGGCCAGGCGCCCCGGGGCACGCTTTGCCAGTGTGGCGTTCGTGAGTGGTGGCCTTGACCCGGCCGACGGGCGCGCCTGGTGGTTGCAGCAGGCGCGCCTGCTCCAATGCCCGCTCCAGGTGGTGCTGGCCTCCGAGGCCCCACCACGATCCAGGACAGAGATGGAGGCTCTGGGCTTGGAGGCGGCCGATCAGCTCAGCGTGATTCCAGGGCGCCTCGGTCTCCACCAGGACTGTGGCGCCCTGCTGGCACGGCAGTTGCTGGAGGGCGAGGCGTCATCTGGCTGACCAGCAGCGCCAGCAGGAAGCCTGCAAATTGCACGATCACCACGCAGGGCCCGGAGGGCAGGTTGGTGAGGCCTGAACCCAGCAGTCCCAGCAGGGCGCAGCCTCCGCCGAGGCAGGCGGAGATCAGGGCATAGAGCGGGAAGTGGCGACTCACCAACCGCCCCCCGCAGGTCGGAATCACCACGAAGGCACTGATCAGCAGCACCCCCACCGCCTTGATCGACACCGCCACCACCACCGCCAGCAGCACGATGAAGGCCAGGCGGTGACGGCTGGCGCCCACCCCGAAGGCTCCGGCGAGATCGCTGTTGAGGGTGAGCAGCACCTGAGCCCGCAGGCTCAAGGCGAGATAGCCCAATGCAATCAGCAGCAGCAGGCCGATCACCACCAGATCGCTCCAGCTGATGCCGAGGATGTCGCCGAACAGCAGCTGCTGGATGCCGCCCCGGTAGGTCTCCACCA
>VGQL01000062.1 GCA_016882415.1 Cyanobacteria bacterium M_DeepCast_200m_mx_001
CGGGCGTGGGGGCCACGGTCGGTTCCACCACCGTCGGCTGCTCTTCGGTGGGTTGTTCCCCGGTGAGCTGATCCTCAGTCGGCTGCTCGGCGGCCGGGTTGGGGGCTTCAGCGTCAGCCATGGAGGGAACAGGGGCGCGATGAACGGGGAGCTTACGGCCGTTTTCCCGCGTCGCCATCAGTCGAGGGGCTGCAGCGCAGTCCGTTTGGGCAGCGGCGCCAGGGGGGGGCGCAGCGGGAAGCGTCCGCTCTGCAGCTGCTCCACCAGCTCGGCGGCGATTTCCGCCGCCAGCCGCGGGCTGTGGGCCGGGGCGCAGCTCAACGGCCGCTCCTCCACCTGGAGCTGGCCGCTGTGCAGGGCGCTGTACGACGCCCGGCCGAAGCTGGGACGCACCCGGCGGGGAACGCCGTAATCCAGCACCGGGGCCTCCAGCTGGCTGTCCCCCATGGCCGCCAGCCGCGCCCCGTCGCCATCCAGCAGGGGCACCGGCGCCGCCAGGGCCACCAGCAGGCCGGTGTCCCCCTCCCCCAGGCGGGTGGCCCGCAGCCAGCGGGGGTTGAGCCCGTGCAGGTCCACCTCCACGGCGGCGCTGGCGCCGGGGCTGAGGGCCTGCCCCGCCCCGTCCCGTTTCACCGCGGGGTTATGGCCGCTGCCGGCCCCGCTCACCCAGCCGAGGCCCCCGGCCACCAACAGCGGTGATCCGGGGCCCAGGGCCGTGAGCCCCGGCATGGTGAGGCCGATGCTGCCGGCGCCGCCACAGCTGTAGAGAGCGCTCACCCAGGGCCCCAGCACGGGGCCCCACGGGGTGGGGGTGAGCCCTTCGCGGCTACTCACCGCCACCACGCCGTTCTCCACCACCCCCCGGTGCAGCAGCAGTCGCCCGGCGCCGATTTGCTCCAGGTTGAGCTGGGTCTCCAGCTCCAGCCGGGGCTGTTGCGGCCCGCCGCTGCCACTGGCGCTGAAGGGCAGTGTCTCCCCCCGCAGCAACGCCTCCAGCGCCAGGGCGCCCCCCTGGCCCAGGGGCAGCAGCAGGTCGGTGTTGCCGTGGCCCCCCTGGCCCTCGGCCGGCCCCAGCCGGAAGCGGCGGATCCGCATCGGTGGGTCGGTGGGCCCCAGCTGCAGCAGCAGGCTGGCCTGGCCCGTGAATTCGGCGCCGCTGGCCACCACCACGTGGGTGTGGCGGTAGGCCTGCTCCAGCCCCTGCTCGGCCACCAGGGCGCGGTAGGCCGCGGCGGTGGCCACCTGCAACCGGCCCTGCCGTTGCAGCTCCTGCAGCTCCGTCACGGTCCGGCTGGGGAAGCTCCCGCTCAAGGCAGACACCGACGCGATGACCGATAAAATGTGTTCTAACCAAAGCTGTTGCGAATGGCGGATCCAACCGAACCCGGTGAGATGACTGCCGGGGGCGGGCCGGAGGGGCCATCGGGTTCAGACGGCCGCATCATTCAGGCCGATCTGCGCAATGAGATGTCGCGCTCCTATTTGGAGTACGCGATGAGCGTGATCGTGGGCCGGGCCCTGCCCGACGCCCGCGACGGCCTCAAGCCGGTGCATCGCCGCATCCTGTATGCGATGTACGAGCTGGGCCTCACCAGCGACAGGCCTTACCGCAAATGCGCCCGTGTGGTGGGTGAGGTGCTCGGTAAGTACCACCCCCACGGCGACACCGCGGTGTACGACGCCCTGGTGCGCATGGCGCAGGACTTCTCCATGCGCATGCCCCTGATCGACGGGCACGGCAACTTCGGTTCGGTGGATAACGATCCGCCGGCCGCCATGCGCTACACCGAATCGCGGTTGCAGGCCCTCACCACCGACAGCCTGCTGGAGGACATCGAGAGCGAGACCGTCGATTTCATCGACAACTTCGACGGTTCCCAGCAGGAACCCACGGTGATGCCGGCGCGGGTGCCGCAGCTGTTGCTCAACGGCTCCACGGGCATCGCCGTGGGGATGGCCACCAACATCCCGCCCCACAACCTCACCGAGCTGATCGATGGCCTGCTGGCCCTGATCGCCAACCCCGAGCTCGACGATCGGGAGCTGATGGCGATCATCCCCGGGCCCGACTTCCCCACCGGTGGTCAGATCCTGGGGCGCCGCGGCATCCGCGAGATGTACAGCACCGGCCGGGGGTCGGTGACCATGCGCGGCGTGGCCTCGATTGAAACCATCGAAGCCAAGGGCCGCCCCGACCGCGATGCGGTGATCATCACCGAGTTGCCCTACCAGACCAACAAGGCGGCGCTGATCGAGCGCATCGCCGAACTGGTGAATGACAAGAAGCTTGAGGGCATCAGCGACATCCGCGATGAGAGCGATCGCGATGGCATGCGCATCGTGATCGAACTGCGCCGCGACGCCTACCCGCAGGTGGTGTTGAACAACCTGTTCAAACTCACGCCACTGCAGAGCAACTTCAGCGCCTACATGCTGGCGCTGGTGAAGGGGGAGCCGGTGCTGCTCACCCTGCGCAAGATGCTGCAGGTGTTCCTCGACTTCCGCGTCGAGACCATCGAGCGCCGCACCCGTTACCTGCTGCGCAAGGCCGAGGAGCGCGACCACATCCTGCTGGGCCTGCTGATTGCCCTCGACAACCTCGACGCGATCATTGCCCTGATCCGTTCCGCGGCCGACACCGCCACGGCCCGCACCGAACTGATGGGGCAGTTCGGCTTAACGGATTCCCAGGCGGACGCCATCCTGCAGATGCAGCTGCGGCGGCTCACCGCCCTCGAGGCGGACAAGATCCGTCTGGAGCACGAGGATCTGCTCGCCAAGATCACCGACTACAACGACATCCTGGCCCGTAAGGAGCGGGTGTTCGGGCTGATCACCGAAGAGCTCGGTGTGATCCGCTCCCGCTACGACTCCCCGCGCCGCACCGAGATCCTCGATGTGGAAGGTGGCCTGGAGGACATCGATCTGATCGCCAACGAGCGATCCGTGGTGCTGCTCACCGAGAACGGCTACCTCAAGCGGATGCCGGTGAGCGAATTTGAGGCCACCAGCCGCGGCACCCGCGGCAAGGCGGGCACGCGTTCCCAAGGGGAAGAGGCGGTGCGGCTGTTCATCAGCTGCAACGACCACGACTCCCTGTTGCTCTTCTCCGACCGCGGTGTGGTCTACACGGTGCCGGCCTACCGGGTGCCGCTGTGCAGCCGAGCTGCCAAGGGCACGCCGATCGTGCAGCTGTTGCCCATCCCCCGCGAAGAGCAGATCACCTCGCTGTTGGCGGTGAGCGAATTTGCCGAGGATGCCGTGCTGGTGATGCTCACCAGCGGCGGCTTCATCAAGCGCACGCGCCTGTCGGCCTTCGCCAACATCCGCTCCAATGGTCTGATCGCCATCTCCCTGGAGGAGGGCGATGCCCTCACCTGGGTGCGCCTGGCCCAGCCCGGCGACAGCGTGCTGATCGGCTCCCGCAACGGCATCACCATCCACTTCCGCCTCAGCGACGATGAGTTGCGGCCCCTCGGCCGCACCGCCCGCGGCGTGCGGGCCATGAACCTGCGCCCCGGCGACCAGCTGGTGAGCATGGATGTGTTGCCCGTGGAATTGGCGGATCGGGTGGAGGGCAGCGCCGCCAGCGAGGCCGACGACGAGGAGGATGCCGATGCGCTGGCCGCCAGCGAAGGCCCCTGGGTGCTGGTGGCCAGCGCCAGTGGTCTGGGCAAGCGGGTGCCGGTGGATCAGTTCCGTCTGCAGAAGCGTGCGGGCATGGGGCTGCGGGCGATCAAGTTCCGCCGCGATGGCGATGTGCTCGTGGGTCTGAAGGTGCTCGGTAGCGGTGAGGAACTGCTGCTGGTGAGCGAGAAGGGGGTGATCGTGCGCATGCGTGCCGATGCGGTGCCCCAGCAGTCCCGCGCCGCCACGGGGGTGCGTCTGCAGCGCCTCGACAGCGGTGATCGCCTGGCGGAGGTGGTGTTGGTGCCCCCGGCCGCTGAGGAGGACGACCCCGAGCTCGACGCCGCCAGCGTTGAGCCGATCTCCGAGGCCGACGATTGATCTAGCGCTGACCCCAAGCCCAGGCCACCAAGAGGCTGTAGCCCGCCAGGCTGGCCAACTGCAGGCCAAGCTCCAGACGTTCGATCCGACGTTCCCCCAGGGGGCCTTCGGCGGCGCCGAGGCGATCGTTGCGGTTGGCGCACCAGATGAATTCGCAGAAGAACACCAG
>VGQL01000063.1 GCA_016882415.1 Cyanobacteria bacterium M_DeepCast_200m_mx_001
CCCTGAACCGGGAGCTGGGGCGCCTCTGCAGTGATCCGCCGCGGCAGGCCCTGGCGGTCTGCCGGATCCACGCCCGGCTGGTGCGGGCGATGTAGGGGCGGCTGCCCCCGGGGATCACATCATCCCGGGCATGCCCATGCCGCCCATGCCGCCCATGCCGCCCATGCCTCCCATGCCGCCCATGCCGCCCATGTCGCCACCGGGGGCGGCTGCGGGGGGCTCGGGCTTGTCGGCAATCACCGCTTCGGTGGTGAGCAGCAGCGCGGCGATCGACACCGCATCCTGCAGGGCCAGTCGCACCACCTTGGCGGCGTCGAGGATGCCGGCGGCCAGGAGGTCTTCGTAGCGGCCGGTGGCGGCATTGAAGCCCTGGCCGCTGCGGCGCACCTCATCGGCCACCACGGTGCCGTCGAAACCGGCGTTGCTGGCGATCTGATGCAGGGGTTCGGCCAGGGCGCGCTGCACGATGCCCACGCCGGTGCGCTCATCACCGCTGAGGCCCGCCGCCAGGCTGTCGAGTTCGCCGGCCAGTTGCAGCAGGGTGGAGCCACCACCGGCCACGATGCCTTCCTCCACGGCGGCCCGGGTGGCGTTGAGGGCATCCTCGATACGCAGCTTGCGGTTGCGCAGCTCGGTTTCGGTGGGGGCGCCCACCTTGATCACGGCCACGCCGCCGGCCAGCTTGGCCACCCGCTCGCTCAGCTTCTCGCGGTCGTACTCCGAATCGGTGTTGTCCAGTTCGCGCTTGATGGCGGCGATGCGGTCGGCCACGGCGGCCTGGTGCTCGCCGGTGGCCACGATCGTGGTGTCGTCCTTGCTGATGGTGATCCGGCGCACGCTGCCGAGGTCGTCCAGGGTCACCTTGTCGAGGGTCATGGCCCGGTCTTCGCTCACCAGGGTGGCGCCCGTGAGGATGGCGATGTCCTGCAGGGTGGCCTTGCGGCGGTCCCCGAAGCCGGGGGCCCGCACGGCGGCCACCTGCAGCACGCCGCGGTTCTTGTTGACCACCAGGGTGGCCAGGGCTTCCCCATCCACCTCTTCCGCCAGGATCACCAGGGGCTTGCCGGCGCGGGACACCGCCTCCAGCACGGGCACCAGATCATTGATGGCGCTGACCTTGCGGTCGGTGATCAGCAGCAGGGCGTTGTCGAATTCGCACACCCGGCGGTCGTTGTCGGTGACGAAATAGGGCGAGCTGTAGCCCCGGTCGAAGGCCATGCCCTCGGTGATCTCCAGCTCGGTGGCGAGGCTCTTGCTTTCCTCCACGGTGATCACACCGTCGGCGCTCACCGTGTCCATGGCCTCGCTGATCATGCGGCCCACTTCGTCGTCGCCGCCGGAGCTCACGGTGGCCACCTGACGGATGGCGTCACCGGCCACGGCGGTGGCCCGGGCCTCGATGCCCCGCACCACCTGGGCCACGGCCAGCTCCATGCCGCGGCGCAGGTTCACCGGGCTGGCGCCAGCGGCCACGTTGCGCAGGCCCTCGCGGGTCATGGCCTGGGCCAGCACCGTGGCGGTGGTGGTGCCATCACCGGCCTGGTCCTTGGTTTTGGTGGCTACCTGCAGCAGCAGCTTGGCGCCGAGGTTCTCGAACGGATCTTCGAGTTCGATCTCCTTGGCGATGGTCACGCCGTCGTTGACCACATCGGGGGCGCCGAATTTCTTCTCGAGCACCACGTTGCGGCCCTTCGGGCCGATGGTCACCTTGACGGCATCGGCCAGGGCGTTGACGCCGCGCTCCAGGGAGGCGCGGGAGGCATCGGAGAAGGAGAGCAGCTTGGCCATCGCAGGGGCTGATCAGGTACAGATGGCCACAGGCTCCCATGGCGGTGGTGCCGTTGGCTGGTGGGGAAAGCCGAATGATCCCGGCGGGCGGCGGTGCAGGGCCGCCCGGGGCTCGATAGGGTTCGCCCCATGGAGGAGAGCTTCAGCGAAGCCCTGGCGGAGGGCCTCAACGCGGGCCTGACCGGCCAGCTGGGGGATGTGCTGGCGGACCCGAGCGCCGGCAGCAATGTGATGGCCTTCCTGCTGGTGGCGGGCCTGGGGCTGGGCATGGCCCTGATCTATGTGCCCCTGCGGGTGTTCCTCACCGTGACGGCCCGCAGCCGCCGCCTGCGGCTGCTGCAGCGCATCCGTCGCCTGCGGGAGGAGCTCACCCAGCCGGTGCAGAGCTGAAGCGGTTGTCGCTCAGCGCATCACCATGCCGCCATCCACCTGCAGCACCTGGCCGGTCATGTAGGCCGCGGCGGGGTCCGCCGCCAGGAAGCGCACCGCCCGGGCCACCTCGCCCGGTTGCCCCATGCGTCCCATGGGGATGGCCTTGAGGATCGGTTCCTTGTCGAGGTCGGCGGTCATGTCGCTCTCGATGAAGCCCGGTGCCACGGCATTCACGGTGACGCCACGGCTGGCGAATTCGGCGGCGCTGCTGCGGGTGAGGCCGATCACCCCCGCTTTCGCGGCGCTGTAGTTGGCCTGGCCGGGGTTGCCCATCAGGCCCACCACGGAGGTGATGTTGATGATGCGGCCGCTGCGGGCCTTCAGCATCGAGCGGCTCACGGCGCGGGTGCAGAGGAACACACCGGTGAGGTTGAGGTCGATCACGCTCTGCCAATCGGCGCTCTTCATGCGCATCAGCAGGCCATCGCGGGTGATGCCGGCGTTGTTCACCAGCACATCCAGCCGGCCTTCCCGCTCCAGCACCGCCTTGATCAGCCCCTCCACCTGTTCTTCATCGGCCACGTTGGCCTGGTGCGCCCAGGCCTTGCCGCCGGCGGCGGCGATCTGACCCACCACCGCTTCGGCTGCTGCTGGGGAGCTGGCGTAGTTCACCACCACCGTGGCGCCGGCTGCCGCCAGCTCCTGGGCGATGGCGGCGCCGATGCCACGGCTGGCGCCGGTCACCAGGGCGACCTGACCGGCGAGGGGGGTGGCGTCAGCCATGGGAAGGGGTGAAACGGGTCGGGCGAGCGTAGGGCCGGGCCGGTGATGGCTCGCAGGCCCCTCAGGCCTGCATCACCTCCACCGCCGCCAGGGCTGGCCCCAGCAGATCGGCGAAGGCCTGCAGTTGCCCCTTGCTGCCCATCACCACCAGCAGCTGCCCCGGCTCCAGGCGCACATCCCCGCCGGGGTTGGCGATCAGGGGCGGTGCGTCCGGTGCCCGTGTGGCGCCCCGATAGACCATGGCCTCGCCGCTGGTGTCCTCGGCGCGCCGGATGGCCAGCACCAGGGCACCGCTGCGGCGGCCCAGCTGCAGTTCCGCCAGGCTGGCCCCCTGGAGGCTGCCGAGGCGAGCCGGGTCGGAGCTGAGCCGAAACTCCTCCACTTCGCAGTCGCTGCCGGCCAGCAGGTCCATGAAGTTAACCGCCAGGGGCCGCAGGGCGGTGGCGGCCATGGTGCGGCCACCGGCCACATAGGGGCTCACCACCTGGTCGGCTCCCGCCAGCCGCAGCTTGCCCTCCGCCTCGGTGCTGTCGGCCCGGGCGATCAGGCGCGACCGCGGCGCCAGGCCCCGGGCGCTGAGAATCACATAGAGGTTGGCCGCGTTGCTGGGCAGGGCCGCCACCAGGGCCCGGCAGTGGTGGATGCCCGCTTCCTCCAGGGTTTCATCGAGGGTGGCATCGGCCTGGAGCACCGTGAGCCCCCGTTGTTGGGCTTCACCGATGCGGTCGGGGTCGAGCTCCACCACGAGCAGGGGAATCCCCTCACCGCTGAGCTGTTCGGCGATTTCCCGCCCGATGCGGCCGTAGCCGCAGAGGATCACGTGTTGGTTCATCGTGCGCTGGAGCTGTTGGCGGTAGCGCCGCTCGCGCAGGCGCCGGAAATAGCCGGAATTGGTTAATTCCAGCAGCTGTTGCAGGGTTTGTTGCACCACCACCAGGCCCCCCACCAGCAGCAGGGCGGTGACCACCCGCCCGCCGTGGCTGAGCACCGGGGCGTGGGTGTCGGTGAGGCCGAGGGTGCTGAGGATGATCAGCACCATCCAATAGCAATCTCCCCAGTCCCACCCCTCCACCAGGTGGTAGGCAACGGCCCCTCCATTCACCACCGCCCCCAGGGCCAGCAATGGGCCGGCCCAGGGGCGGGGGCGCCGCAAGGCGCTCCGCCCCAA
>VGQL01000064.1 GCA_016882415.1 Cyanobacteria bacterium M_DeepCast_200m_mx_001
GGCGTTCAGCTGCGGCGTAACTGCAGACGCCAGCGGTCCCGTTTGGTGGGCTGAATCTCCAGCACCTCCAGCTCGCCGCGCCCCTCCAGCCGCACCCGATCGCCGCAGCGCAGTTCCCGGCTGGGGCTGGTCACCACCTGCCAGTTGACCCGCACGGCGCCGGCACGGATCTGCTCCGCCATGCGGTTGCGGGAGAGCCCCAGGCCGGCGGAAGCCACCGCATCCAGCCGCAGCGAGGCCTCCACCGTGCTCAGTTGCCGTGGGCTGCGGTGGGCGGGCCATTGCAGCTGCTCCAGGGGCAGCGGCTCCAGCTGCACCTCCACGCTGCGCACCTGGGCCGTCCGGCCGCTGCAGCCCCCGGCCGCCTCCGCCGCGATCACCGCCTGGGCACCGCGGTCACCCCGCATCCAGATGTCCCCCAGGGCGTCGGGCTGAAGCCCCGCCGCCACCAGGCCCGTCCGCACCTCGCTGGGTTCTGCGGGGTCGAACAGGAAGTTGCCGCTGATCAGCAGTCCCCCCAGGGGTGGCTGGATCGCCGCGCCCGGCGGGTCCTCTTCCGCGAGCTCACGCCGGCGCAGCAGCAGCCGTTGCCGTTCGGCCTGGGGCCAGCCACCGCCGGCATCGAGCCGCAGCTCCGTCAGATCCCCTAGGCGCTCCAGCGCCAGTTCCCGCAGCTCGGCGGCCATGAAGCCGCTCCACACCGGCTCCCAGGTGCGCAGGGCCTGCTCCGCCAGGTCGATCAGGGCCCCCAGCTGCTGGGGCTGGCGGCACCCCTCCAGCAAGGCCTCCCGCGGCAGCATCACCAGCCTCAGCTGTCGCCCAGGCGCACCACCGCCTTGGGTTTGGCCTGCTGCAGCCGCGTCCAGGGGATCTCCACACCGCTGGCGCTTTCCACCAGCAGCAGCCAGTTGCCCTCCTCGAGGCGATTGCGCAGGGCCCTCACCCGGTCGTCCCCTTCGGCGCTGACGCTGGCGGCCGCGGCGAAGCTGCCCATCCATCCCGAACCCAGCCCCAGCAGCCCGCCGATCAGGTGGGAGCCGATGGGCCCGGCGAAGGCGAAGGTGTCGAGGTCGGTGATGAAGGTGAAGGTGAGGCCGGCGAAGAAGCCGAAGGGGATCAACCAGGTGGCCATGCGCCGTTGCCGCAGCTGGCGGCTGAGGGCGGGGTTGAGTTCGGCCACCGTGGCCACATCGGTTTCGCCGGCGCCGATGGCCACCAGCCGCTGGGGTGGCGGCGTCAGGGCCGCCAGTTGTTCCTGCAGCTGGCGCAGGCGTTTGCGCTCCGTCAGCACCACCACCACGCTGCTACCCACGATCACCCGGCACGGGCCCCGATTCTCCCTGCCGGCGGGCGGTCCGTGGGCCCATCACTACACTTCACCTCCGGCCGCCCCCCCACCCGCCGGGTCATGACAAAGGTTCTGGTTTCCGATCCCATTGATCAGACAGGGATCGACATCCTGTCCCAGGTGGCCCAGGTGGATGTGCGCACGGGCCTGCCGCCCGAGCAGCTCAAGCAGATCATCGGCGAGTACGACGGCCTGATGATCCGTTCGGGCACCACCGTGACCGCCGACATCATCGAGGCGGCCAGCAAGCTGCGGATCATTGGCCGCGCCGGCGTGGGGGTCGACAACGTCGACGTGCCGGCGGCCACCAAGCGCGGCGTGATCGTGGTGAATTCGCCCGAGGGCAACACCATTGCCGCGGCGGAGCACGCCCTGGCCCTGATGCTCTCCCTCTCGCGCCACGTGCCCCACGCCCACGTGAGCACCATGGCCGGCGGCTGGGACCGCAAGAAATACGTGGGCAACGAGCTCTACAAGAAGAAGCTCGGTGTGGTGGGTCTGGGCAAGATCGGCTCCCATGTGGCCCGGGTGGCCAAGGCCATGGGCATGGATGTGATGGCCTACGACCCCTTCGTGTCGGCGGAGCGCGCCCAGCAGATGCAGGTGCGGCTGATGCAGCTGCCGGCCCTGTTCGCCGAGGCGGACTACGTGAGCCTGCACCTGCCCCGCACCCCCGACACCGAGAACCTGGTGAACGCGGAGCTGCTGCGCACCATGAAGCCCACCGCCCGCATCGTGAACTGCGCCCGCGGCGGGATCATCGATGAGGCGGCCATCGCCGAGGCCGTGGAGACCGGCGTGATCGCCGGCGCGGCCCTGGATGTGTACGCCAAGGAGCCCCTGGAGGCCGATTCACCCCTGCGGGGCGTCAGCGAGCGCCTGATCCTCACGCCCCACCTGGGGGCCTCCACCGAGGAGGCGCAGGAAAACGTGGCCATCGATGTGGCCGAGCAGATTCGCGATGTGCTGCTGGGGCTGCCGGCCCGCAGTGCCGTGAACATCCCCGGCCTTAACGCCGAGGTGATGGAGCAGCTCAAGCCCCACCTGCAGTTGGCGGAAACCTTGGGCCAGTTGCTCAGCCAGCTGGCCGGCGGCCAGATCAGCGAGCTCGAGGTGCGGCTTCAGGGCGAATTCGCCACACACCCCTCGCAGCCCCTGGTGATCGCGGCCCTCAAGGGTCTGCTCTCCACCGCCCTGGGGGATTCGATCAACTACGTGAATGCCGGCCTGGAGGCCAAGGAGCGCGGCATCCATGTGCTCGAGGTGAAGGATGACGCCGCCCGCGACTTCGCCGGCGGTTCGCTGCAGCTGAGCTCCAAGGGGGGCAACGGCAGCCACACGGTCACCGGTGCGGTGTTTGCCGATGGGGAGCTGCGCATCACCACCATCGATGAGTTCCCGGTGAACGTGGCCCCCAGCCGCCACATGCTGTTCACCCGCCACCGGGACATGCCCGGGATCATCGGCCACCTGGGGTCGGTGCTGGGCGAGCACAACGTGAACATCGCCTCGATGCAGGTGGGCCGCCGCATCGTGCGCGGCGATGCCGTGATGGTGCTCAGCCTGGATGACCCGTTGCCCCCGAGCCTGCTGGCCACGATCCACGCGATCAACGGCATCCAGGAGGCCCACCCCGTCACCCTCTGATGGCGCTCTCCTGGTGGCGGCTGGAGCTGCCCTGCCCCCCGGAGCTGGAGGACTCCCTGATCTGGAAGCTCAACACCCTCGGCATCCACCGGGTGGCGTTGCAGCACCGGCCTGAGGCCCCCCACCAGCGCCAGCTGGTGGCCTGGCTGCCGGCCGCCGATTGGCCTGCCGCCGAACGGCAGCAGCTGCCGGCCGCCCTGGAGCCCCTGGCGGCCACCTTCGCGCTGCAGCTGGCCCCCATCACCTGGCTGGAGCAGGCCGATGAGGATTGGAGCCTGAGCTGGAAGCAGCACTGGCAGCCCGATCCCGTGGGGGAGCGGCTGCTGATCCTGCCGGCCTGGCTGGAGCTGCCGCCGGAGTTCGCCGATCGCCTGGTGATCCGCATGGATCCCGGCAGTGCCTTCGGCACCGGCAGTCACCCCACCACCCGCCTGTGCCTGGAGGCGATTGAACAGCTGCAGACCCTGCCGGAGGCCCGCGTGGCGGACCTGGGCTGCGGCAGCGGCATCCTCGGCATCGCTGCCCTGCTCCAGGGGGCCCGCAGCGTGGCGGCGGCCGACATCGATTCCCTGGCGGTGCGCGCCACCCGCGACAACGCCGCCGTGAGTGGCTTCAGCGGGCAGCTGAGCGTGGACCTGGGTTCCGTGGAGCGCCTGGCGGAGCTGCTGGACGGGCGGCCCGCCGATCTGCTGCTCTGCAACATCCTGGCGCCGGTGATCGAGGCGCTCTCGCCCGCCTTCGACACCGTGCTGGCCCCCGATGGGCTGGGGTTGCTGAGCGGCCTGCTGGTGGACCAGGCGCCGCGGCTGCAGGCGGTGCTGGCGGAGCAGGGCTGGCGGGCGGAGCTCACCGCCCAGCAGAGCCAGTGGGGTCTGATGACCCTGCGGCGGGCCCGCGTTACATAAGGCACACTGATCTGTGCCCGGGGTTCTGATTGGCCTTCGCGGCCAGACGCCCACAGAACCCCGGGAAATGGTCGCGGCGGATGTAGGAAGGGTCCGTCCTGCGGGCCTGGGTTTCCCCCAGCAGCCTGTAAGCCCCAATCCCTTCCATGGCTTCCTACAAGGTCACCCTCATCAGCGAGGCAGAGGGCCTCAACAA
>VGQL01000065.1 GCA_016882415.1 Cyanobacteria bacterium M_DeepCast_200m_mx_001
TGCTGGAGCTGGACGACCTGCGCTGCTGGCATCCCCTGCCGGGGCTGCCCTGGCGGCGGCGCTGGTACCGCGCCGTGGATGGGGTGAGCCTGCAGCTGCGGCAGGGGGAAACCGTGGGGGTGGTGGGGGCCTCCGGTTGCGGCAAGAGCACCCTCTGCCGCGCCCTGATGGGGCTGGTGCCGGTGCGCGGCGGCAGCGTGCGCCTGCAGGGGCAAAACCTGCGGCAGCTGCGGGGGGAACCGCTGCGGCGGGCCCGGCGCCGCATTCAGATGGTGTTCCAGGACCCCCTGGCCTGCCTGAACCCCGCCATGGCCGTGGGGGATGCCATCGCCGATCCCCTGCGGATCCACGGGCTGGCCAGCCGTGCCGAGGCCCGCGAACGGGCCCGGGCGCTGCTGGCGGCCGTGGGGCTCAACCCACCGGAGGCCTTCGAACAGCGGCTGCCCCGCCAGCTCTCCGGCGGCCAGCAGCAGCGGGTGGCCATCGCCCGGGCCCTGGTGCTGGAGCCCCAGGTGCTGCTCTGCGACGAGAGCGTGAGCATGCTCGATGCGGAGGTGCAGGCGGAGGTGCTGCAGCTGCTGCGCGACCTGCAGACGCGGCTGGGGCTGGGGATGATCTTCGTCACCCACGACCTGGCGGTGGCCAGTGGCTTCTGCCAGCGGGTGATCGTGCTCGACGGCGGCCGGATCGTGGAGCAGGGCCCCGGCGATCAGCTGCTGCGGGATCCCCAGGCGCCGATCACGCGCACACTGGTGGAGGCGTGTCCACGCCTGCCCGCCGGCGCAGCTGCCTGAGCAGCTTCTCGAACACCTCCGGCAGTGGCGCCTGCAGCACCAGCCGCTCGCGGCTGATCGGATGGTCGAGCCCCAGCTGCACCGCATGCAGCGCCTGGCCGGGCAGAGCCATCGGCAGCTTGCGGCAGCGGGAATACACCGGATCCCCCACGATCGGGTGGCCGATGTGGGCGCAGTGCACCCGGATCTGGTGGGTGCGGCCGGTGTCGAGCTTGAAGCGCAGCAGGGCGTAATCGCCGAGGCGCTCCACCAAGGTCCAATGGGTGCAGGCGTGGCGGCCGGAGCCGTCGTGCACCACGGCGTACTTCTTGCGGTCGGCGGGATGGCGGCCGATGGCCCCCACGATCGTGCCCCGGTCGCCACCGGGCACCCCGTGCACCACCGCCAGATATTCCCGCGAGGCCACCCGCTGCTGGATCTGCAGCTGCAGCTTCACCAGGGCCTCCTGGCTCTTGGCCACCACGATGCAGCCGGTGGTGTCCTTATCGAGGCGGTGCACGATGCCCGGCCGCATCTCGCCGCCGATGCCCGGCAGGTCGGGGCAGTGGTGCAGCAGGCCATTCACCAGGGTGCCGTCCCTGTTGCCGGGGGCCGGGTGCACCGTCAGGCCGGCGGGCTTGTTGAGCACGATCAGGTGCTGGTCTTCGAACAGCACATCCAGGGGGATGTCCTGGGCCACCAGGTAGGGGAGCGGCTCCGGGGGCGGCATCCACAGCTCCACCGTGTCGTTCTGGCGCAGGGGGGTCTTGGCCCGCCCCGTGACGCCATTCACCCGCACATAGCCCGCATCGATGAACTTCTGAATGCGGGCGCGGCTCTGTTCCGGTCGCTGGGCCACCAGCCAGCGGTCCAGGCGCATCGGCAGCGGTTTGGGGTAGGTGAGCGTGAGCAGCTCGCCCTCGCCCTCACCGAACGCGCTCACGGCAGCTCCAGCGCCAGGGGGCCCAGCATGCCGCGGCGGTAATCATCGAGGAGGCGCTGGGCCATGCGGGCCAGATCGCCGCTGGTGTGGCGCCCGGCGGCCGCCTCCAGCCAGCCATGGGCGTCGGGGATGGCCCCCTGCAGCGGAGGCACCGGCAGGCCGTAGCGCCGCTCCAGCAGGCCGGCGCTGACCCCGGCTGCTGGCACCGCCTCCAATTCCGCCAGCATCCGCACGAAGGCCATGGCCACCGCTTCGCCGTCGTAGGCGGCCTGGCCGATGTCGTCGCAGAGGGCCAGCCGCAGGGCCGCCAGCTGGTCATCGAGCCGCGGCGGCAGCACCCCGGGGGCATCCAGCAGATCGAGGTCCTGGCCGAGGCGCACCCAGCGCAGGCTGCGGGTCACCCCAGCGCGGCGGGCGCTATCCACCACCTTCTGGCGCACCAGGCGGTTGATCAGGGCCGACTTGCCCACGTTGGGAAAGCCCAGCATCAGGGCGCGCACCGGCCGGGGTTTCATGCCCCGGGAGCGGCGCCGTTCGTTGAGGGCATCACCGGCGCGGATGGCCGCCTGCTGCAGCTGCTTCACGCCGGTGCCGGCCTTGGCGTCGCTCCACCAGGGGGTCTGGCCCTGGGCCCGGAACCAGGCATCCCAGGCCTCACGGGCGGCGGTGGGGATCATGTCGCGGCGGTTGAGCACCAGCAGGTGCTGCTTGCCCTGGATCCAGCGCTGCAGCCGCGGGTGCCCGGTGGCGGTGGGGATGCGGGCATCCCGCACCTCGATCACCAGGTCCACCTTGGCCAGGTTGTCGGTGAGGGCCCGCTCGGCCTTGGCGATGTGGCCGGGGTACCACTGGATCGCGGGGGCGGCGGCGCTGAGCAGCTCGCTCACGGCACCACCATCACCGGGCAGGGCGCCAGCTGGATCACCCGGGAGGCGGTGCTGGGGGCCTCATCGGCCTCCAGGGTGAGGCCGCGGGTGCCCATCACGATCACATCGGCGTTGATCTCATCGGCCACGTCGCAGATCACAAAGGCGGGCTTGCCCTCCCGCTCGATCACCTCGGCCTGCACCCCCTGCTCCTGGAAGCGGCTGCGGGCCTGCTCCAGCAGCGCCGCCACCGCCTCCGGGTCGTCCTGGCCCGGCTCCACCACCGACAGCACCACCAGCCGGCTGCCGTGCTGCTGGCTCAGTTTCAGGGCCCAGCCGGCGGTTTCTGCGGCCTGGCGGCTGCGGTCGATGGGGAAGAGAACGATCTCGAACATGGCCGGTGGGCCGGTGCCCCCTTGGTCTAGCGCCCAATCCCGCCAGATCCAGCCGTGGGGCGCCCAGCGGGCGCAAAAGCGCCCCTTGACCCGCCCGCTAAATTCTCCCGACTCCTTTCCTTGCCCTGAGATCGATGGCGAAGCGTTCCCTGGCCAGCCTCTCCGCTGATGAACTGCGCGGCAAGCGCGTGCTGGTTCGGGTCGACTTCAACGTGCCCCTCAACGATGCCGGCGCCATCACCGATGACACCCGCATCCGCGCCGCACTGCCCACCATCAACGACCTCACCGGCAAGGGCGCCCGCGTCATCCTCTCGGCCCATTTCGGCCGTCCCAAGGGCCAAGTGAATGAGGGCATGCGCCTCACCCCGGTGGCCGCCCGCCTGAGCGAACTGCTGGGCAAAGCCGTGGTGAAGACCGACAGCTGCATCGGCCCCGACGCCGAAGCCAAGGTGGCCGCCATGGCCGACGGCGATGTGGTGCTGCTGGAGAACGTGCGCTTCTTCGCCCAGGAGGAGAAAAACGAAGGTGATTTCGCCAAGCAACTGGCTGCGCTGGCCGATGTGTATGTGAATGACGCCTTCGGCGCCGCCCACCGTGCCCACGCCTCCACCGAAGGGGTGACCCAATACCTGAGCCCCAGCGTGGCCGGCTACCTGATGGAGAAGGAGCTGCAGTACCTGCAGGGCGCCATCGACGAGCCCAAGCGCCCCCTGGCGGCCATCGTGGGCGGCTCCAAGGTGAGCTCCAAGATCGGCGTGCTCGAGGCCCTGCTCGACAAGTGCGACAAGATCCTCGTGGGCGGCGGCATGATCTTCACCTTCTACAAGGCCCGCGGCCTGGCGGTGGGCAAGAGCCTGGTGGAAGAGGACAAGCTGGAGCTGGCCAAAGAGCTCGAGGCCAAGGCTGCCGCTAAGGGCGTGCAATTCCTGCTCCCCACCGACGTGGTGCTGGCGGACAACTTCGCCCCCGACGCCAACAGCCAGATCGCCAAGGTGGAGTCCATCCCCGACGGCTGGATGGGCCTGGACATCGGCCCCGACTCCGTGAAGGTGTTCCAGGACGC
>VGQL01000066.1 GCA_016882415.1 Cyanobacteria bacterium M_DeepCast_200m_mx_001
TCAGGCCTGAATGGTCACCTTGTTGATGCGGCTGCCGTTCTTCAGGGCCAGCACCACGTCCATGTTGCCGGTGAGGCCGAACACGGTGTGGACACCGTCGAGGTGGGGCTGGGCCTCGTGGCAGATGTAGAACTGCGAGCCGCCGGTGTTACGGCCGGCATGGGCCATGGCCAGGGTGCCGGCCTGGTGCTTCTGGGGGTTGATTTCGCAATCGATCTGGTAGCCGGGGCCGCCGGTGCCGGCCATGCCCCGGGCCCCTTCGCGGCTGTTGGGGCAACCGCCCTGGGCCATGAAGCCCGGGATCACGCGGTGGAAGGCCAGGCCGTCATAGAAGCCCTCCTTGGCCAGCTTCACGAAATTGGCCACGGTGTTGGGCGCGTCAGCGTCGAACAGCTCCAGTTCGATGGTGCCGGCGTCGGTCTCCATCAGGGCTTTGGTCACAGGGGCATCAAGAGCACACCGAAGCAGTATGGGCGCTCCGGTAAAAGGGTTGAATCCGCACGGTCGCCATGTCCGCCCCCAGCACCCTTGACCTCGGCCAGGCGCGCCTCGGGGTGCTGGGGGGGAGCGGCCTGTACAGCATGGAAGGCCTGGAGGACGTCCAGGAGCTCACGGTGGAGACACCCTTCGGCACCCCATCCGACAGCCTGCGGCTCGGTCGCCTGGGGGGCATGGAGGTGGTGTTTCTGGCCCGCCACGGCCGGCACCACACCCTGCTGCCCACGGAGGTGCCCTACCGCGCCAACATCTGGGCCCTGCGGTCCCTGGGGGTGCGCTGGATCCTCTCCCCCTCGGCGGTGGGCTCCCTGCAGGAGGCGGTGCGACCCCTGGACATGGTGGTGCCGGATCAGTTCATCGATCGCACCCACCAGCGCCCCCTCAGCTTCTTCGGCCAGGGGGCGGTGGCCCACGTCACCTTCGCCGATCCGTTCTGTCCCGCCCTCAGCCGTCTGCTGGCGGATGTGGCCGACAGCCTGATGCCGGCTGACCGCACCCTGCACCGGGGTGGCACCTACCTGTGCATGGAGGGCCCGGCCTTTTCCACCCGCGCCGAATCGCAGCTCTACCGCTCCTGGGACTGCGCGGTGATCGGCATGACCAACCACACGGAGGCGCGGCTGGCCCGGGAAGCGGAGATCGCCTATGCCACCCTCGCCATGGCCACCGACTACGACTGCTGGTTCGAGGGGCATGACAGCGTCACCGTCGACATGGTGATCAGCAATCTCAGGGCCAATGCGGCCCTAGCCACCCAGATCGTGCGGGTCACCGCTGAGCGGGTGGCGGCCCTGCGGCCCACCAGCCCTGCCCATGGGGCGCTCCGTGACGCCCTGATGACCCCCAAGGAGCACGTGCCGGCGGACACCCGCCGGCGGCTCGACCTGTTCACCAGCCCCTACTGGGGGCCGCTCGACGGCTGATCGGAGGCCCTCAGGGCCTGGCGCAACTGGCCGTCACAGGCCTCCAGCCGGGCTTGGGCCTGCCCAAGGCTGAGGTTGGCCGATGCCATCAACAGGGCCAGCTTCACGGAACCGCCGCTGCGTTCCAGCCACTGCCGGGCGTCCGGGCGGCTCAGCCCCCCCAGGTCCTCCAGCATCCGCAGGGCTCGGTCCTCCAGCTTGCTGTTGGTGACGGCCACGTCCACCATGCGGTTGCCGTACACCTTGCCCAGGCGCACCATCACGCCGGTGCTCAGAATGTTGAGGGCCATCTTGGTGGCGGTTCCCGCCTTCAGCCGGGTGGATCCCGCCAGCAGTTCCGGCCCGGTGATCAGGCGGATGTCGATGTCACAGGGCATCGCCACCTGCTGGGTGGGAACGCAGGCCATGGCGATGGTCAGGGCCCCCAGCTGCTGGGCATGGGCGAGGCCGCCATGCACGTAGGGGGTGGTGCCTCCGGCAGCGATGCCCACCAGGGCATCACCGGCCTGGAAGCCACGGGCGATCAGGTCATCGCGGCCGGCCTCGCGGAGATCCTCCAGACCCTCGGAACTGCGCAACAGGGCCGCTGCCCCGCCGGCCAACACCCCCTGCACCAGCTCCGGTGGGCTGCAGAAGGTGGGGGGACACTCCGCCGCATCCAGAACACCGAGCCGCCCGGAGGTGCCGGCACCGAGATAGAACAGGCGGCCCCCGTTGGCCAGCCGCTGGCTGATGGCATCGATCGCATCCGCCAGGGCCGGCGCCGCGGCGGCCACGGCCTCCTGGGGCCTGCAATCCTCATCGCAGAACAGCGCCACCAGGTCGGCGGTGCTGAGGGCATCCAACTCGCTGCTGCGGGGGTGGGCCTGTTCGGTCAGCAGGTGGCCCCGCTGCACCTCGCTCAAACCGCCGTTCACAGCAGCCCCTCGAGGCGGCGGCGGAAATCCTCCAGCTCGGTGTTGTCGCTGTTGATGGGCTCGGGGTCCCCTTGCTCACGCCAGGAGGTGACATCCATGTTGCGCTCAGGCGGGGCAATGAGCAGTCGCTCCTCCGGGGTCTGGGGCAGGAAGCCGGCGGGCACGAAGCGGGCCTCATAGCCGGCGTTCGTGCAGAACTCCTCCATCTCGCCGCGGTCGAGCTCTTCCACGGTGGGGGCTGGAAAATCCTGGGCCTCCAGCAGACCCGCATAGCGCTCGGCATCGTCCCGGTCCTCGAACAGCAGCACCACCGTGGTGCCATTGAGCTCAAGGGAATGGATGCCCTCGTTCTCGCTGCCGGCATCAAACAGCAGGACGTGAACCGACATCGCTCCAGAACGGGTCGGCCATCAGTGTGTCATTGATCATCGGTTTCAGCCGCCGTCGTAAACGCTGGCCAGCTCCTGCAGGCGGCGGTAGAGGGCCTGCTCCGCGTCGGTGAGGTCCTGGGGCACCACCAGCCGGATTTCCACCAGTTGGTCGCCCCGCTCCTCGCCCCGCTGCAGACCACGCCCCCTCAGGCGCAGCAGCCGCCCGCTGGACGAGCCCGGGGGCACCCGCAGTTGCACGGGGCCATCCAGGGTGGGCACCACCACCATGCAGCCGAGGGCACCATCGGCCGGTGGAATCTCCAGGCGGTACTGCACCCGCAATCCATCAATGCGCAGACCCTCCGGGGTGCGCACCCGCAACTGCAGGAAGTGGTCTCCGCCGCCCGGGGCCACACCCGCCAGGCGCAGTCTCCAACCATCCCCCGCCAACGCCGGGGTCCACACCTCCACGCAGGAGCCATCGGGCAGATCCAGCTCCACCCGCTCGCCGTGCAGGGCCTGCTCCGGGGTGAGCTCCACCAGGGATTCCAGATCCGCAGTCAGGCTCACGGGGGGGGGAGCCGCGGGGGCGGGGGTCACATCGCCCCGTCCGGCTGGTGCCCCATGGGCCTGCCCCTGGTCGTTGTCCTCGCCGTAATCCTCCTCAGTGGAGGGATCCCAGCTGTCGTCGCGGGCCTGGGGTTCCGGCTCACGCTCGAAGGCTTGACGGCGGCGGGGACGGCCAAACAACGACCCCAGGTAGTCGTCAAAGTCAGGAAAGCCACTGGCGAAGGGGTCCAGACCGACGGCGGCCGCCTGGGCCGAATCCATGCCCTGTTCCCACTGCTGGCGGCGCTGCGGGTCGCTGAGCACCGCGTAGGCCTCATTCACCGCCTTGAACTGGTCCTCGGCGTGGGGGTCATTGCCGTTGAGGTCCGGGTGCCAGCGGCGGGCTTGCTGGCGGAAGGCCCGTTTGAGGCTGACGGCGTCGGCGCCGGGTTCAAGACCCAGGACGGCCCAGTGATTCACGGTGGCTCCCTGAGCCGGAGTGGCGGCCACGGGGGTCAGTCCTCAGCCCAGGGATCACCCTCGAAGGGGTCCTGTCGGGGGGTGTTGCCGGCGCCGGCGGTGGCCACATCGAAGCGGCTGTTGCGACGGTTGTCCTCGCGATGCTCGTACTCGGGACGGTCGTCGTCGCGGCGGTCGTCAAAGCGGCCGTTGTCGTAGCC
>VGQL01000067.1 GCA_016882415.1 Cyanobacteria bacterium M_DeepCast_200m_mx_001
TACCGGGGCTCCTCAAACCGGGATTCGCCGAAGCCGGACTCGCCGAAGCGGTCGCCCAGCCCCGTGGAGCCGTTGAACCCCAACCCCGTACGGCCGCCGGCCCCCCAGCCGGGTTCCGACCAGGGGTCGCGGCTGCGGCCACGGTCCCAGTCGTCCCAGTCGTCATCCGCGAACAGCTCATCCTTGAGGGACCCCAGGGTGTTCTTGAGCCCCTGGAGGGGGTTGCTGTCCTGGCTGCGTTCCTTCGCCAGTCGGCGGTTGAGCCCATAGAGGGCCTCCTGCAGCTGACTCACCGCCAGATCCACGTCGGTGAGGTCATCGCCGCTGAGTTGATCCTGGAGGTCACGCATGGCCACCTCCACGGCCCGTTGCTGGCGTTCAGCCCCGTAGGGCCCCAGCTCGAGGGCGGCATCCCGCAGGCGGCGCTCCGCCTGGGCCACCAGGGTGAGGGCGCGGTTGCGGCGGTCGATCTCGGCCTTGCGGCGGCGATCCTCGCTGGCCTTCTGCTCCGCTTCGGCGATCAGTTGTTTGATCTCCTCCTCGCTGAGGTTGGAGCCCCCCTGGATGCTCACGCTCTGTTGGCGGCCGGTGGTGCGGTCCGTGGCCGACACCTGCAGCAGGCCATTGGCGTCGATGTCGAAGGACACCTGCACCTGGGGGACCCCACGGGGGGCCGGGGGGATCCCCGACAGCCGGAAGCGCCCCAGGCTTTTGTTGCCCTCGGCCATCTGGCGTTCCCCCTGGAGCACATGCACCTCCACGGAGCTCTGGTTGGGCTCGGAGGTGCTGAACACGTCGCTCTTGCGCACGGGAATCGGCGTGTTGCGGGGGATCAACACCTTCATCACCCCGCCGATGGTCTCGAGCCCCAGCGACAGCGGCGTGACGTCGTTGAGCATCAGATCACGCAATTCGCCCGTGAGGATCCCCGCCTGCACCGCCGCACCAATGGCCACCACCTCATCGGGATTCACCGATTGGCAGGGCTCCAGGGGGATCAGGGTGCGCACCATCTGCTGCACCATCGGCATGCGGGTGGAGCCTCCCACCAGCACCACATCGTCGATGTCTTCAGCCGCCAGGCCTGAATCCCGCAGGGCCCGTTGCACCGGCCGCAACAGGCGATCCAGCAGGTCGGGGCAGAGGCCCTCGAACACACTGCGCTCGAGGCTGGTCTCGATATGCAGCGGGCCCTCGGGGCCGGTGGCGATGAACGGCAAGGAAATGGGGGTGCTCTGCACCCCGCTCAATTCGATCTTGGCCTTCTCCGCCGCTTCGGTGAGGCGCTGCAGGGCCTGACGGTCGCGGCGCAGATCAATGCTGTGCTCGACCTGGAAACCGTCCGCCAGCCAATCAACGATGCGGCGGTCCCAGTCGTTGCCCCCCAGCTGGGTGTCTCCGCTGGTGGCCTTCACGTCGAACACCCCCTGGGCGATGCGCAACACCGACACATCGAAGGTGCCGCCACCCAGGTCAAACACCAGCACCCGCTTCACCGTGCTGCGGTCAAAGCCGTAGGCCAGGGCCGCCGCCGTGGGTTCGTTGAGGATGCGCTCCACCGTGATGCCAGCCAAGCGCCCGGCGTCCCGGGTGGCCTGGCGCTGGGCGTCGTTGAAGTAGGCGGGCACGGTGATCACCGCCGCCTCCACCGGCTCCCCCAGGTAGGTGCTGGCGTCGTCCACCAACTTGCGCAGGATGGAGGCCACCAATTCCTCCGGGGCGTACTCCCGCTCGGTGGCGGGGCACACCACCCGCACATTGCCCTGGTCGTTGGCGCGCACCGTGTAGGGCACCGAGAGGCTGTTGTCCTCCAGTTCCTCCCACTGGCGTCCGACGAAGCGCTTGAGGTTGGCGAAGGTGTTGCGGGGGTTGAGCACCAACTGGCGACGGGCCAACTGCCCCACCAACAGCTCCTGGTCCTTGCTGAACCCCACCACAGAAGGGGTGGTGCGCCCGCCCTCAGCGCTGGCGATCACCTGGGGGCGGCCACCCTCCAGCACCGCCACCACCGAATTGGTGGTGCCCAGGTCGATGCCAACGATCCGTGC
Organism: Cyanobacteria bacterium M_DeepCast_200m_mx_001; assembly: GCA_016882415.1. GTDB lineage: Bacteria > Cyanobacteriota > Cyanobacteriia > PCC-6307 > Cyanobiaceae > Vulcanococcus. Next base: position 2,049 of record VGQL01000067.1, read on the forward strand.
CAACTGCCTGTCCGTTCCCCCGGGGACTGGGTTCTAGAGCCCCAAAGCTAACGGGCCCAGGCCAGGGCGATAAATTTGGGCCAGGTAAAGAACCCCATGGCCCCGGGCTCCCGGCCTGATCTGTTTGCCCTGCGCCGGCGGCCCCTGGGGGAGCGCCTGCTGGACCTCGGCTTCCAGCGCACGGTGGTGGCCCTGGCTGCCGTGGTGGGCCTGTTGCTGCTCGGGATCCTGCTCACCGTGGTGGGTGGCGCCCGTGAGGCCATCGCCCAGTTCGGCCTCTCCTTTCTCACCACCTCCAACTGGGATCCCGTGGGGGGGCACTACGGGGCCTTCACCGCCATCTACGGCACGCTGATCACCTCACTGCTGGCCCTGCTGATCGCCGTGCCCCTGGGCGTGGGCACGGCGATCTTCCTGACGGAATCCTTCATCCCCCTGGCCGTGCGCCAGGTGTTGGGGGTGATGGTGGAACTGCTAGCGGCCATTCCATCGGTGGTGCTAGGGCTTTGGGCCATCTTTGTGATGGAGCCCTTCCTGCGCCCCCTGCTGGGGGAGCTGCATCAGCTGCTGGGATGGCTGCCGTGGTTCTCCACCGAACCCCAGGGCCCCGGCATCGCACCGGCGGTGCTGATCCTGGTGGTGATGATCCTGCCGATCATCACGGCCATTTCCCGGGATTCGCTCCAGCAGGTGCCGGTGAGCCTGCGGCAGGCGGCCTACGGCATCGGGGCCACCCGCTGGGGCGCGATCCTGCAGGTGATCCTGCCGGCGGGGCTGTCTGGAATCACCGGTGGCGTGATGCTGGCCCTGGGCCGGGCCATGGGCGAAACCATGGCGGTCACCATGATCATCGGCAACTCCACCAACTTCACCTGGAGCCTGCTGGCACCGGGCAACACCATCTCGTCGATGCTGGCCAATCAGTTCGGTGAAGCCGATGGATTGCAGGTGTCGGCCCTGATGTACGCGGCCCTGGTGCTGATGCTGCTCACACTCGTGGTCAACCTGCTGGCCCAGCAGGTGGTCCGTCGCCTCAGCCTGAAAGCCTGATGACCAGCGCCCGCTTTCAGCGCAGCTCACTCAGCTATCGCCCCGGGCTGGGGCGGAACCGGTTCAACCAGGTGCTCACGGCCCTGGCGGCCCTGTTCACCGCCGTGGCGGTCCTGCCCCTGGTGCTGGTGCTGGCCTATGTGTTGATCAAGGGGGGCTCCCTGATCAACCTGCAACTGCTGACCCAACTGCCGCCCCCCCCTGGCCTCGACGGCGGTGGCATCGGTAACGCCATCCTCGGCACGGTGCTGGTGACGCTGATTGCCAGCCTGATCGCCCTACCCGTGGGGATCGGTGCCGGCGTGTACCTGGCGGAGCTGGCCGGCGGCGGTGGCTTTGCACGCTTCGTGCGCTTCGGCACCAACGTGCTCTCCGGCGTGCCCTCGATCATCTGCGGGGTGTTTGTCTATGGCCTGATCGTGAGCACCCGGGTGTTCTTCGATCAGAGCTACAGCGCCATGGCCGGTGGCATCGCCCTGGCGGTGCTGATGCTGCCCACGGTGATCAAAACCACCGAGGAAGCCCTCAAGCTGGTGCCCGATGAACTGCGCTTGGCCGCCCAGGGCATCGGTGCGTCCCGGGCGGTCACGATCCTGCGGGTCACCCTTCCGGCGGCGGTGGCCCCCATCGCCACCGGTGCGGTGCTGGGCATCGCCCGGGCCGCCGGTGAAACCGCACCCCTGATCTTCACCGCCCTGTTTTCACCCTTCTGGCCCGATGGGGTGTTTAACCCCATCGCCACCATGTCGGTGCTGATCTACAACTTCGCGATCATGCCCTACGAAGCCCAGATCTCCCTGGCCTGGGCAGCCTCCTTCGTGC
>VGQL01000068.1 GCA_016882415.1 Cyanobacteria bacterium M_DeepCast_200m_mx_001
CTCTCCGACCAATACGTGCGCATCAACGCCGACTACACCACCTAGGCGCTGCCTAGAGTCGGGCTCCACCAGGCCCCGTGCAGATGGCCCAGGCCGGAACCAGCGCCACGGCGGCCGCCCCCCGCCGCCCCCTCTGGGCCGGCCCGCTGGTGGCAGGGTTTTGTTTTGCCCTCACCTACGGCGTCAGCCAGCGGCTGATCGGCCTCAACGTGGGGGAGCTGATCCGCTTCGGCAACGGCTTTGACGTGCAGGTGTTCCCGGGCACCAGCCTGGAGAGCCTGCGGCTGCGTTTCGGCGAGGCGGAGGCGGAGATCCGGGCGGATCTGGAGCTGCAGGAGTTGCAGCGCCAGCAGCAGGAGCAGGCCAAACGCCAGGCGGAGGAGGCCCGCCGCCTGGAGGCGGAACTGCGCCAGGCCGATCAGCTGCAGCCCTTGCCGGATGAGCCCCTTGCGGATCCTCCGGCACCGGCCCCGCCTGCGGCGGCCCCCCCAGCGCCCCCCGCTTTGCCCCGTTGAGCCCCATGACCCAACCCCAAACCCTGGTGCAGGCGGCCCTGAATCGGCTCTCGGCCCGCCTGGGCAGTGGCCTGGCCGATGCGGCCGCCGAGTTGGCGGTGTTGGCCCAGGACGCCCCCGAGCGCCTGCGGCAGGAGTGGACTCTGTTCCGCGAGGAGGTGGAGTTGGAGGCGGAGCGGCTGGAGCGTGGCGAGGCCGCCGACCCGGATGCGGTGGCTGACCTGCAGGCCACCCCAGTGCCGACCGGCAACGGTGATCCCCAGCAGCAGATCGACGCCCTGCGGGCCCAGGTGGCTCGGCTGGCGCGTCGGTTGGAGGATCAGCCCTGATGCCCGCAGGGCTGATGCAGCGCCTGCGCAACTTCGGCAGGGCCCTGCGCATCTGGCGGGCCGTGCTGCTGTTGGTGGTGTGGCTGTGGTGGGACTCCCGCGCTTTCAGTTACCCCGGTGGCGCCACCGCGGAGCGCAGGGCCCAGCGGCAGCGTCGCCGGGCCCGCTGGCTCACGGGTCAGTTGCTGGGCTTCGGCTCGGCCTTCATCAAGTTGGGCCAGCTGCTGTCGGCCCGGCCGGATGTGCTGCCCGCCAGCTGGGTGGAGGAGCTCTCTCGCCTGCAGGACAGCGTTCCCGCCTTCCCTTTCGACACGGCCCAGACCCTGCTGGAGCAGGAGCTGGGGAGCCGTTGCGCCGAAATCGTCGACATTGAGCCCGAGCCCCTCGGCGCCGCCAGCCTGGCCCAGGTGCACCGCGCCAGCCTGCGCAGCGGCCGGCAGGTGGTGTTCAAGATCCAGCGCCCCGGCCTGGAGCGCCTGTTTCGGCTCGACCTGGAGGTGATGCAGCAGGTGGCGGTGGTGTTGCAGCGCCATCCCCGCTGGGGGGCGGGTCGCGATTGGGTGTCCATCGCCCAGGAGTGCCGGCGGGTGCTGCTGCGGGAACTGGATTTCCGGCTGGAGGCCGAACATGCCGCCCGCTTCCGCCAGCAATTTCTCGATGACCCCGGCATCCGCATTCCGGCGGTGGTGTGGGAGCTCACCACCCGGCGGGTGCTCTGCCTCGATTACGTGCCCGGCATCAAGATCACCGACCGCGCGGCGATCCTCGAAGCGGGCATCGACCCGGCCGCCGTGGCCGAGAAGGGGGCCGCCAGCTACCTGCAGCAGCTGGTGCGCTTCGGCTTCTTCCATGCCGATCCCCACCCCGGCAACCTGGCGGTGGCCCGGGATGGGGCGCTCATCTACTACGACTTCGGCATGGTGGGCAGCCTCTCCCAGCGGCTGCGCAGCCGTCTGGGGCGGATGGTCACCGCCGCCGCCGCCCGCGATGCCGGCGGCCTGGTGCGGGAACTGCAGGCCGCTGGGGTGATCGCCGACGACATCGACCCCGGCCCCGTGCGTCGCCTGGTGCGGGTGATGCTCACCGAGGCGCTCACGCCCCCCTTCTCCGCCAACGTGCTGGAGAAGCTCTCCGGCGACCTCTACGACCTGGTCTATGGCCAGCCGTTCCGGCTGCCGCCCGAGCTGATCTTCGTGATGCGGGCCCTCTCCACCTTTGAGGGGGTCGGCCGCAGCCTCGACCCCAGCTTTAGCCTCGTGGCGATTGCCCGCCCCTACCTGCTTCCGCTGATGAGTGCCAGTGGCAACAGCCCCAACGACCTGCTCAACCAGCTGGGCCGCCAGGCGGTGGAGGTGGGCAGCCGCGCCTTGGGGATCCCCCAGCGCCTGGAGGAGAGCCTGGCGCGGATCGAGCAGGGCGACCTGCAGGTGCAGATCCGCGCCGGTGAAACCGATCGGCTGCTGCGCCGCCTGGCCCTGAGTCAGCAGAGCGCCGCCCAGGCGGTGCTGCTGGGGGCCCTGGCGGTGGCCGCGGCCCTGTTGGCCTCGAGTGTGCGTCCCGGCCTCACGGTGGTGCCGTTGGCCCTCGGCCTGCCGGTGGGCTTCAGCTGGCTGAAGCTGCAGGCCCGCCTCAAGCGCGACGGCCGCATCGACAAATTGCCGGGCGCCGGCGCCTGATCCGGATCAGGCCTTGCCCCGGGGGCCCCGGTCTTCGGCGCCGGCGTAGACCGCCTGGCTGCCCAGCTCGTCTTCGATGCGCAGCAGCTGGTTGTACTTGGCGACGCGCTCGCTGCGGCTGAGGGAGCCGGTTTTGATCTGGCCGGCGCGGGTGGCCACCGCCAGGTCGGCGATGGTGGTGTCCTCGGTTTCGCCGGAGCGGTGGGAGATCACGCTGGTGTAGCCGGCGCGGCCCGCCAGATCGATCGCCTGGAGGGTTTCGGTGAGGGAACCGATCTGGTTCACCTTGATCAGGATCGAGTTGGCGACCCCCAGGTCGATGCCCCGCTGCAGGCGGGCACTGTTGGTGACGAACAGGTCGTCACCCACCAGCTGCACGGTGTTGCCCAGCTTTTCGGTGAGCAGGGCCCAGCCATCCCAGTCGTCTTCAGCGACGCCGTCTTCGATCGAGATGATCGGGAAGCGGCTCACCAGCTGGGCCAGCTGGTCCACCATCTCGGCGCTGCTGTAGCTGCCGCCGGCGAAGGCATAGCGGCCGTCCTTGAAAAATTCCGTGCTGGCCACGTCGAGGGCCAGGGAGATCTGGTCGCCGGGGCGGTAGCCCGCCTTCTCGATCGCCTGCACCAGCAGCTCACCGGCCTCGGTGTTGCCCAGGTCGGGGGCGAAACCGCCCTCATCGCCCACGGCGGTGCTGAGGCCCTTGTCCTTGAGCAGGCCCTTGAGGGTGTGGAACACCTCCGTGCCCATGCGCAGGGCTTCGCGGAAGGTGGGGGCGCCATGGGGCACCAGCATGAATTCCTGGAAGTCCAGGCTGTTGGCCGCGTGGGCACCGCCGTTGATCACGTTCATCAGCGGCACCGGCAGCAGGGTGGCCATCGGTCCCCCCAGGTAGCGGTACAGCGGCAGCCCCACCCCGTTGGCGGCGGCCCGGGCGGTGGCCAGGCTCACCGCCAGGATCGCGTTGGCGCCCAGGGCGCTCTTGTTGTCGCTGCCGTCCAGCTCGAGCATGGCGGCGTCGACGGTGCCCTGATCCAGGGCGCTGAGGCCGCAGAGCGCGGGGGCGATCTTCTCCTCGATGTTGCTCACCGCCTGCAGCACCCCCTTGCCGCAGTAGCGGCTGCCGCCATCGCGCAGCTCACAGGCCTCATGGGCACCGGTGCTGGCGCCGCTGGGCACGATGGCCCGGCCGCTGGCGCCGCCCTCGAGCATCACCTCGGCTTCCACCGTGGGGGTGCCGCGGGAATCGAGCACCTCCCGGGCCACGATCGTGTCAATCACAAGGTCGAGGGTGTCGATCACAGCGGCTCGCT
>VGQL01000069.1 GCA_016882415.1 Cyanobacteria bacterium M_DeepCast_200m_mx_001
GCCATGGCCTCGGCCTCGGCACCGGCGCTCACCACCACCAGCCCATCGAGGCCCCGCTGCACGGCCCGCTCCGCCACGGCGCGGTGCAGCTCCACGCTGCGCTCCCCCAGTTCGAGCATGGTGCCCAGCACCGCAAAACGGCGTCCCGGCTGAGCGGCCAGCAGATCCAGAGCCGCCAGCACCGCCTCCGGTGAGGCGTTGTAGGTCTCGTCGAGCACGGTGAGCCCCCCCTGCTGCAGGCGGCGGTTGCGGCCGCCGGGCACCGCCACGTCCAGCTGCTGCAGCTGCGCGAGGGACACCCCCAGCTGCCGCGCCACCGCCAGGGCCAGTAGCAGGTTGCGGGCGTTGTGGCGCCCCTCGAGGGGCAGCTGCAGGGGCAGGCCCTCCACCAGCAGCTGGTCCTGCTCGGGCAGCCACTGGCCCACCAGATCGGCCTCGCCGCAGCCCGGGTCGTCGGCGAGGGCCACCCGCAGGATGCTGCCGCCCCAGGCCTGGCCCAGGGCCGCCTCCAGCAGCGGATCGCCGGCGGGGATCACCACCAGGCCCTCGGGGTGCAGGCGGCTGGTGATCTCGCACTTGGCGGTGGCGATCGCCTCACGGCTGCCGAGGCGGCCGATGTGGGCGGTGCCGATGTTGGTGATCACCGCCACGGAGGGTTCGGCGGTGCGGCTGAGGCGATCGATCTCGCCGAGGCCGCGCATGCCCATCTCCACCACCACGGCCCGGGTGTCGGCACCGGCCTTGAGCAGGGTGAGGGGCACGCCGATGTCGTTGTTCTCGTTGCCGCTGCTGGCCACCACCGGCCCCAGGGGGGCCAGGGCGGCGCGGATCAGCTCGCGGGTGGTGGTCTTGCCGGCGGAGCCGGTCACCGCCACCACCGGGGCCTGGAGGTGGCGTCGGTGCAGCAACGCCACCTGTTGGTAGGCGTCGAGGGTGTCATCGACGAGCCAATGGAGCAAACCGGCCGGCACGGCTTCGGCGCGGTCGCGCTGCACCAGGGCCCCCTGGGCGCCGCACTGCAGTGCCTGATCCAGGAAGCCGTGGCCATCAAAGCGCTCCCCCACCAGGGGAATGAACAGCTGCCCGGCGGCCAGCTGACGGCTGTCGGTGCCGATGGGGCCCACCGCCGTGGCCGGATCGAGGTCGCCGCCGCGGGGCTGGCCCCAGCGGGCGATCAGGTCGGCCACCTGCAGCAGGGGTGCGGGCACGGCTGACGCAGCGGCTGACTCAACGGACGGCATCAACTCAGGCGCTGGGCTCGGAACTGAACAGGATCATGCCGTCGCCCACCAGCGCATCACGGGCCAGCAGGCCAGCGCGGGAATCGCGCAGCTCCAGGTGGTCGTAGCCCAGGTCGCGGGCCCACCCCAGCCACAGGGTCGCCCGGCGCTGTTGCTCCCGCGGGGCCAGGGCCGGGAAGGCGGGGGCCAGCTGCAGGCTGAGGCTGGAGGCCTCCACATCCCCCACGGCGCTGCGGATCAGGCCATCGGCGCCGGGGCGCTGCAGCAGCAGCACCAACGGATCCGGCGGTGGAGGCGCCGGCGGCTCCAGCTCGGGGGTCTCCTCAGGGGGCTCCGCCGCCTGGGAGGTGGCCACCTGGGGGTCGGCCACCCGCTCGGCCGCCGGCTCGGGCTCAGGCTCGGGCTGCGGTGCGGGCTGCAGCTCGGGCTGCGACGGCGCCACCGCAACGGGCTCTGGCACCGGGGCCACGGCAACCGGCAGGGCGGGCCGCAGCCGCGCCAGCCCCACCCCCAGGGCGACCAGGGCCGCCAGGGCGAGGGCCAGCAGCAGCGGCCAGAACAGGGGCGCCAGGTCGGCGGGCCACCAGCGGGGGCGCCAGAGGCTGCCCTCGCCGTTGCGCCGCACCGATTCCCGCAGCCGCAGGCCCGTGTCGGCCACCACGGCGCGCAGGTTGTCCGCCAGCAGCCCCCAGGGGTTGACGTAGGGGGCGGGCAGGTTGGAGCGGCCGGGGCCGGACCTCTCGGGGGAACGGGGGGTGGAGCGGGTCAGTTGCTGTTGCGGCGCCGCAACAAGGAAAGCGGATTGCGGAAGCCGCTGCCCGTTTCCTGGCCCTCATAGCCCTGGAAGTTGGGGTCGGCGGACTGGCCGCGGGAGAACTGCTCCACCGCCGCCGCGTCGGGGGAGGGCTCCTTCACACCCTTCACCTCCTTGTACATGCGGTCGTACTCGAGGGCGGAGCGATCCCAGCTGTAGTCGGCCTGCATGGCGCGGCGCTGCAGTTCGCGCCAGCTGTCGCCATGGCGGTACGCCTCCCAGGAGCGCACGATCGAGGTGTAGAAGTCGAGCGGGTCGTAGCGGTCGAAGCAGAAGCCCGTGCCGCTGTGGTTGTTGGGGTCGTGGGGGGGCACGGTGTCCACCAGGCCGCCCACGCGGCGCACCACCGGCACACTGCCGTAGCGCATGGCCAGCAGCTGGCTGATGCCGCAGGGCTCGAAGCGGCTGGGCATCAGGAAGGCATCGCTACCGGCGTAGATCAGGCGCGAGAGGGCGTCGTCGTAGGTGAGGAACACGGCAAAGCGGCCCGGGTGGCGGGCGGCCATCTGCCAGAGGCCCGATTCCAGGTGGCGATCACCGGTGCCCAGCACCACGAACTGCGAATCGGAGTAGGCGAGCACCCGGTCAGCCACCTGCAGCAGCAGGTCGACGCCCTTCTGGTCCACCAGGCGGCTCACCAGACCCATCAGGTAGGTGTTGGGGTTCACCGCCAGGCCCATGCGCTCCTGCAGCACGCGCTTGCATTCGGCCTTGCCGGCCATGTCCTTGACGCTGAAGTTCGCGGGCAGGGTGCTGTCGGTGGCCGGGTTCCAGTCGGCCTGGTCGATGCCGTTGAGGATGCCGCGCAGCTTGCCGCTGATGTAATTCAGCAACCCCTCCAGCTGTTCGCCGTATTCGGAGGTGCGGATCTCCTGGGCGTAGGTGGGCGACACCGCATTCACCCGGTCGGCGTAGAGCAGCGCCGCCGCCATGGTGTGGTCGCCCTGCATGTACCAGGGGCACCAGGTCATGCGGTCGAGCTTCCAGCGCCAGGGGCCCTGGTACTTGAGGTTGTGGATGGTGAACACCGTGCTGATGTCCGGGTCCTGGTGCATCCACACCGGGATCATGCCGGTGTGCCAGTCGTGGCAGTGCAGGATCTCGGGCTTCCAGTGGTTCCAGGCGAATTCCGCCGCGGCGCTGGCGAAGAAGGTGAAGCGCCAGTCCTCGTCCTCACCGCCGTAGATGCGCTCCGGGTCGAACACCGGATGGCCCACCAGGTAGAGGGGCAGGCCGTTGCTGGGGTGGCGGGTTTCGTAAACGGCGAAGTCGGTGCCCATGGTGTGGCCCCGCCAGATCGGATCACCGGGGATCTGCAGCTGGCTCCAGAGGCGGCCGTAGCCCGGCATGATCAGCCGCACGTCGTGGCCGAGGGCCTTGAGGGCCGGGGGCAGGGAGCCCACCACGTCGCCCATGCCGCCCACCTTGACCATGGGGGCGCATTCGGC
>VGQL01000070.1 GCA_016882415.1 Cyanobacteria bacterium M_DeepCast_200m_mx_001
TTCATGCGCAGGGCACCGGTGAGTTCGGGGTTGCCGCTCAGCAGCCACAGCTGCCAGCCGCTGCAGCGCTCCTTCAGCATCGCCGCCAGGTCGCCATAGAGCTGCTCCAGCTGCTCCCGTTCGCCGATGCGCTCCCCATAGGGGGGGTTGCACACCACCAGGCCGCGTCCTTCGGGGGGCTCGAACTGGCGGCAGTCCCCCTGGCCCAGGCTCAGCCAGGGGGCGACGCCGGCCGCCTCGGCGTTGTCCCGGGCCTGCTCCACCACGTCCGGGTCGCTGTCCTGCCCCTTGATGGCGGCCAGGGGGGCGCCGTTGGGCAGGGTGGTGCGCTCCAGGGCCGCGGCGGCCTCCAGCTCCTGCACCCACAGGGCCCCATCGAAATCGGGCCAGGCCTCCAGGGCAAAGCGACGCTGCAGGCCCGGTTCCCGGCCCAGGGCCCAGCAGGTCGCCTCGATCAGCAGGCTTCCGGAGCCGCAGAGGGGGTCCGCCAGGGGCACCGAACCATCCCAACCCGTGAGTCGGATCAGCCCCGCCGCCAGGTTTTCCTTCAGGGGCGCCAGCCCCATGCGGGGGCGGTAGCCGCGCCGGTGCAGGCTCTCACCGCTGCCATCCACGCTCAGCTGGGCCAGGCCGCCCCCCAGGTGCAGATGCAGGCTCACGTCGGGGGCCTCCAGATCCACCGAGGAGCGCTGGCCCCAGTGCTGGCGTTGCCAATCCACCAGCGCGTTCTTCACCTGCAGGGCGCTGTAGTGGCTGTGGCTGAGCCCCGGCAGGCTGCCGGTGGCATCCACGCGGAAGCTGAGTTCGGGGGGGAGCCACTGGCCCCAGTCGGCCGCCCCCTGCACGCCGGCGTAGAGGTCGTCGCGGCCGCGGCAGGGGAAGCAGGCCAGCTGGCGCAGCAGCCGGAAGGGCAGCCGGGCCCGCAGGTGCAGCCGGTAGTAGGTGGCCAGATCCGCCTGGAAGGCCACCGCCCGCCGCAGCGGGCGCAGGGCGGTGGCCCCCAGCTCCGCCAGTTCGGCGGCCCCCGCCTCCTCAAGCCCGGGGGGCAACACCGCCGTGCACTGCAGGGGTGCGGCGGATCGGCCTGGCGTCAGTTCGGTCATGCCCACCCCTGCCGGAGCCGGTCGCTCCTGCCACAATGCAGGAGTCCGGTTTCGGCCGGACTAGGTGGCTCACACCGGTGTTTCGGACAGCGGTTCGATTCCGCTCAGCTCCATCACATTCCCCGGCATCCGCCGGGATTGTTCCCGGGGCTGCAATGGTTTCGACGGGGCATGAGGAGAGTGACTGAAGCCTGCTCGGTCAGAGCAAATCCGTAACAGCGAACAACATCGTTCGTTTCTCCCGTCAAGCCGCCCCTGTGGCTGCCTGACACTCTTAAGGGAGATGGGGTGAGATCAGCCTTATCACCCAAATGATCCATGGGGGTTGGAAGGCCCCTTTCAAGCAGCAGAGCAATGACTGGGGTTACAGCTGCTCGATGTGCTCGAGCACGAAACCCTGAGCCTTCAGTTGCTGTTTGCGCAATTCAGCTTGGGCTTTGGCGATATCCACGATGCGCAGATGGTTCTGGCGCACCGCATGAATCCGGGTGATGCCAACCATGGGATCAGGAGCGGATGTAGCGCTTGCGGCCCTGGGCGTCGATCGCGTATTTGCCGCCGCGGGGGCCGGTGAAGGTTTTGAGGTAGGTCTTACGGCCTCGGTCGTCCACCGTGTAGACGCCACCCTTGGGGCCCTGGTGGAGTTTTTCCAGGCTCTCCACTTGCTGTTGCACATCGGCTTTGATGCGCGCCGCCGCCACGATTGCGGAGGCTTCAGGCTCCGGCTTGGGCTTTCTGCGGAAGAGTGAGAAGAGCCAGCGCATGGGCAATCGTGCTCGCCACACGTATTGTCTGGTCCTGTCAAGTGTGGCCGCTGAGTATCAGCGAGAGCTGGGTGGCGAGCGTCTCGAGGCTGCGTTGGGGATCCCGCACCACCACGTCAGCCTGGTGGCGCATCGGCCGGATGAAGCGGCGCTCTCCGGGCAGGGTTTGCTGCAGCGTTTGCTGCAGCACGTAGCGCGCCGACCGTTGCCGTTGCTGTTGATCGCGCCGCAGCCGGCGCAGGATCCGCAGTGGCAGGGGCGTCTGCACGTACACCAGCAGGGCGAAGGGGTTGGCCTCCAGCAGGGCCTGGGGGCCATAGGCCCCTTCCAGCAGGATCAGCTCCGGTGGCTCGCCCGTGAGCGGTCTGCGGCCGGCGCTGCGGCTGGCCATGTCGTAGGTGCGCAGGGAGCCGCACTGCCCCGCCTGCAACTGCGCCAGTTCTTGGCGCAGGCAGGGCAGGTCGATGGCCTCCACCGTGTCGAAGCCAAAGGGGCCGTGGGGTTCCCAGGGGGTGCGGTAGTAGTTGTCGCAGGCCAGCACCAGGCAGCGCCGCTGTTGGGCCTGCAGCCGCTGCTGCAGAGCCGCCGCCAGCACGCTTTTGCCGGCGGCGGAGGGGCCGCAGATGCCCACCACGGGAATCGCTGCGGCCATCCGATCGGCCTCAGCGGCTGCCGCCGGCGCCCGGGCTGCTGCGGTAGCCGCTCCACTGCTTGAGCTCCTCGAGGCTGAGCACCCCTTCCCGCCGCTCACCCTTGAAATCCCAGCTGGGGTAGGCCCGCACCTGGGCGGCGTTGCAGCGTTCGCGGCCGCTCTCCTCCTTGTCGCACTCCACGTAGGGCAGCCGCTCCTGGGCGGGGCTGCCGAACAGGGCTTTCTGGTGCTGGCAGTGGGAGCACCACCAGGCGCCGTAAAAGATCATGCCCACCCGTTTGAGGTGCTCCGCCAGCCGCAGTTGCTCAGGGCTGGATGCCTCCGCTTTGGCGGGTTGGCCTGCGGCCCAGGATGCCGCCGGTGCCCCCAGGGTGGCTCCCGCCAGCAGCAGACCCGCCCCCAGCCGCAGCAGGCGACGGCGGGCTGGCATCAGCCGGAGGGCGCTGGGCATGGCGGCGAAGAGGGTGGCCCTGAGGTTAGGGGCGTTCGGCCTTCCGCCCCGTCGGGCTGGCCCCGGAGGCCGCTGCAGCTGGGAGACTGGGGGTTCGCCTGTCCTTTGGTGGTCCCAGCAGCAGCGATGAGCGCCAACGGATACCGCGACTATTTCAAGGTGCTTGGGGTGGAGCGCGGCGCCGATGCCGACACCATCAAACGCGCGTTCCGCAAGCTGGCCCGCCAGTACCACCCGGACGTGAACCCGGGCGATCAGGGGGCCGAGGCCAAGTTCAAGGAGGTGAGCGAGGCCTACGAGGTGCTCTCCGATCCGGACAAGCGCCGCCGCTACGAGCAGTTCGGCCAGTACTGGAACCAGGCCGGTGGAGGCGGTGGCGCCGGCGTGGATGTGGACTTCGGCCGCTACGGCAACTTCGACGACTTCATCAACGACCTGCTGGGCCGTTTCGGTGG
>VGQL01000071.1 GCA_016882415.1 Cyanobacteria bacterium M_DeepCast_200m_mx_001
CTGGCGTCCTGCCAGGGGCGGCCGATGCGGGCGAAGGCCAGCTGCAGGGAGCTGGGGGCGGGATGGAAGCGCAGCCGGGCGGGGTCGAGCCGCTGCAACAGCTGACGGCCGATGCCAAACCAGAGGGGATCACCGCTGGCCAGCACCACCACCGCCTGCTCGGGGGGGCACTGGGCGAGCTGCTCCAGGCAGGCCTCGATGGCGTCGGTGGCCAGCAGGGGGGGCAGGGCCGCACCGAAGCAGGCCTGCAATGCGGGGTGCAGCCGCCGGGGGGCCGCCACCAGGCTGGCCTCCAGCAGCCGCTGCCGCAGGGGCACCGGCAGGGAGGCCGGTGCGCCGGCGTCGGTGCCGATCACCTCGATCATGGGGCCATTCTCAGGGGCAGCCCCACGGGCCGCCCTCGCACCACCGTCACACCGCACCATGGCCGACCCCCAATCCACCCGCCGCCAGCGCCTGCACGAACTGGTGCTGGCCCTGGTGAGCCAACGGGAACTGGAGCTGCTGGATGAGGACGGCAGCGGCAGCAGCCCTGCGGCCCAGGGCAATCCCGCCAGCTGGCTGGAGCGCAACCGGCGGGTGGTGCAGCGCTATCAGGCCCTGGTGCGCTCCGCCGCCACCCTCGATGCCCTGGTGGACCAGGAGGCCCGCGAACACCCCAGTACCCATCAGCTCTGACAAGCTGACCCCACTGTTGGCTGCCCCATGGCGCGCTTCGGCCTCACCGCCCTCAAGTCCCTGCTGCGGCGCACGCCCCGCAACCACTGGCGGGCACCGCAGGCCAGCTGGTCGCGGCCCTTCGGCCAGGGCTGGGAATCGCCCTACACGGTGCGCTACGCCAGCAACCTCGACGACGGCCCCAACCACGGCATGCCCCTGGGGGGCTTCGGGGCGGGCTGCATCGGCCGGGCCCCCGATGGCAACTTCAACCTCTGGCACCTGGACGGCGGTGAGCACTGGTTCGGCACCCTGCCGGACTGCCAGTTCGCCCTGTTTGAATCCAACGGCCAACGGCAGCGGGCCCATGCCTTGGCGGTACAGCCCAAGGCCGACGGCTCCCGGCCCGGCGCCGGTGAACCCCTGAGCAGCTGGCAGTGGTACCCCGCCAGCGATGGCCGCCGCAGCACCGGCACCTACGCCGCCCGCTATCCCCTCAGCTGGACCCACTACAGCGGTGTGTTTGCCGCCGAGGTGAGCTGTGAGGCCTTCAGCCCGATCCTGCCGGGCAACTACCGCCAAAGCAGCTACCCGCTGGCGGTGTTCGTCTGGACCCTGCGCAACCCCACCCAGCAACCGCTCGACCTCTCCCTGCTGCTGAGCTGGCGCAACAGCTGCGGCTGGTTCACCAACACCGACCCCGCCGCCGCGGTGCACTTCCGCGACGACGGCAGCCCCGAGCACAACTATGTGCCCGCCATCGGCAGCACCCAGGGGCACCACAACCGCTGGGTGGATCAGGAGGGGTTGAGCGGTGTGCTGCTCAACGGCGATATCGCCGCGCCGATCGCCGAGGGCCAGGGGCAGTGGTGCATCGCCACCGCCCCCCAGCCCGGGGTGCGCATCCAGCGCTGCAGCCGCTGGAACCCCGGCGGCGACGGCAGCGACCTCTGGAGCAGCTTCAGCCGCGACGGCTCCATCCCCGACAGCGACAACGACCGCCGCTCCGGCGCCGATGACCCCGCCAGCGCCGCCCTGGCGGTGCAGTGCCGGCTGGAGCCGGGCCAGAGCCTGGAGATCCCGCTGGTGATCAGCTGGGACCTACCCGTCACCGCCTTCGCCAGCGGCAGCCGCGCCCTGCGCCGCTACACCGACTTCTTCGACGCCAGCGGCAGCAACGCCGCCGCCCTGGCCGCCGAAGCCCTGCGGGATTGGCGCCAGTGGCGGGAGGCGATCCAGGCCTGGCAGCAGCCGGTGCTGGAGCGCAGCGACCTGCCGGAGCCGCTGCGCATGGCCCTGTTCAACGAGCTCTACGACCTGGCCAGTGGCGGGAGCCTCTGGACCGCCGCCTCACCCCAGGATCCCGTGGGCCGCTTCGGGGTGCTGGAGTGCCTGGATTACGCCTGGTACGAAAGCCTCGACGTGCGGCTCTACGGCTCCTTCGCCCTGCTGCAGCTGTGGCCGGAGCTCGACAAGAGCGTGCTGCGCAGCTTCGCCCGGGCCATCCCCGCCAGCGACCCCACGCCGCGGCCCATCGGTTGGTACTTCACCCAGGGCAAGGGCCGCGTCGAGGCGGCCCGCAAAGTGGCCGGCGCCACCCCCCACGACCTGGGGGCCCCCAATGAACGCCCCTGGGACGCCAGCAACTACACCGCCTACCAGGACTGCAACCTCTGGAAGGACCTGGCCAGCGACTTCGTGCTGCAGGTGTGGCGCACCTTCAAGCTGGCCCCCAACGGCGAAGACCTGCGCTTCCTGGCGGACTGCTGGCCGGCTGCGGTGCAGGCCCTGCATTACCTCAAAACCTTCGACGTCAACAACGACGGCCTGCCCGACAACGGCGGCGCCCCCGACCAGACCTTCGACGACTGGCCCCTCAAGGGGGTAAGCGCCTACTGCGGCGCCCTCTGGATCGCCGCCCTGGAGGCGGCATTGGCCATGGCCCAGCAGCTGCAGCTCGCCATGGGCCTCGACACGGCGACCGAGCAGCGCACCTTCGGCAGCTGGCTGGAGCAATCGCGCGCCAACTTCGACGCCCTGCTCTGGAACGGCGAGTACTACAAGATCGACGCCGAGAGCGGCACCCCGGTGGTGATGGCCGACCAGCTCTGCGGCGACTTCTACGCCCGCCTGCTGGGGCTGCCTTCGGTGGTGGCTGACGACCGCGCCCGCAGTGCCCTACAAGCGGTGAGAGAGGCCTGTTTTGAGGGGTTCCAGGGGGGTCGCCTGGGGGTGGCCAATGGCCTGCGCCGCGACGGCACCCCGCTGGACCCCAACGGCACCCACCCGCTTGAGGTGTGGACCGGCATCAACTTCGGCCTGGCGGCCTACTACCGGCTGATGGGCGAAGGCGGCACCGCCCTGGCGATCACCGGCGCCGTGGTGGAGCAGGTGTACGGCGGCGGCCTGCAATTCCGCACGCCGGAGGCGATCACGGCGGTGAACACGTTCCGGGCCTGCCACTACCTGCGGGCCATGGCCATCTGGGCCCTGTGGGCCACCCACACCGGCTGGCAGCCCATCCCCGGCGCCGAGCGGGAGGCCCTGGCGGCATGAACGGCCCCTGGATCCCCCTGCGCCGCTGGCTGATGGCCGCGGCGGCCTGCCTGGCCCTGCTGCTGCCGCTGCTG
>VGQL01000072.1 GCA_016882415.1 Cyanobacteria bacterium M_DeepCast_200m_mx_001
CCGGCGTTGGCGCGGTGCTGGGCCACGGCCTCATCGAGCTTGCCCTCCTCGAGCAGCTGGGCCACGGTGCGCAGCGACAGGCCCAGGGCGGCCACGGTGGAGCGCAGGCCGAAGGCCTCCTGCACGGCGCGGGCCGAGCGCATCTCGTTGTCGCTCAGGCGGATGCGGAACCCGCCGGCATCACGGTTTCCGCCCTCGCGGTTGCCACCCTCACGGGGGCCCCGCTCACCACGGGAAAAGCTGGGCTGGCGATCACCGTCGGCCATGGCCGCACACCGGAAACGAGTTCAGGGGCAAGTGTGCCCTATGGGCTGAGGGCCCGGCCAGCACCAGTGCAGATCGTGGGGGGCACCGCTGCCCTGGCGGGCCAGCACCAGCAGGGGCAGCGGCCGCTGCCCCGGGGCCTGCAGGTGGCGGCGGTACTGCTCCACCAGTTCGAGATAGCGCTCGAAGGTCCAGCCGTGGTTGCCCTGCTCCTGGGCGCGCCAGAAGCGGCGCAGGGCTTCGGTGCAGGCCTGGCGGCCGAATTCGCGCCAGCACTGCTCCTGGGCCGCCAGGCCATCGCGCCCCTCGGCCCGCAGCTGCCGGAAGCGGCTGAGCTCAGGCGCCTCGGCGCTGCTGTCGGGGGGCAGGGCCGCCGCCAGCTGGGCCACGGGCACCACCCGCAGCTTCAGCCAGCAGCGATCCAGCAGCAGCACGGGCCGCTCGCCGCTCCAGCCCTCCGCCCCCTGCTGCTGGGCCAGCAGCTGCTCGAGCCGCTGCTCCAGCCGCGGCGTGAGCAGCTGGCTCCAGGTGCTGGCGGTGGCGGCCCGCTCAGCCATGGGTCCCCCGGAAGGTGATGTCGGCGATGGCGTATTCGCGCGGCTCCAGGTGAATGGTGCAGCGCACGGGGCCGAAGCGTTGCTCCAGGTGTTCCTCCACCAACTCGGTGATGCGGTGGGCGGTGGGCAGGTCGTTGGCATCCACCACCATGTGCAGCTCGATGAACACCCGCTGGCCGAGCACGCCGCGGCTGGCGATGTCGTGCACGTTGAGCACCCCGGGCACCCCCATGGCCACCTCATGGATGGCCTCCGGGGCGATGGCGATCTGGTCCACCAGCCAGGGCATGTTGCTGCGCAGCACCTGCCAGCACACCCGCACCAGCAGCAGGCAGAGGGGGATGGCCAGGGCCACATCGAGCCAGTTCTGGCCCAGCCCCACGGCGCCGGCCAGGCCCACCAGCAGCAGCATGGTGGTCCAGATGTCGCTGGTGGTGTGCTTCGCATCCGCCAGCAGCAGCGGGCTGCCCAGGCGTTTGCCCTCGCTGCGCTCGTAGCCCGCCAGCAGCAGGTTGCAGCCGAGCACGATCAGCAGCAGCAGGAGGTCCTGGCCGTCGAGCCGCAGGGGCCGCAGGCCGCCGGCGATGCGCTCGATCGCGGTGCGCAGGATTTCCAGGGCCGTCACCAGGATGAAGCCGGCGATGGCCAGGGCCCCGAGGGCCTCGTATTTGTCGTGGCCGTAGGGGTGATCGCGGTCGGGGTTGGGGTCGGAGAGGTTGTTGGTGATCAGCCCCATCAGGCTGGAGAGGCCGTCGGTGGCGCTGTGCATGGCGTCCGCCAGCACCGCCAGCGAACCGGTGAGCAGCCCCAGCACCAGCTTGAGCAGGCTCACGCTCACATTCACCGCCAGGGCCACCAGCAGCACCCGCTGCACCGCCACGCGGGTGTCCCCCCTGGCCTTCAGGCTGCCGACACCACCCATCGCCGCTGGGGCTCGCGCATGTGCTCCAACGTTATTGGGTCTGTGCAGGTGTCACCAGCTGAGCTAAACCAGCTGCACCCAAGGCCGCCCTGGTGCAGACCCTGATCCAGCACACCGTGGTGCCGCAGCTGCGGCGCCACTGGCCCCTGGGGCTGGGGTTGGGCGGGGGCCTGCTGTTGCTGGAGTCGGCCCATGGGCCCCTCGCCTCGCTGTTCAGCCTGGGTGCGGCGGCGGCGGGGCTGTGGCTGCTGAGCGCGCGGCTCAAACCGCGGCCGCCCCAGCTGCCCACCAGCGTGGCCGGCTGGCTGGAGCGCTGCGACACGGTGCTGGCCAGCTTCGAGCGGCTGCAGGCTTCTGGGCCCGAGGCCGAGCTGGCCCAGGGGGGCCGTCGCCGCCAGTTGGAGCAGCTGCGGGGCCGCAAGGCGGAGGCGGGGCTGCGCTGGGCCCTGGTGGGCTGCACCCCCTGGAGCGAGGCGGAGCAGTCCCAACTGCTGGCGGCGGTGCGCTCGCCCGTGGCATTGCAGGTGATCCGCAGCCATCCCTTGCCGGAGGCACCGGTGGCCTGGCGTTGGCCCGAGGCCTTCCGCCACTGTGATCTGGTGCTCTACCGGCTGCAGCTGCCCCTCAAGGCGGCGGACCTGCGCTGGCTGGAGGCCCTGCCGCAGGGTCAGCCGGTGGCCCTGCTGGTGGATCGCCCCAGCGGCGACTGGTCCACCTGGCTGCAGCAACTGCGCCAGCAACTGCCGGCCCCGCTTGCGGAGCATTGCTGGCCCTGGAACCCTGTCCAACCCGAGGGGCTGGAAGCTGAGCTGGACCCCCTGAATGGCTGGTGGGCCGCTGCAGCCCCGGAGCAGCTGCAGCGCAGCCAGCTGCGCTGCCTGGAGGAGCTGCACGGCCAGTGGCAGGGGGAGCTGGAGGCGTTGCGGCGCCAGCACTGGCAGCGGTTGCTGCAGCGCACCCAGTGGACCGTGGCCGCCGGCGTGGTGGTGGCCCCACTGCCCAGCCTCGATCTGCTGGTGCTGGCGGCCGCCAATGGCCTGATGCTGCAGGAGATGGCGCAGCTGTGGGAGTGCTCTTGGAGCCTGGAGCAGCTGCAGGCGGCAGCGGCGGAGCTGGGCAAGGCCGCCCTCACCCAGGGGGTGGTGGAGTGGAGCAGCCAGAGCCTGGCGGCGGTGGTGAAGCTGCATGGGGCCACCTGGCTGGTGGGGGGCGCCCTGCAGGCCCTGAGTGCCGCCTACCTCACCCGAGTGGTGGGGCGCGCCATGGCGGATTACCTGGCCCTGGCGGCGGGGGTGCCGGAGGCGGAGCTGCAGGCGCTGCTGCAACGGCAGGCCCCACTGCTGGTGGCCCGGGCTGCGGAGGCGGAAAAACTGAATTGGGCGGCGTTTCTGCAGCAGGGGCGCCAGTGGCTGCAGCAACAGGGCGGCGGCGGCGCGCCATCACTTCAACCAACTTCATGAACGCTTCATGAACATCTTCATGAAGCTGATTGTGGTTGGTTGAACTTAAGAAACGCTTCCGGGATT
>VGQL01000073.1 GCA_016882415.1 Cyanobacteria bacterium M_DeepCast_200m_mx_001
AAGGCGGAGCAGATCGAACTGGAGGCCGGCGAAATCGAGGCCAAGGTGAAGGAACTCAGCCGCGGCTTCAGCGACAGCTCCCGCATCGATCCCGCCCGCCTGCGCCAGGCGGTCCAGGAGGATCTGATGCGCGACAAGCTGCTGGGCTGGCTGGAGAGCCACAGCACCGTCACGGAAAAAGCCCCTGAGCAAGGGAACGACGCGACAGCTGACGCCAAACCCAAGGCCAAGAAGGGCGGCGGCAAGAAGGCCGCGGCCAGCGCAGACGCCTGATCACACCTGATCCCCATAGATTGGCCGGACTGACCAGCGTCCGGCCCGCGTGATCAACGCCAGCACCCCGCATCCCATCCACAACCGTTGGCCGGTGGCCGCCCCTGGCGTGCTGCCCACGGTGGTGGAGCAGTCGGGCCGTGGGGATCGGGCCTTCGACATCTATTCGCGCCTGCTGCGGGAGCGGATCATCTTCCTGGGCACCGGCATCGACGACCAGGTGGCCGATGCCCTGGTGGCCCAGCTGCTGTTCCTCGAAGCCGAGGACCCCGAGAAGGACATCCAGATCTATGTGAACTCACCGGGCGGCTCGGTGACGGCCGGCCTGGCGATCTACGACACCATGCAGCAGGTGGCACCTGACGTGGTGACCATCTGCTACGGCCTGGCAGCCTCCATGGGGGCCTTCCTGCTCTCCGGCGGCACCAAGGGCAAGCGCCTGGCCCTCCCCAATGCGCGGATCATGATCCACCAGCCCCTCGGCGGCGCCCAGGGCCAGGCGGTGGACATCGAGATCCAGGCCAAGGAGATCCTGTTCCTCAAGGACACCCTCAACGGGCTGCTGGCGGAGCACACCGGCCAACCGCTGGAGAAGATCGCGGAAGACACCGACCGTGACTACTTCCTTTCCCCGGCGGAAGCGGTTCAATACGGCCTGATCGACCGTGTCGTCACCGACGGCAGCCCGGTTTGATCCTTAAGGACGGCTGACGAAGCGAGGGATCGGGTCGATCCTGGAGTTTCGGGCCCACAGCCCCGCCTCCCCAGAGGTTCCCCCAACGGCTCCCCGCCACCTCGTCGCCGCCCCGCCCGATGGCCAAGTTCGATGCCCACCTGAAGTGCTCGTTCTGCGGCAAGTCGCAGGATCAGGTGCGCAAGCTGATCGCCGGCCCGGGGGTCTACATCTGCGACGAGTGCATCGACCTCTGCAACGAGATCCTCGACGAGGAACTGGTGGAGGGCCAGGCCAGCGGCGGCGCCGGCCGCCAGAGCGCTGAAGCCAAGGGCAAGACCCCCGCCAAGAAGGCCAGCAAACCCGCCCCCACCCTCGCTGAGATCCCCAAACCCCGGGAGATCAAAGCCCACCTCGATGCCCAGGTGGTGGGCCAGGAGGAGGCCAAGAAGGTGCTGTCGGTGGCGGTTTACAACCACTACAAACGCCTGGCCTGGCAGGGGGATGGCAAGGGCGAAACCAGCCAGACCGCCACGCGGCTGCACAAGAGCAACATCCTGCTGATCGGCCCCACCGGCTGCGGCAAGACCCTGCTGGCCCAGACCCTGGCGGAACTGCTCGACGTGCCCTTCGCCGTGGCGGACGCCACCACCCTCACCGAAGCGGGCTATGTGGGGGAGGACGTGGAGAACATCCTGCTGCGGCTGCTGCAGAAGGCCGACCTGGATGTGGACCAGGCCCAGCGGGGCATCATCTACATCGACGAGATCGACAAGATCGCCCGCAAGAGCGAGAACCCGTCGATCACCCGCGATGTGTCCGGTGAGGGGGTGCAGCAGGCCCTGCTCAAGTTGCTGGAAGGCACCGTGGCCAACGTGCCCCCCCAGGGGGGCCGCAAGCACCCCTACCAGGACTGCATCCAGATCGACACCAGCCAGATCCTGTTCATCTGTGGTGGGGCCTTCGTGGGGCTGGAGGATGTGGTGCAGCGCCGCCTGGGCCGCAACGCCATCGGCTTCATCCCGGAGGGGGGCCGCGGCCGCAGCCGCCACGGCAAGGACCAACAGGCGGCCCATGTGCTGCGCAACCTGGAGCCGGACGACCTGGTGAAGTACGGCCTGATCCCGGAGTTCATCGGCCGTCTGCCGGTGAGCGCGGTGCTCGAGCCTCTGGACACCCACGCCCTGGAGGCCATCCTCACGGAGCCTCGGGACGCCCTGGTGAAGCAGTTCCAGACCCTGCTGAGCATGGATGACGTGCGGCTGGACTTCGAGCCCGGCGCCGTGGAGGCCATCGCCGCCGAAGCCCACCGGCGCAAGACCGGCGCCCGGGCCCTGCGGGGGATCGTGGAGGAGCTGATGCTCGATCTGATGTACGACCTTCCCTCCGACAAGAGCACCAAGGCCTTCACCATCACCCGGGACCTGGTGGAGGAGCGCACCAAGGCGAAGGTGCTGGCGCTGCCCGGCAGCGACGCCCCCCAGCAGGAATCCGCCTGATCCCCGCGGGCCGGCATGGCCGCCGCCGACCACCTGCAGGTGCCCCGGCAGCACGGGCTGTATCAGCACCACGGCATTGACCTGGGGGATGGCACCGTGGCCCATTACCTGGAGGGGCGGCAGATCCTGCGCAGCCCGCTGGAGGAGTTCAGCCGCGGCCAACCGATCCGCGTGGTGCCCTACGACCCCCAGGCCTGCTCACCGGCCGGCACCACCCTGCGGCGGGCCATGGGGCGCCTCGGGGAGCAGAACTACAACCTGCTGTTCAACAACTGCGAGCACTTCGCCCACTGGTGCAAAACCGGGCGGCACCGCAGTGCCCAGGTGGAGGACTGGCTGCAGACCGGCAGCCTGGGGGCCATGGCGGTGGGGCAGTGGTTGCCGGCGGCGGTGCTCAATGGCGCCCGCCTGCTGCTGCGCC
The DNA here is from genome assembly GCA_016882415.1 of Cyanobacteria bacterium M_DeepCast_200m_mx_001. GTDB lineage: Bacteria > Cyanobacteriota > Cyanobacteriia > PCC-6307 > Cyanobiaceae > Vulcanococcus. The sequence goes on from VGQL01000073.1 coordinate 2,867, forward strand.
AGGGGGTGCGCTTCGATCCGGAGCTCACCCGCCGCAGCCTGCAACAGCTCGATGGCCTGCGGATCAAGCTGCAGCAACGGCTGGAGGCGGAACTGGCCAAAGCGGAGGCCCGCTGGGGGGAAGCGGATGGGTCCTCCGCCCTGCGGCTGGCGGCCCAGAAGCTGGCCGATCAACTGAGCGAAGTGGAGGAACTCGAGGCCAGGCTGGAGCGACTGCTGGACACCGGCAGCGGCCCCTAATCTCCAGCCATGCCGGCCGCCTACCAACCGCTCCATCACAAGTACCGCCCCCAGCGCTTCGACCAGCTGGTGGGGCAGGAGGCGATCGCGGCCACCCTGGGCAACGCCCTGCGCTCCGGGCGCATCGCCCCCGCCTACCTGTTCAGCGGTCCGCG
>VGQL01000074.1 GCA_016882415.1 Cyanobacteria bacterium M_DeepCast_200m_mx_001
TCAGTCGAACCCGAGCAGGTCGAAGATCTCGCGGTCCTTGAGGGGTTCGGCCTCGAGGGGCTTCACATCGTCGAGCATCGACTGGGCCAGGCGCAGGTATTCGTTCTGCACCGCCTCCACCTCCGGGGTGGCTTCCATCTCGAAGATGGTGCACTTCTTGAGCCGTGAGCGGCGGATGGCGTCCAGGTCGGGGAAGTGGGCCATGGTCTTCATGCCCACCCGATCGTTGAAGCGATCGATCTGGTCGGTGTCCTTGGAGCGGTTGGCCACCACGCCCCCCAGGCGCACCTTGTAGTTCTTCGCCTTGGCCTGGATGGCGGCGATGATCCGGTTCATGGCGAAGATCGAATCGAAGTCGTTCGCCGTCACGATCAGGCAGTAGTCGGCGTGTTGCAGCGGCGCCGCGAAACCGCCGCACACCACATCACCGAGCACATCGAAGATCACCACATCGGTGTCCTCCAGCAGGTGGTGCTCCTTGAGCAGCTTCACGGTCTGGCCGGTCACATAGCCACCGCAACCGGTGCCCGCCGGCGGGCCGCCGGATTCCACGCACTGCACGCCGTTGAAGCCCTCGAACACGAAGTCTTCAGGGCGCAGCTCCTCGGTGTGGAAGTCCACGGTTTCGAGGATGTCGATCACCGTGGGCACCATCTGCTTGGTGAGCGTGAAGGTGCTGTCGTGCTTGGGGTCACAGCCGATCTGCAGCACCCGCTTGCCGAGCTTGGAGAAGGCGGCCGAGAGGTTGGAGCTGGTGGTGCTCTTGCCGATGCCCCCCTTGCCGTACACGGCGATCACCAGAGCGCCCTCCTCGATCTGCAGGCCCGCCTCCTGGTGCACCTGAACACTGCCCTCGCCATCGGGACGGGTGAGCGTGGTGGTCATAACAACGTGCCTATGGCGAAAGGATCGAACCAGCCGAAGCGGAGATCCGGACTCCATCCAATCGCCCCAACATCAGGATGGAAAAGCGTGTTGTGCAAAGCGAAACAGTTGAGGAGCCATGCATGCGCAAAGGCACACAAATCGCAGATCTAGCGACAGATCTAGCAACAGCTGAGTACAAAAACTTGAGTAGATTTACCTAAGTGGAAATGCTTACTCAGTCAAAATTCACCGGCTGAAGTGGGCTTTGGCTTCGTACAGCGCTTCGCTGTCAATCACCGCCAGGCCACGCTCGCGGGCAAAGGCCTCGGTGTTCTTGCGCACCTTGCCCCTCACAAAGAAGGGGATTTTGGCCAGTTCCGCCTCCCCTTCGGGACTCCAGTGCAGGCCCAGGGCGGGCGTCGCCGGGGCGGAGTCGCCAGATGGGCCGGCAGGAGCTGCAGCGGGGGGGCCATCCCCCAGGTGGCTGCGGTGGCCATCCACGAATTCGAAGTCGTGGCGGAACATGCCGATCAGGTGTTCCTCCAGGCCCATCATCAGCGGGTGCACCCAGCTGTCGAAGATCACGTTCGCCCCCTCCCAACCCATCTGGGGCGCATAGCGGGCGGGCACATCCTGCACATGCAGGGGCACGCTGATCACCGCGCAGGGGATGCCCAGCCGCTTGGCACTGTGGCGCTCCATCTGGGTGCCCAGCACCAACTCCGGGGCCGCCTCGGCGATGGCCGCCTCCACGGCGAGGTAGTCGTCGCTGATCAGGGCCTCGAGGCCCAGCTCCTGGGCGGCGGCACGCACCTCCCGGGCCAGCTCGCGGCTGTAACTGCCCAGCCCCACCACCTGGAACCCCAGCTCGCGGCGAGCGATGCGGGCGGCGGCGATGGCGTGGGTGGCGTCGCCAAAGATGAACACCCGCTTACCGGTGAGGTAGGTGGAATCCACCGAGCGGGAATACCAGGGCAGCCGCGAGCGGCGCTCCGCCGGGCACACCCCATCGGCACCGGCCTGCAGGTCCGCCGGCAGCTCCAGGTCCAGCAGCCCATGCAGCTGCCGCAGAAAGGCCACGGTGGCGCCGATGCCGATGGGCACGGTGCTGGTGCAGGCCATGCCGAACTGGCGCTCCAGCCAGCTGCACAGGGTGCCCGCCACCTCCGGGTAGAGGTTCACGTTGGCATCGGCGCTGGGGATGCGCTGCAGATCGGCGGGCCGTGCCCCCAGGGGGGCCACCACCGCCACGTCGATGCCATACCCCCCCAGCAGCTGGGTGATCTCGCGCACGTCGTCGCGGCAGCGGAAGCCCAGCAGCGTGGGCCCCAGCAGGTTGACCCGCGGCCGGCGCCCCTCGGCGCGCCAGCGGGCCGGATCGGGCTTGGGGGTGCCGGGGGGGGGCAGCTGGGCTTTGAGCAGGCTGCGCACCAGTTGGTAGAAGGTTTCGGCGGCGCCCCAGTTCTCCTTCTTGGAGTAGGCGGGCAGCTCCAGGTTCACGATCGGCAGGTCGCCGAAACCCATGCCGGCCGCCAGGGCGCCGGGTTGGTCCTGGATCAGTTCAGCGGTGCAGCTCTCCCCCACCAGCAGGGCCTCCGGCTGGAAACGCTGCACCGCATCGGCGATCGAGCGCTTCACCAGCTCGGCGGTGTCACCCCCCAGGTCGCGGGCCTGGAAGGTGGTGTAGGTGACGGGGGGGCGCCGATCCCGCCGCTCGATCATCGTGAACAGCAGATCGGCGTAGGTGTCGCCCTGGGGGGCATGCAGCACGTAGTGCACCCCCTCCATGGAGGCGGCGATGCGCATGGCCCCCACGTGGGGGGGGCCTTCGTAGGTCCAGAGGGTGAGTTCCATCAGGCGAAGCTCAGGGCGGCGCGGCGACGCAGGGGGCGGGCGAACAGCTCCGCCAGGTCGGCCGCCTGGTCGATGCCGTGGATGGGGCTGAACACCAGCTCGATCGACCACTTGGTGGCCATGCCCTCCGCCTCCAGGGGATTGGCCAGGCCCATGCCGCACACCACCAGGTCGGGGCGGGCCTCGCGCACCCGGGCCAGCTGGTTGTCCACGTGCTGGCCCTCGCTGAGCTGGGTGCCATCGGGCAGCAGGGCCAGCTCTTCGGCCATCAGCTGGCGATCGAGGTAGGGGGTGCCCACCTCCACCAGCTCCATGCCGCACTCCCGCGACAGGAAACGGGCCAGGGGAATCTCCAGCTGGGAATCGGGCAGCAGGAAGAGCCGCCTGCCCGCCAACGTCTCCCGCAGGGGAGCCAAGGCCCGCCGGCCCCGCTCCACCAGCGGGTCCAGCAGCTCCGCCACCCGCTCAGGGGGCACGGCAAAGGCGGCGGC
>VGQL01000075.1 GCA_016882415.1 Cyanobacteria bacterium M_DeepCast_200m_mx_001
TGATGCCCGGTGCCGGGTTCGAACCAGCGACATCCTGCTTGTAAGGCAGGCGCTCTACCGCTGAGCTAACCGGGCGGTGCGCCCATTGTGCCCGCCGCCGCGGCACACTCGGGCCGCCCTGCACCCATGGCTTGGCCAGCGGCCGCGCCCACGACCGAGCCACCGGGCTATTGGCGCTGGCGCTGGGCCTGATCGGCGGGCTCTGGCTCGGGGCTGCCACCGGCCTCAGCGCCGGCCTGGGGGTGCTCATCGGCGGCCTCTGGCTCTCCCCCGACCTGGACACCCACTCCAACCCCACCCGCCGCTGGGGGCCGCTGCGGCTGCTGTGGTGGCCCTACCGGCGCCTGCTCAGCCATCGCTCGCTGCTCTCCCACTCCCCCCTGCTGGGCAGCGCCGGCCGGCTGCTCTACCTGGCGGTGCTGCTGCTGGCCCTGAGCTGGCTGGGCCAGCCCCTGGGCACCCCGGGACCCGTCGCCCTGGCGCAGGGGGCGGCCCAGCTGTGGACGCGCGAGCGGCCGCTGCTGCTGGCGGCCCTGGTGGGTCTCGAGGCCAGCGCCTGGCTGCACCTGCTGCAGGACGGCGACCCCACCCCGCCCCTGCCCAGGCCCCTGCGACGTGCCCGGCGACGGCGGCGGCGGCGCTGAGGGCCCGCCAAACTCCAGGCAGCCGCCCAGCCGCAGCCGCGATGATCCAGCTCGACTTCGAGGGCGACTACGGCCGCGACTACAACGCCCGCATTCGCAGCCTGATCCCCGGCTACGACGCCATCCAGGAACTCGGCGCCGCGGCCCTGGCGGCCCGGCGGCCCCAGGCGCGGCGGGCTCTGGTGGTGGGGGTGGGCAGCGGCCTGGAGCTGCCGGGGTTGCTGCAGGCCCTGCCCGAGGCGCAATTCACCCTGGTGGAGCCGAGCGCCCAGATGCGCGGCTTCTGCGACGGCGTGGTGGAGCGCAGCGGTGCCACCGCACGGGTGCAGTGGGGGCCGCCGCAGCTGCCGGAGGCGGGGCCCCTGGCGGATGGACCCTTCGAGGCGGTGGTCTGCCACAACGTGCTGCACGTGTTGAATCCGGCCCAGCAACGGCCGCTGCTGGACCAGCTGGCGGCCCAGGTGGCCCCCGGTGGCGCCCTGCTGCTGAGCAGCTACAGCGAGCCGGATCCCGAGACCATGGACCCCTGGCTGCAGCTGGCCGCCGCCCGCTTCCGCAGCCTGGGAATGGAGGCGGCCACGGTGGAGGCGGTGATGACCTCCCGCAACACCACGGTGTTTTCCCTGGATGCCCAGCTGCTGGAGCGCCGGCTGCTCAAGGCGGGGCTGGAGACCCCCACCCAGCTGATGCAGGCCGCCTGCTTCCGCCTCTGGATCAGTGGCCGGCCGGGCGAGGGGCAGCCCCCGGCGCCACCCACCAGTGCCGCCGCAGCGATCGAGCAGCTGATGGCCGTGGTGGCCCAGCTGCGGGATCCCGATGGCGGCTGCCCCTGGGACCTGCAACAGACCCACCGCTCCCTGGCGCCCTACGTGCTGGAGGAGGCCCATGAGGTGGCCGATGCCATCCGCCATGGCGACGACCGCCACCTGGCGGAGGAACTGGGGGACCTGCTGCTGCAGGTGGTGCTCCACGGCCAGATCGCCAGCGAACAGCAGCGCTTCAACCTGCGGCAGATCGCTACGGGCATCAGCGCCAAATTGATCCGCCGCCACCCCCATGTGTTCGGCGGCGCCGAGGCCGCCCCCAGCGCCGACGCCGTGAACGTGAGTTGGGAGGCGATCAAGGCCCAGGAACGGGCCGAACGCCAGAGTGAAGGCGCCTCAACCAGCCCCCTGAGCGATCAGCTGGCCGGCAAGGTGCGCGGCCAACCGGCCCTGGCGGGGGCCATGACGATCTCCAAGAAGGCCGCGGCCGCCGGCTTCGAGTGGGAGGCCATGGCCGGGGTGTGGCAGAAGGTGCATGAGGAGCTCGATGAGCTCAAGCAGGCCGTGGCCAGCGGCGACACGGCCCACGCCCAGGAGGAGCTGGGGGATGTGCTGTTCACCCTGGTGAACGTGGCGCGCTGGTGCGGCATCGACCCCGAGGCTGGCCTGGCGGGCACCAACCAGCGCTTCCTGGATCGGTTCTCCCGGGTGGAGGCGGCCCTGGGGGGCAACCTGCAGGGCCGCAGCATCGGCGAACTGGAGCAGCTGTGGCGCCAGGCCAAGGCCCAGATCCGCGCCGCAACCAACGGCCCGTCGGCTCAGTCCTCCGGCAGCTGAGGGCGACCGCTGCGCTGCTGTTTCACGGCGCTGCGCTGCCGCTTGGCCTGCAAGCGCCGCTGCACGGAGCCGCGGGTGGGGCGGGTGGCCCGCCGCGGGGGCGGCGGTGGCTTGAGGGCCTCCTGCAACAGCTCCACCAGGCGCCGCTGGGCGGCGACACGGTTCTGCCACTGGGAGCGGTGTTCGCTGGCGGCGATCACCAGGCAACCCTCCACCAACCGTGACTCCAGGGCCGCCAGGGCCCGCTGCCGCAACGGCGCCGAAAACACGGCGGTGGCCCCCAGGTCAAACAGCAGCTCCACCCGCGAATCGGTGCTGTTCACGTGTTGGCCGCCGGGGCCGGAGGAGCGTGAAAAGCGCCAGCGCAGCTCCGCCGCCGGAATCACCCAGCGCGGGCCCAGCCGCAGGTCCCCCGGGTTGAGCGTGCCTGCCATGGGTCAATCTGAACACAGCCGTCAACGCGCCATGGACGCCCAGCCCAAGCCAGCGCCGACTCCAGGGTGGCCCCTCTCCAGCTCTGGCTGGATCGACGAAATCTTCGATGGGGTGCGCTATGGCCTGGCCGGACGGGTGATCGCCGAACAGCAGTCGCCCTTCCAGAGGGTGACGATCATCGACAGCACCCGCTACGGCAAGGGGCTGCTGCTGGACGGCTGCTGGATGACCGCCGAGCGCCAGGAGCGGCACTACCACGAATCGCTGGTGCACCCGGCCCTCTGCGGCGCCGAGCGGATCGAGCGGGTGCTGGTGATCGGCGGCGGCGACGGCGGCACCGCCCGCGAATGCCTGCGCCACGCCGGCGTGCAGCACCTGGACATGGTGGAGATCGATGGGCTGGTGGTGGAGTGGAGCCAGCAGTACCTGCCCTCGATCGGCGGTGGCTGCTGGAGCGACCCCCGCTTCCAGCTCACCGTGGGCGATGGCATCGCCTGGGCGGCCGAGGCCGC
>VGQL01000076.1 GCA_016882415.1 Cyanobacteria bacterium M_DeepCast_200m_mx_001
AGGGTCTCTACGACACCATCAACAACTCGCTCCACTTCCAGCTCGGTCTGGCCCTGGCTTCCCTGGGCGTTGTGACCAGCCTGGTGGCGCAGCACATGTATTCGATGCCGTCCTACGCGTTCATCGCCAAGGACTACACGACCCAGGCTGCGCTCTACACCCATCACCAGTACATCGCCATCTTCCTGATGTGCGGTGCCTTCGCCCACGGTGCGATCTTCTTCATCCGTGATTACGACCCCGAGGCCAACAAGAACAACGTTCTTGCTCGGATGCTCGAGCACAAGGAAGCGATCATCAGCCACCTGAGCTGGGTGTCCCTGTTCCTCGGTTTCCACACCCTGGGCCTCTACGTCCACAACGACGTGGTGGTGGCCTTCGGGACCCCCGAGAAGCAGATCCTGGTGGAGCCCGTGTTCGCCCAGTTCGTGCAGGCCGCCTCCGGTAAGGCCATGTATGGCTTCGATGTGCTCCTCTCCAACGCCGGCAGCGCCGCCAGTAATGCCAGCGCCGCCTACATGGGCGGTTGGATGAATGCCATCAACGACGGTGGCAACGATCTGTTCTTGCAGATCGGCCCTGGTGACTTCCTGGTGCACCACGCCATCGCCCTGGGTCTGCACACCACCACCCTGATCCTGGTCAAGGGTGCGCTGGATGCCCGTGGTTCGAAGCTGATGCCCGACAAGAAGGACTTCGGCTACTCCTTCCCCTGCGACGGCCCCGGCCGTGGCGGCACCTGCGACATCAGTGCCTGGGACGCCTTCTACCTGGCGGTCTTCTGGGCCCTGAACACCGTGGGCTGGCTCACCTTCTACTGGCACTGGAAGCACCTCGCCATCTGGCAGGGCAACGTGGCGCAGTTCAACGAATCCAGCACCTATCTGATGGGCTGGTTCCGCGACTACCTGTGGCTCAACTCCTCTCAGCTGATCAACGGTTACAACCCGTATGGCAGCAACAACCTCGCCGTCTGGGCCTGGATGTTCCTGTTCGGTCACCTGATCTGGGCCACCGGCTTCATGTTCCTGATCTCCTGGCGTGGTTACTGGCAGGAGCTGATCGAGACCATCGTCTGGGCACACCAGCGCACCCCGCTCGCCAACCTGGTGGGCTGGCGTGACAAGCCTGTGGCGCTCTCGATCGTGCAGGCCCGTGTGGTGGGTCTGGCTCACTTCACCGTGGGCTACTTCGTCACCTACGCCGCCTTCCTGATCGCCTCCACCTCTGGCAAGTTCGGCTGATTCACCGCGAATCACCGCTTGCCCCTTGAGGGACGACCCCAACCCCCGGCTCCGGCCGGGGGTTTTTTGATGGCTACTCCCGGCCCGCCAACACCCAGGCGGCAACGCCCAGGGCCAGCCAGGGCAGCGCGGGCAGTTCCAACAGCGTGGTGATGGCCTGAACCGTGGGCTCCAGCAGCCAGGCAAGCAGGCCCAGCAGCAGTGTCAGCAGCAGGAGAAGAGGAATCACGGGGGCTGCCCTGACACTTCAGGCGGCAGCACGGCCCCGCGGCGCAACAGCTGCCACTGGCCCAGTGCAGTCCAGGCCAGCACCGTGCTGGCCTGGCCCGAGGGCGTGGGCCACGGCACCGGGCCCAGTTGCGGTACCGCGGGGAAGGCGATGCCGGCCTCCTCGGCATTGGTGCAGGCCGGCTCCCCGGAGCGGTTGGCGCTGGTGGTGGCCAGGGGCCCGCTGTGGCGCAGCAGCTCCAGGGCCTCAGCGCAGGCCGGCACCCGCACCCCCAGGCTGTTGCCGCCGGGGTTGAGTTGCTCCACCAGCGGGCCCTGGGCCGGCAACACCAGGGTGAGGCCACCGGGCCAATGCCGCTCCGCCAGGGCTTGCCAGGGCCCCAGCACCGGCACCCCAAGGCAGGGCCAGAGGTCGTCGGCACAGGCGCCCATCAGGATCACAGCCTTGTGGGAGGGCCGTTGTTTCAGGGCCCACAACTGTTCGGCCGCTTGGGGGACGGCCCCCAGGGCCACCACCGTGTCGGTGGGGAACAGGGCCGCCGCTCCGGCCTGCAGCTGCGCCGCCAGGGCGGCGGCCCCGTGGATCATGCCCATGCCTGTTCCGGCGCCCGGGCACTGGCAAAACGCCGTTTCCCCTCCAGATCGGGATAAGCGCTCACCTGCACCAGCCCTGCCCCCTTCAGCAAGGCCGCCACCGCATCGCTCTGGTCGTGGTGGTGCTCCAGCAGCAGCCAGCCCCCCGGGGCCAGGGCCTGGCGGGCCCTGGCTGCGATGGCCCGCAGGGCCTCGAGGCCATCGTCTCCGCCCAGCAGCGCCAGGGCCGGCTCGTGATCACGCACCACCGGATCCAGCCCCTGCCACACAGCCCGGGGGATGTAGGGCGGGTTGGACACCACCAGCTCCAGCTCGCCCCACTGGCTCTGGAGCGGCTGCCACCAATCCCCTTGCAACAGCGCGACTGCATCCGCGCAGCCGTGGGCCTGCAGATTGCCCCCGGCCTGCCGCAGGGCTTCAGGGGATTGGTCCACGGCGTTGCCCTGGCTGTGGGGCCAGGCCCGGGCCAGGGCCACCGCCAGGCAGCCCGAGCCCGTGCCCAGGTCGGCCCAGCGGCGGGGGCCGCGCCCGCCACCGTGCTGCTGCCACAGCTCCAGCGCCAGATCCACCAGCAGCTCGGTTTCCTGGCGGGGGATCAGCACCCCTGGTGCCACCTTCAGGGTGAGGTCACGCCAGGGGCACTGCCCCACCAGGTATTGCAGGGGGTCCTGTTGGCCGCAATGCCGCTGCCACAGGGCCTGGAGCCGTTCCAAGGGTGCCCGCAGGCTCACCGTGCTGTTGGGGTTCAGCCGCAGCTGTTGCAGTTGCTGCCAGCCGATGCCCCCCTCCAGATCCAGCAACCAATCCAGGGCAGTGGCCTCGCCCCCCAGATCCAGCTGCTGACGCCTCCAGAGCAGCAACGCCTCACCGGACAGCTGCGGGCAGGGCCCGCTGGGGGGAGCGCTGTGGGCCGGGGCCGCCATGGGTTCAGCGTAGTGAGGCGCCCTGGCGGCTGGGCCGCCACCACAGCCCAGGCTCACCGCGCACCAGCCCCGCCAGCTCCAGCCGCAACAGCCGCTCGCTGAGCCGCCCCGGCGATTGGCGCAGCCGTTCACACAGCTGATCCAGGCAGGCGCCGGCGCCGAGGGCCGCCAGCAGCGC
>VGQL01000077.1 GCA_016882415.1 Cyanobacteria bacterium M_DeepCast_200m_mx_001
TCCAGCTGCAGGCGGCTGTGGCGGTAGGCGAAGTCGAGCTCTTCGGCCGACAGCGCAAAGGGGGCCTCCGGCCGCTGGGCCTCCACCACGGTGACGCTGTGCAGCACTTCGGCGGTGCAGCCCCCCTGGGCGCCGGCGTTCATCACGGCGGCACCCCCCACGGTGCCCGGTATGCCCACGGCCCACTCCAGGCCCGCCAGGCCGGCGCGGGCGGCCCGCCGGGCCAGGGAGGGGATCGGTTCCCCCGCCTCCGCCTCGATCAGGCCGCTGGTGGCATCCAGCTCCACCCCCTGCAGCCGCCGGTTGCAGAGGGTGAGGCCCGGCAGGCCCTGGTCGCTGATCAGCAGGTTGGAGCCCGCACCGATCACCCCCCAGGGCAGGTGCTCCCCTCGGGCCCAGTGCAGCAGGGCCTGCAGTTGTTCGCGGCTCTCCGGTTCGGCGAACCACTGAGCCTCGCCCCCCACCCGCCAGGTGGTGTAGTCCGCCAGCCCCACGGCCCGGCGCAGACCCAGTGGAGCGGCGGCCCCCACGGCGTCAGGCCGCCAGGGGCACGGCGGCGGTGGACTCCTGCCGCTGCTGCAGGCGACTCCACAGGCCGTTCACATCGCCGGCCCCCATGGCCAGCACCAGATCACCCGCCCGGCTGTGCTCCACCACCGCATCGGTGAGGCTGTCGAGGCAGGTGGCCACCGTCACCGGCAGCTCGGGCCGCAGACCCTGGATCTCCGCCGCCAGGGCGCCGCTGGAAATGCCGGGGATCGGCTCTTCACCGGCGGCATAGAGGGGGGCCAGGATCACCGCATCGGCCTGGCAGAGGGCCTGGGCGAAGGGCCCCAGGAACTCGGCGGTGCGGCTGTAGCGGTGCGGCTGAAAGATGGCCAGCAGCCGCTGGGGGGCCTCGGGCAGGGTGGTGCGGCCGCTGCTCACCATCAGCCGCGCCGTGGCCAGGGTGGCCTCCACCTCACTGGGGTGGTGGGCGTAGTCGTCCACCACCTGGCGGCCATGCCAGGTGCCGCGGTAATCGAAACGGCGGCCGGGGGCCTGCAGGCCCTCCACGGCGCGGCGCAATTCGGCGAAGGACACCCCGTGCAGCCGGCAGGCGGCCATGGCGGCCACCGCATTGCTGAGGTTGTGCAGCCCGGGCAGGGGCAGGTGGAAGCGCCCCACGGCCACGCCGTTTTCGTAGAAGTTGGCGGTGGTGCCGTCGCCGTGCAGCTGCTCGGGGATGGCGGCGAAGGCCACCCCCTCGGGATCACGGATCGACCACCAGTGGCTGGCCTCGAACTGCTCCCGCAGGATCGGGCAGTCGCGGTTGGCCAGCAGCTGCTGGCAGCCGCGGCCGAAGCGCTGCACGGTGGCGATCAGGGCCGCCAGGTCGGGGTAGTGGTCGGTGTGGTCGAGCTCCAGGTTGGTGATCACCCCCAGCCAGGCCTGGAATTTCACCAGGGTGCCGTCGGATTCATCGGCCTCGGCCACCAGCAGGGCCCCCTGGCCGTTGCGACCGTTGCTGCCGAAGGCGGGCACCACCCCCCCGATCACGGCGGTGGGGTCGTGGTTGGTGGCGTGCAGCAGGCTGGCGATCAGCGTGCTGGTGGTGGTTTTGCCATGGCTGCCGGCCACGGCCACGCTGTTCTGGGCGGCGATCAGGGACGCCAGCACATCGGAGCGGTGCAGCACCTGCAGGCCGGCCCGGCGGGCTTCTTCCAGTTCGGGGTTGTGGGCTGGCACCGCCGAGCTCACCACCACCACCGGGGCCCGGGAGGTGCCGCTGCGGATGGCGTTGATGGTGGATGCGCTCTGTTCGCGGAACACCCGCACCCCACGGCTGCGCAGGTCCTGCAGCACGGCGTTGTCGCGGGTGTCGGAACCGCTCACCGCATAGCCGCGGTCCGCCAGGATCCCGGCGATGGCCGACATGCCGATCCCACCGACGCCGATGAAGTGCACGGGTTGGTGGCGATCGAGCTGTTGACCCAAGGGCGTGTCCAAGCCTGTGGCGACGCTAAGCCGAGAACCCCGGCTTGTCTCGCCGGGCCCGTTGTCCCCATCTGGGGACTGCCGGCGATCTCGGTATGATCGGCGGCCAAATCCTCCCCTGTTAGCGGCTTCGGCTGCGTTCCGCCATGACCTTGAAGGTTGCGATCAATGGATTCGGCCGCATCGGTCGCAACTTCATGCGCTGCTGGCTGAGCCGCGGTGCCAACACCGGCATCGAGGTGGTGGGCATCAACGGCTCCGGTGACACCAACACCAACGCCCACCTGCTCAAGTACGACTCGATGCTCGGCCCCCTGCGCAACGCGGAGGTCACCACCACCGAGGACACGATCGTCATCAACGGCAAGACGATCAAAACCTTCTACGACCGCAACCCCGCCAACCTCCCCTGGAAGGAGTGGGGCGTGGATCTGGTGATCGAGTCCACCGGTGTGTTCAACGACGACGTGGGCGCCAGCAAGCACTTCGAGGCCGGCGCCAAGAAAGTGATCCTTACGGCCCCCGGCAAGGGCGCCAAGGTGGGCACCTTCGTGGTGGGTGTGAACGCCGACCAGTACCGCCACGAGGAGTGGGACATCCTCAGCAACGCCAGCTGCACCACCAACTGCATGGCGCCGATCGTGAAGACCATCGACCAGGCCTTCGGGATCGTGAAGGGCACCATGACCACCACCCACAGCTACACGGGTGACCAACGCATCCTCGACGCCGCCCACCGCGACCTGCGCCGTGCCCGCGCCGCCGCCGTGAACATCGTGCCCACCAGCACCGGCGCCGCCAAGGCCGTGGCCCTGGTGTACCCCGAAGTGAAGGGCAAGCTCAGCGGCATCGCCCTGCGGGTGCCCACCCC
>VGQL01000078.1 GCA_016882415.1 Cyanobacteria bacterium M_DeepCast_200m_mx_001
TTGCGGGTCGGTCACCGGGTCTTCAGGCATCCAACGGCCCCAGGGTGGCCCTCCCCGCCGGGCCCCGCAAGGGAAGCCGGTGTTAAGGAGCCACGCGGATCTCCCAGCCGGAGAGGGAGGTGCGGCGATCCCCCGGGGCCCGGATGATCGTGTAGCTGAAGCGGCTGCCATCGGGGCTGATGAAGCTCACGGCGCTCTGGCCGTCGGGGTACACCGCCTTGCCGATGCAGTCGGCACTCACGCTGTAGCTGGCGCGCTCCGTGCCGCCGGCCCCATCCGACCCCCGGAAGCTGAGCACGATCCCCCCCTGGCCGTCGTACACCTCCCGGCCACTTTCGGCGTAGGGCTTGCCATCGAGCACGCCGTTGGAGCTGTAGAGGTAGGTGCCCTTGAGGGTGGCGTTGCTGCAGCTGGGGGGCTTGGCATGCAGTGGCGGAGCCCACAGCAGGGGCACCACCGCCAGCGACAGACCAAGCAGGCGACAACGGGCGGCCATCAACGTGGGGGCAGGGGCCCCCTTGCTCTAGCCAGGGTGCGCCAGCAGCGCCTCACCACGGCGATGGATCTCGCGGGCGTAGTCGGTCCAGGTGCCCTGGCCCCAGTAGCGGAAGCAGCTGGTTTCCAGCAGCAGCAGGTGCAGCAACGCCTCCCGATACGCCGGCGTGGCGGTGATGGCCGGATCGGCGGCCACCAGCGGATCAAAGTGGGCGTGGAAGGCGGCGCTGAGCTGCTGCATCGGCTCCAGCACGCTCTCGTAGCCCCGCACCCAGCTGAGGTTGTTGGTCCACGACGCACCCTCCATGGCGAAGCCCGGATCCTCCACCTGCAGAGCGGCCAGGGCATCGCCCAACGCCGCGGCGCCGCGGCCCTCGCCGAGCCGTTGCCACAGCCGCCGCTGGCCCACCGCCTGGATGGCGGGGTAGTCGCCGTCGCGGAGGCCGTCCGCCTCCAGCAACGCCAACCATTCGGTGCCATTCACCGCCACGGTGCGGCCATCCCCCTCCGCCAGGCGCCGATGGGCCTGCGCAAAGGCCGGCGGGAATTCGTTCATCATCACGCCGCCGTTTTCGCCATCGGCGATCTGACTCACCAGGGCCGGCACGGTGCGATCCCCCAGGGGCTGACGGCCCAGCCCCAGCGCCTCGTAACAGGGCTGCATCTGCCCCACCAGCTTGGTGTCCGACCCCTGGGTTTTGATCAGGGCCAGGATCGACACCTCCTCCCCGTTGGCGTTGCGGGCCACCAGGCGATTGGGGATCAGCGTCTGGGCGCGGCTGAGGGGAGAGCCGTCGGGATTTTCAACGCTGTGTTCCTGCACCAGCAGCCAGCGGTAGCCGCACTCCCGCAGGGCCGACACCAGGGCGAACAGGGTGTCGGGGTGATTGGGCAGGTGCATCTCCGGCGGCGAGAAGCCCTTCACCCGCCCCAGGGCCTCGAGGCCGAACTGGGCCGCGAACTGGTGCTGCCAGGCGAGCAGCTGCAGCTTGAGATCGGGGATGGGGGTGGAGGGGGCCACCGCATGGCCCCAGAACGTGCCCAGAAACTCCACATGGGGCGTGAGCGCCGGATCGGTGGCCAGCCGCTGCAGGGCCTCCAGGATGTCGCCGCGGCCCATCTGCTCAAAACCCCAGAGCAGCGTGCCGGAGTAATCGAGCATGATCCGCGGGTTGCAACCCTCGGCGATCAGGCCGGGCAGGATGTCAACCAGACGTCGATAACACTGGGCGAACGGCTCGGCGTTGTGGTTGTCCCCCTCGTTGGGATGCTCCTGCATGTACTGCAGGTGGGAGATCAGTCCCCCATCCGCACCGGCAGGGATGGTGGGCTGGTGCATGTGCAGGGCACAGGCAAAGGCCGAATTCAGGCCCTCCAGGCTGAGAGTGGAGGGGGGGGGCGCTATGGGCCCCGGCCGTTGCACCACCGCCAGGATCTCCGCCTCCCGGCCGGCGATGGGGGGCAGGCCGTTCAGCGCCATGGCGGGATTGTCTGAGCCGCCACTCTGTCGCAGGGCAGCGCCGGCCGTGGCAGCCTCAGGCGATGACGCACAACCCCTGGTTCCATCGGCTGCTGTGCAGCCTGGCGGCCCTGCTGGTGACCCTGGCCCAGGCGGCACCGGCCTGGGCCCAGTTCAGCCTGCCGCCGCTGCCCTACGGCCCTGAGGCCCTGGAGCCCGCCATCGATGCCACCACGATGACGATCCACCACGACCGCCACCACGGGGCGTACGTGGCCAACCTCAACGGCCAGATCAAGGCCAACCCCAAGCTGGCCAACCTCAGCCTCGATGCCCTGCAGGGGCAGATCTCGCAGTTCCCCGCGGCGGTGCGCAACAACGGCGGCGGCCACTGGAACCACAGCCAGTTCTGGGCGGTGATGGCCCCGCCGGGGCAGGGGGGCTCCCCCTCCGAAGCGCTGCTGGCGGCGATCAACGCCAGCTTCGGCTCCCTGGAGGCCATGCAGACCCAGTTCAGCCAGGCGGCCGCGGCCCGCTTCGGCTCCGGCTGGGCCTGGCTGATCCGCAAAGCCGATGGCTCCCTCGCGATCACCAGCACCGCCAACCAGGACAACCCGCTGATGGATCTGCCCGAGCTGGAGCGGGGCACACCACTGCTGGGGCTCGATGTGTGGGAGCACGCCTACTACCTGAGGTACCAGAACCGCCGGCCCGACTACATCAGCGCCTGGTGGAGCGTGGTGAACTGGGAGGAGGTCAACCGTCGTTTCGCCGCCAGCGCATGACCGGCAACCTCCAGGCCATCGGCTTTCTGTTCACCTGGGTGCTGGGTTGGGGCATCGGCGGCTCCCTGATCGATGCGGGGCTGATCAACGCCGGCGTGTATTCCCT
>VGQL01000079.1 GCA_016882415.1 Cyanobacteria bacterium M_DeepCast_200m_mx_001
GACTGGGACCGCAGCCGCTTCGACATTGAATTCGGCCTGCGCAACGGCACCACCTACAACAGCTTTCTGGTGCGGGGTGAGCGCACCGCCCTGATCGACAGCAGCCATCTGAAGTTCGAGGCCACCTGGCTGCCGCTGCTGCAGGGGCAGATCGACCCGAAGGCCATCGATCATCTGATCGTCAGCCACACCGAACCGGACCATTCCGGCCTGATCGGCCACCTGATCGACCTCAACCCCGAGCTCGAGATCGTGGGCTCCAAGGTGGCGCTGCAGTTCCTGGAGAACCAGGTGCACCGCCCGTTCAAGAGCCGGGCGGTGAAAAGCGGCGAGGAACTCGACCTCGGCACCAACCCCAGCAGCGGCGTTCAGCACCGCTTCGAATTCCTCAGCGCCCCCAACCTGCACTGGCCGGACACGATCTTCTCGTTTGACCACGGCACCGGCATCCTCTACACCTGCGACGCCTTCGGCCTGCACTACTGCTCCGACGACGTGTTCGATGTGGACCCCGGCGCCATCGCCCCGGATTTCCGCTTCTACTACGACTGCCTGATGGGGCCCAACGCCCGCAGCGTGCTGCAGGCGATGAAACGCATGGATGCCCTGCCCGGCATCAACACGGTGGCCGTGGGCCACGGCCCCCTGCTGCGCCACAACCTCAACCTCTGGCTCTCGGATTACCGCGACTGGAGCGAGGGGCGCAGCAAGGGGGAGGCCTATGCGGCGGTTTGCTACCTCAGCCAATACGGCTTCTGTGATCGCCTCAGCCAGGCCATTGCCCGCGGCATCGGTAAGGCGGAAGCCCAGGTGCAGCTGGTGGATCTGCGGGCCACCGACCCCCAAGAACTCAGCGCCCTGATCGGTGAGGCCAATGCGGTGGTGGTGCCCACCTGGCCCGCCAACCCCGATGCCGAACTGCAAGCTTCCATCGGCACCCTGCTGGCGGCCCTGCAACCCAAACAGTGGGTGGCCACCTACGACGCCTTCGGCGGCAACGACGAACCGATCGACACCGTGGCCAGCCGGCTGCGCAGCCTGGGACAGAAGGAAGCCTTTGAACCGCTTCGCATCCGCCAGGCACCGGACGGCAACGACTACCAACGCTGCGAGGAGGCCGGCACCGACCTCGGCCAGCTGTTGACCCGTGAAAAAACCATCGCCGCCATGAAGGCCCTCGACGGCGACCTGGACAAAGCCCTGGGGCGCCTCTCCGGGGGGTTGTATGTGGTGACGGCGCGCCAGCAGGAACGGGCCTCCGCCATGGTGGCCAGCTGGGTGAGCCAGGCCAGCTTCGAACCGCCGGGCATCACCGTGGCGGTGGCCAAGGACAGGGCCATTGAAGCCCTACTGCAGGTGGGCGACCGCTTCGTGCTCAACATCCTGCGGGAGGACAACCACCAGCCCCTGTTGCGCCATTTCCTCAAACGCTTCCCCCCCGGGGCCGATCGCTTCGCCGGGGTCAGCGTGCTCGATGGCGTCGCCAGCGGTGGACCGGTGCTGGGGGATGCCCTCGCCTTCCTCGGTTGCCGCGTGAGTCAGCGCATGGAGGGGCCCGACCACTGGATCATCTATGCCGAAGTGGAGCAGGGGAACGTCTCCGACACGGAGGCGACCACCGCCGTACACCACCGCAAAGTGGGGAACCACTACTGATGGCCTCCGGCCAGCCAGCTGCGGGCACCGACCGCAGCGTGATCCAGATCCCGATCGAACCGGGGCTGATCTGCCTCCGCGGGCTGAGCCCACGGCGGCTGCGCTTCGAGGTGGAATACGGGCTGGAGCGCGGCACCAGCGCCAACAGTTTTCTGTTCGAAGCCGGCAGCAACGCCGCCGGCAAGGCGATCCCGCCGGTGCTGGTACACCCGCCGGGCGA
This sequence comes from Cyanobacteria bacterium M_DeepCast_200m_mx_001, assembly GCA_016882415.1. Lineage (GTDB taxonomy): Bacteria > Cyanobacteriota > Cyanobacteriia > PCC-6307 > Cyanobiaceae > Vulcanococcus. The sequence continues at coordinate 1,877 of VGQL01000079.1, forward strand.
CTCCTTCGCTGAGCCCTACCTGGAGCAACTCGCCGCCCTGGTGCCCGCCGAGGCGGAGCTCAAGGTGATCGTGGGGCACGTGAACCCCAACCGGGTGGCCCTGCTGCGGCGCCTGGCCGCCCAGTGGCCGGCGTTGATGCTGGTGGCCTCGAATGCGGGCGCCCGCCTGCTGCAGGACCTCTGGAGCCAGCAACGTCCCGCGGGTCCGGAAGCCAGCGCGACCCCTGTGGAGCTGCCCCCCCTGCCACCGATCGATGTGGTGAAGCAGGAGGGCTGCCGCCCCCTGGCCCATGGGTTCCGCCTCTGCCTCTATCCCACCCCCACCCCCCGCTGGCCGGGGGCCCTGATGGCCTTCGAGGAGCGCACGGGCCTGCTGATGAGCGGCAAGTTCTTCGCCGCCCACCTCTGCAGCAACACCTGGGCCGAAGCCAACCGCAGCAGCACCGAGGAGGACCGCCGCTACTTCTACGACTGCCTGATGGCGCCGATGGCGCGGCAGGTGGAGGCGGTGCTCAACCGCGTCGATGAGCTGCCGATCCGCACCATCGCCCCCGGCCACGGCCCCGCCATCAACGAGAGCTGGCGCAGCCTGCTGACGGACTACCGCCGCTGGGGGGCCGCCCAGGAGCGGGCCAAGCTCTCCGTGGCCCTGCTGTTCGCCAGCGCCTACGGCAACACCGCCGCCATCGCCGACGCCCTGGCCCAGGGGGTGGCCCGCACCGGCGTGCGGGTGGAGAGCATCAACTGTGAATTCACGCCGGCCGAAAAACTGCTGGAGGCGATCCGGGGGTGTGATGCGGTGCTGATCGGCTCCCCCACCCTCGGCGGCCATGCGCCAACGCCGATCGTGTCGGCCCTGGGCACCCTGCTGGCGGA
>VGQL01000080.1 GCA_016882415.1 Cyanobacteria bacterium M_DeepCast_200m_mx_001
AAGCTGGCCTTGCCGAAGCGCACGTGCACGATGCCGGTGCGGTCGGCGCGGAATTCCAGTTTGCCGGCCTTGAATTCGTTGATGGCCGAGGCCAGGTCGGTGGTGACGGTGCCGGCCTTGGGGTTGGGCATCAGGCCACGGGGGCCGAGCACCCGGCCCAGCTTGGCCACCTTGGGCATCATGTCCGGGGTGGCGATCAGCAGGTCGAACTCCATTTCGCCCTTGGCGATGGTCTCCACCAGGTCGTCGTCACCGGCCAGGTCGGCGCCGGCGGCCTTGGCCTCGGCCACCTTCTCACCACGGGCGATCACGGCGATGCGCACGCTCTGACCGGTGCCGTGGGGCAGGGCCACGGTGGTGCGCAGCTGCTGGTCGGTGTACTTGGGGTCGATGCCGAGGCGGGCGTGGGCCTCGAGGGTTTCGTCGAACTTGGCGGTGGCGTTGGCCTTCACCAGTTCCACCGCGTCCAGCGGGGCATAGGTGCGGTCTTCAACCTTGCCGGCGACGGCGGAATAGCGCTTGGAAAGTTTGGGCATGGGATGCATGGGGTGCGAACGAGCTGGAGAGCTCTCCCCCGGTAAGGAACGGAGTGGACGGGATCAAACCGGCCCGCGGGCCAGGGGGATCAGTCCTTGACGGCGACGCCCATGTTGCGGGCGGTGCCTTCGATGATGCGCATGGCCGAGTCAACGCTGGTGCAGTTGAGGTCGGGCAGCTTGGTCTTGGCGATCTCCTCGAGCTGGGCGCGGCTGATGGCGCCGACGCTGCCCTTGGAGGAGGTGGCGGCACCCTTCTCAATGCCGGCTGCCTTGGAGATCAGCACGGAAGCGGGAGGGGTCTTGGTGATGAAGGTGAAGCTGCGGTCTTCAAAGACCGAGATCTCCACCGGGATCACATAGCCAGCCTTGTCCTGCGTCCGAGCGTTGTACTCCTTGCAGAACGCCATGATGTTGACGCCGTGCTGACCGAGGGCGGGGCCCACCGGCGGCGCGGGGTTGGCTTTGCCGGCCTGGAGGGCCAGCTTGATCACAGCTACAACTTTTTTGGCCATCGTCCTGGCGGCTTGAGCAATCTGCGGATCCGCGACCCTAGGGCAGCGGCTGCGGCGCGCCCCGGAGACCGGTGCAACGCCAAGGGCCGCCCTCCGCAGGGAGACGGCCGCAGGGGGATCAGCTCTGTTTGCTGATCTGGGCGAACTCGAGTTCCACCGGGGTTTCCCGGCCGAAGATCGAGAGCAGAGCCTTGAGCTTGTTGCGCTCGGCGGACACCTCGATCACCTCGCCCTGGAAGTCCTTGAACGGACCGGCGGTCACCAGGATCTGATCGCCCTCGGTGAGGTCGACCTTCACCACAGGCTTCTTCTCGGCAGCCCGCTTGAAGATGCGATCCACCTCCTGGCGGCTGAGGGGACGCGGCTTGATGTGGCCGCGGGCCTTGCCGGTGGCGCGGCGGTCCTCCGCCCCCACGAAATTGATCACGTTGGGGGTGCTCCGCACCGCCATCATCGTGTCCTCATCCAGCACCATCCGCACCAGCACATAGCCCGGGAACACCTTCTCCTCGGTGCTGGTGCGGCTGCCGTCCTTCTTCAGCTTCACCGCGGGGGTCTGGGGGATCTCGATCTCGAGGATGCGGTTGTCCACCCCGAGGGTCACGGCCCGCTGCTCCAGGGTGGCCTTCACCTTCTTCTCGCAGCTGGAGGCCACCTGCACGGCGTACCAACGGGCCACCGGGGCACGGCCCTCCGCCGGGGACAGATCCAGCACGGCCTCCGGGGCCACCGCGTCGGTCGCCTCGGGGATCACGTCGGTGGTCAGGTCAACGTCGGACACGGGCACGGGAAAAACGAACGGGGCAGTGGACGGATGGGGCGCGGCTCAGCGGAACACCTGGGAGTTGGCCCAGCTGTAGAAGCGATCAATGGCGGCGATCGCAAAGGCTGAGAGGGTCACCATCAGGATGACGGCCACGGACTCCGAAAACAGCTGCTGGCGGCTGGGCCAGACCACCCGCCGCAGCTCAGCCATGGTGTCGGCCACAAAGCCGGCCTTGGCGGGCTCGGGGCTGGCTTCCCCGGCTGGATCACCAGTGGGGGCTTCCGATGGGGCTGTGGTGTCGGTCGGGGTGTCCACTGCTGGAACGGTGAGCCTGCGGCGGAGCTGATCAGCCCGCACACCGGCAAACAGCCACCCTACCGGATGCGCCTCAGGCCCCCGCTGGCAGGGGTTGGAAGGCGAGGCGCTGGCCCCCCTCCGCCAGGCTCACCCGCACGGCGGCGGCCCCCAGGAAGCGCTCCTCCAGCAGCTCCGTGGCCAGGGGGTTTTCGATGCTGCGGCGCAACAGGCGGCGCAGGGGCCGGGCGCCATATTCCGGCTGGTGGCCCTGGCGGGCCAGCCAGGTGGCCACGGCCGGATCCACCTGCAGCTCGAGCCCCTGTTCCCGCAGCAGGGCCGCCAGCTCCGCCAACTGCAGGGCCACGATCCGCTCCAGCTCCGCCGGCCCCAGGGGCAGGAAGCGGATCACCTCATCAATGCGGTTGAGGAATTCAGGGCGGAACTGGCTGGCCAGGGCCCGCTCCACCTGCTCCGCCAGGGCGGCGTCATCCCCCTGGCTGCGGGCGCTGTCGAGGATGGCGCGGCTGGCCAGGTTGCTGGTCATCACCACCACGGTGTGGCGGAAATCCACGGTGCGGCCCTGGGAATCGGTGAGGCG
>VGQL01000081.1 GCA_016882415.1 Cyanobacteria bacterium M_DeepCast_200m_mx_001
ACTCACAACGCCCTATGGGCAATCCATTGCAGAGGAGAGAATCTGGTTCGTATCAGAACATGTACGCTGTCGTTCCTCGGTGCTGAGAACCTCGGAAGGATCTGGTGTTTTACAGACTTCGTTTTCGTCAGAAGTTCGGCGACTTAGTCTCTAAAGCAAGAGCTGTTCTAACCGTGGACTCCTCTCTACTCTTCGCCAGAACTCTTTGCGGGCATTACAGCAACCTTGATCAGGCCCAGCAAGATCCTTCAAAATTCGCGCGCATTAATATCTTCTTTATGCCTCTCCCCTGGGAGGTGCTCCGAGCACCGGGCATTTATTCTGAACAGAGTTATGACCACGATCCGTGGCGCCCATACCGACAAGGAGTTCATCGCCTGAGTCGGTGTGATGATGTTCACATTGTTGAGAATTTTGGGCTTGAGCAGCCGGAACGGACCGCCGGAGCTGGGCTGTATCCTGAACTCCTTCAGTCGATTGATGCCAATTCCCTCATCGAGCGATGCGGGTGCGCCATGCATTTTCGATGCGTTGAGCCTGGATCGTACCTTGGTGAGCTTGAGCCGGGTCAAAACTGTTTGATTCCCCGCGATGGGAAACTCACCTATCTCGTCAGCGAAGTACAGCTCAATCAGGAGCGTTGGAGCAGTCGAGATCGTGGCTTTGACCCACTCACTAACGCTCCGATCTGGGGTTCAGAGCATGGGATGCTACACTTTGTAAGAATTCAATCCTTTGCAGGTCAGTTAGACGATAGCTGGCTGCAAACATAACAGGATGAGCCGCGAAGATGCGTTGTGATGCGCGCAAATGATGCTCATAAGTTGCTGAAGGACTGGATCCGATCGCAGCATCTGATCTGCCTAGGCACAGACTTCATCTTTGAAACCGTGGATCAAACGCACGTGGAACGATTCGAGCAGTGCATGCTGGAATGTGGTGGGCACGTGAGGGAGGTGCGCGCCGTGGGAAATTGGCCAATGGGTCCCAACCGATCATTCAAAGTGTTGAGGGCTGTGGCTTCTATCCCAAGACCTGGCGGAGAAGAACTTGTCCATTACTGGGCGAGCCGTGGAGGCAGGAGCACCCGTTTTTCGGAAATTAACCGCTGATGGGCCGCAACAACTGGAGACGAGCCTGCACGTAAGGATGGGTTTCTTTGCCATTGATCACTTCATGATCTTCGCCAGAATCGATCAATTCTTGAGCCATTGCTGCCGCATAGCGGCATTCCCACCAGGGCGTGCGATCGATATCTTGCCATCGGCTGAGATGCCGCTTACAAAGTAGGGGATTTAATGAAGCCAAAGCCAATAGTGCTGCAGCCTTTGATTTGACGAATTGCGGTCTTTGGTTGTCAACCGCCTCTACGAGCCACTCTGAAATCATCGCCATAGCTTCCATGGGCCATCGTTTATGGGAACCAAAAAGTCGAATAAAAAAGTAATGCGCACCATAATCGTTATGCGCATCCTCGAGCCAGCCTCGCCGCAACATCGGCCAGAGAGCCTCAGTTGACCGTTGCCGCAATGTTTGAAGTGCCAGATAGCAGCGGCTGAAGTCAGTTCCAAAAAATTCCTGGATTAGGAATGCACTTTCAGGTTCAATATCATAGCGATGCACCAACACCAAAGCGCTTGGATCATCACGCATCAGAGCATCAAGTGCATCCGTCAAGACCATCCCCTCGCATTCCATGGCACCCTCCGGCCAGAGAGCCTTGAGAGCACGCATCCGAAATACGGGGGAAACCGGTGCCTGTAGGACACTCGCGAGAAGATAAGTAGCACCAGCATTGATCACATCCTGGATCGCCGATTGGCGATCCATCTGATTCGGAAGGGTGAGATGGTCTTCAAGAGCCAGTAGCTGATCATGCTGATCTGATAGCAAGGCAATGGCACAGAGAGCTGCCCCGCGAACACCAGGATTGGAATCGTTCTGGAGGCTTTGAATCGCTGCCAAGGCAGAGCGAACCTTCAGTCCCGCCAGACTCTGAATCAAAACGCGACGATTCTGGGCAGGATCAGCGAGGCAATCGATCATCACCTGATGCAATAATGGATCCATACAACCCAATTCCTGAAGAGCCCAAGCACTATTTTCAACGAGGTAGGGATCGTCACTTTTGAGGCAACAACCGATAGCCGAAATCGCTTGTTGTGCATTCAGACGACCAAGCACCTCGACCGCCTTACGCTGGGCTAGACGGATGGGCTGTTCTACGGAATCAACGGCAAGAAGTTGCAGGAGGGCTTTCTCGGTGGAGTCTCCAGGAAAATTAATCAGGTGGGAGGCCGCCATGTAGTAATCGCTGGCCGATTCAAGTGCTTCAAGAGGCTGTTCTAAAATCCGCAGAGCCTCCTGCTGTGTGAGGCCAAGATGAATGTTGTCGAAACGGCTCACGGATG
>VGQL01000082.1 GCA_016882415.1 Cyanobacteria bacterium M_DeepCast_200m_mx_001
AGTTCCCCGAAGTGGGTGGTGGCGATGGTGAGCCGGGCCCGCTCCGCCAATTGCCGCAACAGGGCAATGGCCAGGGCGGTGCCCTCCGCGGGGTCGGTGCCGGCCCCAACCTCATCCAGCAGCACCAGATCGGCACCGCCGAGACCGGCCAGATCCGCCCCCGCCGGCGGCAACGCCTCCAGGATCCGGGCAATGCGGCGCACATGGCCGCTGAAGGTGGAGAGGTTTTGCTGCAACGACTGCTCATCGCCGATGTCCGCCAGCACCTGCCGGCACCAGGGCAAGCGCGGGGTGCCGCCGCAGGGCACGAACAACCCGGCCCGGGCCATCAGGGCCGCCAGACCGATGCTCTTGAGGGTCACGGTTTTGCCGCCGGTGTTGGGGCCCGTGATCGCCACCACCCGCAGGGGCCCCTCCACGCGCACGCTCACGGGCACCACGGCCGCGCCCCCATCGCGGCGCTCCTGCCAGAGCAACAGGGGATGACGCAGGTCTTCGAGCTGCAGCGGCGCCAGGGGATCGCCCTCGAGCTGCGGACGCACGGCGCCCATCCACTGGCCATAGCGGGCCCGGGCCAGGGCCGCATCCAGCTGCACCAGCACCTGCTGCAACTGCTCGAGGGCCGGCAGCTCCGCCGCCACCAGGGTGCTCAGCTCCTGCAACACGGCCTGCTCCGCCTCCCGCTCCTGGCCCTCCAGCTGGCGGATGCGGTTGCCCAGGGGGATCACCGCCTGGGGCTCAATGAACACGGTGCTGCCGGAGGCGGAGCTGTCGTGCACCAGGCCCGGCAGCTGGGCGGCGGCCCCCGCCTTCACCGCCAGTACGGGGCGACCATTGCGCTCCGCCACCACGGTGTCCTGCAGCAGGGCCGCAAAACTGCGCATCAGCCCGTTGAGGCGCTCACGGCGCTCCTGGCGCACGGCCGCCAGTTGCCGGCGCAGCTCCCCCAGGGCAGGGCTGGCGCGGTCCGCCACCCGGCCGCTCTCCTCGAGGCAGAAATAGAGGCGCTGCTCCAGCTCCGGCAGGGTGCGCAACTCCTCCACCAGGGCGGAGCACACGGGCCGCAGGGCCGGCTCGTCGATCTGGCGCCGCAATCGCCGTGCCGCCGCCAGGGTGGTGGCCACCGCCAGGAGGTCATCGCCACTGGCGGTGCCGCCCTTGGCGCAGATCTGCAGGGTGCGGCTGAGGTCGGCCACCCCCTGAAAACTCAGCCCCCCCTCCGTGAGGCCATCGAGGGCGATCAGCTCGGTGGTTTCCGCCAGCAGCCGTGCACTCGCCTCCGGGCTGGGGGCCAGGGGCAGCGCCAGACAACGCTGCCGGCCAAGGGCGGTGCTGGCGAAGCCGGCGAGGTGCTGGGCCAGCCGCGGCCACTCCAGCAGCTCAAGGGCCTCCTGCTGAATCGCCGATGCGCTCACGCCCGCACCAAGGGGATCGGCTCGGCCCCCACGTTGGAGGGCAGACCGGCGGCGGGCTCATAGAGCATCTCCAGCCAGTTGCCCTCCGGATCCTGCAGGTAGAAGGAGGCGGTGCCATCGCGGTGGTCATGCACCGGGCCGCAGCTGTGGCCCTGGCCCACCAGCTGCTCTCGGATGCGATCCACCTCGGAGCGGTCGTGGAAATGGAAGGCGAAATGGGGGCCCGCGGCGCGGTAGTCCGGGCTGAGCAGGGCGATGCCTTCGCCGCTGTCCGGCCACTGCACGTAACACCAATCGTCGGCATCCCAGGTGAGCCGCAGGCCGAGGCCCAGGTAGAAGGCCTTGGCCCGGGCCATGTCCTGCACGCGCAGGGCCACATGGCCGAGGCGATGCTGAGCCGCGTGCGGATCCGCCATGGATGGAGCTGCTGCTGCTCCCATTCTCGGGTTTCCGCAGACCACCCCGGGCGGCGGGGGGTGCACCAGTTGGGGAGATCCGTGGAATCCTGGAGCAAACCGAAGACGAGCGATGCCGCGATTCCCCTCAGCCACGCCCCTGCGGAGCCACGGGCTCAGGGGGGTGCTGCTGGGCTCGGCTCTGCTGCTACTGCCCGCAGCGGGCCGGGCGGAACAGGGCACCAAACCCGCCGCCGTGCCAGCCCTCTATGCCACCCAGGCGGAGGCCGAACAGGCCGCCCGGAAACACTTCCACTGCGAAGGTGCCCACCGCATGGGCCACCAATGGATGCCCTGCAAACAGCACGGTCAGCCACAGCACCAGCACTGACAACCCCGAGCGCAGCGGCCCTGCGCACGCCAGCCCTAA
>VGQL01000083.1 GCA_016882415.1 Cyanobacteria bacterium M_DeepCast_200m_mx_001
GCCTGCGGCGCCCCCCGCCCGGAGCCCCCTGACGCCACGGCGGGCAAGGCCTTCAAGGTGGTCACCACCTTCCTGCCGATCACTCTGTTCACCCGCGCCGTGGCGGGCGACTGCGCCACGGTCACCGCCCTGATTCCGCCGAGCACAGGTCCCCACGACTTCCAGGCCAAGCCAGGAGATCTGGCGGCGCTGCGCCAGGCCCGCGTGCTCGTCAAAAACGGGCTGGAGATGGAGGGCTTTCTGGACAAGCTGGTGGCCTCGGCTGGCAACAGCAAGCTGGCTGTGATTGATTCCAGCCGCGGCATCACCACCATCGACTCGCCAGAAGAAGAAGCGGAACACGGCCATGAGCATGGAGAGGACGAGGTCCATGGACATGCCCATGGGGCGGTGAACCCCCACATCTGGCTGGATCCACTGCGGGCCGTGCAGCAGGTGGAAACCATCCGCGACGGGCTGATCAAGGCTGACCCCAGCTGCGCTGAGGGTTACAAGCGCAATGCAGCCGCGTACATCACCCAGCTGCGGCAACTGAACAGCGAGATCGCAGGCAAGCTCAAGCCCTACAGCGGCAAAACCTTCATCGCCTTCCACGATTTCGCCCCATACTTCGCTGATCGCTATGGCCTCAAGGCTGAGTTCCTGGTGGATGTGCCTGAGATCAATCCCACTCCAGCCGATCTGCAGCGAGTGGCGGTGGCGGTGAAGAGCAGCCAGCTCAAGGCTCTGCTGAGCGAACCGCAGGAAGGCCAGCGCTCGTTCAACGCCCTGGCGAAGGATCTTGGGGTCAAGATCAGTGTGTTTGACCCACTAGAGACCGGTAGTTTGGAATCCTCCAAGGACCCTGGAACCTATCTCCAAATCATGCGGCGCAACACAGCCGATCTGATCCAGGCCTTTGGAGGTTGAGAGCTGATGGGATCGCCTCCGGTGGCGCAGGTGCAGAACCTGAGCGTTCTGCGCGACGGCCTGCTGGCGGTTGATGGGGTCAGCTTCTCCCTGGCCCCAGAGACCGACACCGCCCTGGTGGGGCCCAACGGCGCAGGCAAGAGCACCCTGGTGGCGGCTTTGCTGGGGCTGTTGCCCAGGTCAGGCGGTTCGGTGCGGATCCTGGGCCAGGAACTCGGTCCTGCCGGAGAGCTTCCACGCTCGGTTCGTTCCCAGATCGCCTACCTGCCCCAGACCCTGGCCTTGCAGGGCCGTTTCCCCCTGTCAGTGAATGAGTTTGTTGGGTTTGGCTTTGATCTGCCGGGCCTGAACCTGGCCTGGCTGGCTGGTGGCAGCCGCGGCCGCCGTCAGGCGATCCAGCAGGCCCTGCAGCGCACGGGCTGCGCCGATCTTGGCGATCGCCTCCTGAGTGAACTCTCCGGTGGCCAGCTCAAGCGGGTGCTGCTGGCGTTCTGTGTGGTGCGTCCCCGGCGTTTGCTGGTGCTGGATGAGGCCCAGGCAGGCCTGGATGTGCCGTCGACCGAGCAGTTCCATCAGCTGCTGCTGGAGCTGCGCCGCCAGGAGGGCTGGACCGTGCTGCAGGTGTCCCACGATCTGGAGATGGTGCGGCGCAGCTGCGATCAGGTGCTCTGCCTCAACCGCCGTCTGCGCTGCAGCGGCAGCCCTGATCACGCCCTCAGCCCCGACCGCTTGCTGGAGCTCTACGGGCCCAACGTGGTGCCCTACCGGCATCAGCACAACCACGCCGGCGCTCAGCGCCCATGACGGACCTGACAGCCATCCGGTCCGTTCTGGCCGAGCCATTCATGCAGCGGGCCCTGCTCGGTGGCCTGCTCACCGGTGCCCTGGGCGGGCTGCTGGGCAGTTTCGCGGTGTTGCGCCAGCTCTCGTTCTTCAGTGATGCCCTGGGCCATTCCGCCCTGCTGGGTATCAGCCTGGGAATCCTGCTGGGGGTCAATCCCACCCTGGTGCTGATCCCTTTCGCGGTGGTGTTCGCCCTGCTGGTGAACCAGCTGGTGGCCCGCAGCGGCCTGCCGGCAGACGCCCTGCTGAACATCGTGTATTCCACCTCCCTAGCCTTTGCGGTGGTGGCCCTGAGCTTGGTGGAGACCTACCGGGGCGGCATCCAGCAGCTGCTGTTCGGCGACATCCTCGGCATCAGCTGGAGCGATCTGGTGGTGATCGGCCTGCTGCTGCTGATTGCATTGGGCTATCTCGCCTTGAGCCT
>VGQL01000084.1 GCA_016882415.1 Cyanobacteria bacterium M_DeepCast_200m_mx_001
GAAGCCACCCCCGTGGCTCTGACCGCCCCGGCGATTGGCTGAGGCCAAACAGCCCGGCTGAGGTTGATCCTCAACACGGTTCAACCTCGGTTGACCGCAAGGCCCCCGCTACGGCGGGGGCTTTTTGTTGGGTGTGATCAGGCCTTGCGCCAACGCACCGGCGTGCGCCGCTTGGGGTAAAGCTCACGGCAGAGGCCGCAGACGGTGCCATCGCAACCCCGGGCGGTGCAGTGCTCGCGCCCGTAAAAAATGATCTGCAGGTGCAGCTTGTTCCAGGCCCCACGGGGGAACAGGCCCTTGAGATCCCGCTCGGTCTGCTCCACGTTCAGCCCAGGGCTCAGACCCCAGCGCTGGGCAAGGCGATGGATGTGAGTGTCCACCGGAAAGGCCGGCACGCCAAAGGCCTGGGCCATCACCACCGAGGCGGTTTTGTGACCCACCCCCGGCAGGGCCTCCAGCTCCGCGAAACTGCGGGGCACCTCACCCCCGTGGCGTTCCAGCAGCAACTCCGCCAGGCGCTTGACGTTGCGCGCTTTGGTCTTGGCGAGTCCCAGTTGGCGGATATGGCCCAGGATCGTGGCCTCCTCCAGGGCCGCCATGGCGGCAGGCGTGGGCCCCGCCGCAAACAACGCCGGCGTCACCTCATTCACCTTCTTGTCGGTGCACTGGGCGCTGAGCAGCACCGCGATCAGCAGCGTGAAGGGGTCGCTGTGGTCGAGCGGGATCGGCGTTGTGGGATAGAGCTGCTCCAGGCGCTCCAGCACCCGGGCGGCGCGTTCCTGTTTCCTCAAACCCAGAGGCCTCGCGTCTGGGCCCAGTTTGTAGGCTCAGCCCAGTGCACTCAGCCCATGGGCAGCAGCTTCGGCGACCTTTTCCGGATCACCACCTTCGGGGAATCCCATGGTGGTGGCGTGGGCGTGATCGTGGATGGCTGCCCGCCCCGGCTGGAGCTGGATCTGGAGGCCATCCAAACGGAGCTGGATCGGCGCAAACCAGGCCAGAGCAAGATCACCACCCCCCGCAAGGAGGACGACCGCGTTGAGATCCTCAGCGGTCTGCTGGATGGGGTGACCCTGGGCACCCCCATCGCCATGGTGGTGCGCAACAAGGACCAACGCCCGCAGGACTACAAGGAGATGGAGGTGGCCTTCCGCCCCTCCCACGCCGACGCCACCTACCAGGCCAAATACGGCATCCAGGCCCGCAGCGGCGGCGGCCGCGCCTCCGCCCGCGAAACCATCGGCCGGGTGGCCGCCGGAGCGATCGCCAAACAGCTGCTGGCCAAGGCCCATGGCACCGAGGTGATCGCCTGGGTGCAGCGCATCCACACCCTCGAAGCGCAGGTGGATCCGGCCCAGGTGACCCTGCCGGCGGTGGAGAGCAACATCGTGCGGTGCCCCGATGCCGCCATGGCCGAGCGGATGATCGAGCGGATCGAGGCGATCGGCCGCGACGGCGACTCCTGCGGTGGTGTGATCAGCTGCGTGGTGCGTCAGGCGCCGGTGGGGCTGGGCATGCCGGTGTTCGACAAGCTGGAGGCCGACCTGGCCAAGGCGCTGATGTCGCTACCGGCCACCAAGGGCTTTGAGATCGGCTCGGGGTTCGGCGGCACGCTGCTCAAGGGCAGCGAACACAACGACGCCTTCCTGCCGACCGGCGATGGCTCCCTGCACACGGCCACCAACAATTCCGGCGGCATCCAGGGGGGCATCAGCAATGGCGAACCGATCCTGATTCGGGTGGGGTTCAAACCCACGGCCACGATCCGCAAGGCCCAGCAAACCATCAATGCCCGTGGGGAAGCCACCACCCTCGAAGCCAAAGGCCGGCACGACCCCTGCGTGTTGCCAAGGGCCGTGCCGATGGTGGAGGCCATGGTGGCCCTGGTGCTGGCGGACCACCTGCTGCGCCAGCAGGGTCAGTGCAGCCTCTGGTAACGAGGCCCCACCAACCCTGGCTCGAGCGCTCAGCGCACCACGGTGAGGCTGCCGGAGCCGTTGGTGCCGGGCACCGATGCTGCCGCAGCGGAGCTGGCGCTCAGACGGCTCACCGCCTTGGCCATGCGCTTGGCCACCGAGGAACCGGAGCTGCGGGGCTTGGCCGTGGTTTTCCGCAACGGATTCCGGGCTGCGGTCTTCGCGGCGGGGCGCGCCTTGGCCACCGGCTTG
>VGQL01000085.1 GCA_016882415.1 Cyanobacteria bacterium M_DeepCast_200m_mx_001
GCGATCTTCACCAGCAGCGGCGGGCAGCCCTGCAGCCGCCGCAGCCGCTCCACCAGCCGGCGCAGCTGCGCCTCCTCCTGCAGCTCCCGCAGGCCGGGGGTGTTGGGGGAGCTCACGTTGATCACGGCGTAGTCCGCCAGGGGCGCCAGCAGCTCCAGGGAGGAGGCGTAGTCGTCGGGCGCCAGCTCCAGCGGCGTCAGCTTCGACTTGCCCAGGTTGATGCCCAGCACCGCCGGGCGCTGGCCGGCCGCCGGCAGCTGCTGGCGCTCCAGGGTGCGCAGCGCCGCCTGGGCCCCGCCGTTGTTGAAGCCCATGCGGTTGAGGGCCGCCCGCTCCGCCGCCAGGCGGAACAACCGTGGCTTGGGGTTGCCCGGCTGGGCATGCCAGGTGATCGTGCCCAGCTCGGCAAAACCGAAGCCAAACAGATGCCAGATGCCGGCGGCCACGGCGTTCTTGTCAAAGCCCGCCGCCAGGCCCACGGGGTTCTGGAAGCGGCAGCCAAACAGCGTTTGCTCCAGCCGCAGATCGGGCCGTTGCAGCTCCGCCGCCAGGCCCGCCAGGGTGGTGTTCACCAGGGGCCAGTGGCGGCGCAGCGACACCTGCGCCAGGGCCTGCAGGGTCAGCTGGCTGAGCTGTTCCGCATCGGCCCCCTCATCGCGGCTGAGCAGTGGACCCACCAGGCGGCGGTAGAGACCGCCACTGCCGACATCAGCCATCGCCCCCACCCTCGCGCTGCACCGATCCTGGCGCCTCGCGCTCCAACCGCCAGCGCCCCTCGCCGCTGGGCAGCACCGACCAATCACGCCAACGCCAGGCGCCGCTGCGTTGCTCCAGGCTGGCCAGGGGCAACTCCACCAGCTGGGCCAGCTCGATCAGGCTGAGGCCATAGCCCCCGGCCGCCAGCCGATCCGCCAGCTCCAGGCGGCTGAGCAGCTGCAGCAGCGGCTTCGGGGCCGGCTCCTGCCCGGGGGGCGGCGCCATCGGGGTGGCGGGCAGCTCACCCTGGGCCAGCTGGGGTTGCTGGCCCTTGGAGAAGGCCACGGCGATCACGTCACAGCGGTCGTTGTCGGGGTCGCCGCTGTGGCCCTTCACATACACCAAGGGCAGGTTGGGGATGCGGGCCGCATCCAGGGCCTCCCAGAGATCGCGATTGAGCACCGGGGAGCCGGAGGCGGTGCGCCAGCCCTTGCGTTTCCAGCCGTTGATCCAGCGGCTGAAGCCATCAATCAGATATTTGGAATCGGTGCGGATCGCCAGATCCGGGTGCCGCGGCAGGGTCTGCAGCTGCTGCAGCAGGGTGAGGGCCGCGGTGAGCTCCATGCGGTTGTTGGTGGTGGCGGGATCAGCCCCACCCCACTCCTGCACGCGGCCATCGGCAAAACGCAGCAGGCACCCCCAGCCCCCGGGGCCCGGATTGCCGCTGCAGGCGCCATCACAGGCGGCCGCCACCACCACTGGCCCGTCAGGCACTGGGCTCCCCGCGGCGGATCCGGTACAACACGCGTCGGATGGGCAGCGCAGGAGAGATCAGCATGCAGCGAACCTACCTCCCATGGCTGGGGGCAGGCCTGGCCCTGGCGGGGACCGCCGGCCTGGCGATCCAGGGGGGCAGCCGGGCCGCCAGCCTGTTCAACAGCCTGCCCCTGGATCAGAGCCGCTTCGCGGTGCTGGCCCAACCGGTGGGCCGCAGCGATTGGAAGCTGCTGGTGCTGGAGCAGATCCGGCCCGAACCCCGCTGCTGGCAGGAACGGCCGGACGGCCTGATCGACCCGGCCCTCAACCGCTTCGATTTCAGCGGCATCTGCAGCCGCTACATCGACAGCAACGGCTATTCGCTGCGGGTGGGCGACAGCGACCTGGGCAGCAGCCACCGGCTGCGGCTGAAGCAGGAGGGCAACCGCGTCACCCTGGTGGCCTTCAGCCCCAGCGACCCCACCGAACTGGTGGTGGGGCAGGGCCTGCTGCCCCAGCGCGACCGGGAGGGGTTTGTG
>VGQL01000086.1 GCA_016882415.1 Cyanobacteria bacterium M_DeepCast_200m_mx_001
GGGCTGACGCCCGGCACCCGTGACGCCTGCCCCAGGGTGTGGGGCTGAATGGCGGCCAGCTTTTCGCGGGCCTCCCGGGAGAGGGTGCCGATGGCGGCGTAGTCGATGCCCGTGGGGATGGGCCGCTGCTCCTGTTGTTTCACCTGGTCGATCTGCTGCTGCTGCCGCGACAGGTAGCCGCTGTATTTGATGTCGATCTCGGCCCCCTCGCGCACGTCCTGGGGCAGCTCCGCCGAGGCCAGGCCGTGGCGCACCAGATCGCTGCTGTGGAAGCCGGGGCGGCGCAGCAGGTCCGCCAGGGTGATCGAGCCCTTGATGGGGGCACCCGTCTGGGCCTCCACCGCCGCCGCCGCCGGGTCGCTCACCTTGAGCCGCACCGTCTCCAGCCGCTGCTTCTCCTCGGCAATCGCCTCCTGCTTGCGTTGGTAGAGCTGCCAGCGGCGGTCGTCGATCAGCCCCAGCTCCCGCCCCAGGGGGGTGAGGCGCCGGTCGGCGTTGTCGCCCCGCAGCACCAGGCGGTACTCGCTGCGGCTGGTGAGCACCCGGTAGGGCTCCCGCAGGTCCTTGGTGATCAAGTCGTCGATCATCGTGCCGATGTAGCTGCCCTCCCGCGGGAAATGCACCGGCGGCTGGCTCCGCAGCTGGCGCACCGCGTTCAGCCCCGCCACCAGCCCCTGGGCGGCGGCCTCCTCATAGCCGGTGGTGCCGTTGAGCTGGCCGGCGGAATAGAGCCCCTCCACCCGCTTGGTTTCTAGGGAGGCCTTGAGCTGGGTGGCGGGCAGGTAGTCGTAATCCACCGCATAGGCGGGCCGCAGCATCACGCACTGCTCCAGGCCCGGCAGGGTGCGCAGCAGCTCCAGCTGCAGCCGCTCCGGCAGCCCCGTGGAGAACCCCTGCACATAGACCTCGGGGGTGTCGCGTCCCTCCGGCTCCAGGAAGATCTGGTGGGAGTCCTTGTCGGCGAAGCGCACGATCTTGTCTTCGATCGAGGGGCAGTAGCGCGGGCCCTTGCTGTCGATGAAGCCGCCGTAGATCGGCGTGAGGTGCAGGTTGTCGCGGATCAGCTGGTGGGTGGCTGCGGTGGTGCGGGTGATGTGGCAGCTCATCGGCTCGCCGCTCACCCAGCTGCTGGGGTCGAAGGAGAAGTAGCGGTCGTGGGCGTCGCTGGGCTGCTCCTCGAGGCGGTCGAGGGCGATGCTGCGGCGATCCACCCGGGCCGGGGTGCCGGTTTTCAGGCGCCCCATCTGGAAGCCGAGCGCCTGCAGCGCTTCGGTGAGCCCCTCCGCCGCCTGCTCGCCGGCGCGGCCGGCGGCCATCGATTGGTTGCCCACCCAGATCTGGCCCCCGAGGAAGGTGCCGGCGGTGAGGATCACGGCGCCGGCCCCGTAGCGGCTGCCGAAGTAGGTGCACACGCCCTGGACGCGCCCGTCCTCCACCTCCAGCCCGGTCACCATCGCCTCCCGCAGGGCCAGGTTGGGGGTGTGCTGCAGCAGCTGCAGCATCTGCCGGGCGTACTGGCGTTTGTCGGTCTGGGCGCGCAGGGCCCACACCGCCGGGCCGCGGCTGGCGTTGAGCACCCGTTTCTGCAGGGCGGTGGCGTCCGCCAGGCGGCCGATCACCCCGCCGAGGGCGTCCACCTCATGCACCAGCTGGCTCTTGGCCGGACCCCCCACCGCCGGGTTGCAGGGCTGCCAGGCGATGCGGTCGAGGTTGAGGGAAAAGAGGGCCGTGGAGCAGCCCAGCCGCGCCGCCGTGAGTGCCGCTTCGCAGCCCGCATGGCCGCCCCCCACCACGATCACATCGAAGTGCTCGCTCACGGGGCTGGTGGGGCTGCGCTCAGGCATGGGTTGACGCTACGGCCCCGGCCCGATCAGGCGGCCAGGCGGTTAGGCCGCGAGG
>VGQL01000087.1 GCA_016882415.1 Cyanobacteria bacterium M_DeepCast_200m_mx_001
CCTTTGCCGAAGCTGAAGGGATTGATACTGAGCAGCTTGTCAGCCGCATCCTCAGCCTCGGCATCCAAGAGGAAGACATCACGCCCGCGGGCCGCTGCTCGGTGCGGACGGGTCTCAGCAGCATGGGGCCGTCGCTGCTGCCTATGCAGCAAGAGCTCAAGATCAATTTTCAATCCTGGCCTTGACATTCAGGCTGGCTTTGGGTGGAAGCCTTTGAGTTCATCAACGGCTCAGGTCACCCCCTCCCCCAGCCGTGCCCGAGGCATTTGAGTGCGGTTCTCCCTAGTGATGGCAGTCCCTCATTCAAATGGCACGGAGCGGAGCTTGGCGCCTATCGAGCTCAGCACCCACAGCAGTCAGATGAACAGATAGTCAAATACTTAGAGGATTCCGGTCAAGGCACTGTGCTGACGGCGATTACCATCAAAAAAACCCTTGATGTTTTCGAGAGAGTGACGGAATGTGCAGAGTAGGGCCTTAGAAGCAGAAGGGCAGAAATTGCGTACGGCATGCGGCGTAGCCATCCACCAACGTGCCGAGGCCGATCTGGTGGGCGATGCCAAAGCCGGTGAGGCCTTCAACAACGATGCCGGTCACAATCCCGAGCATGGCGGCGCGGCCGTTAAAGAGCTCAATCCGCTTGAGCTGTTTCAGATGAATCATGTGCTCGGCGCGGTTTTGGAACTACTGATTGTTGTTGGGGGTGTTGCTCATGGGGCTACGTAGCGATGGCTGTGACGCAAAAGTCGTTTCTGAAGGATCAATTCGCCGCGCGGGACTGACATGCAGATGGCGGCACGCGCTGGACCCAGTACAGGGTTAAGCGGAGGCACGAGCTGCTCCTACTTCCCTCTGGTGGGAGCTAGATCGCTGGGGCGGCTGAGAACGTAAACGGTCATGCCAGTGAGCACCACCACAAGGGCGACAACGGCAGTAATGGCGGCGGTGTAGTCCGTTTCCATGGCTATCAACCGAGACCGATTTGCTGGAGCACACCCTGACCAGTGAGCAGCTCTGTTCCCAAGCCGATCACGAAGCCGAGCATGGCCAGTCGGCCATTCCAGGTTTCAGCAAATGCGACAAAGCCGAAGCGCGAGGACGAATCAGACATGGTTGTTTCGAATTGTTACAGGAATCGTAGCACCACTTGAAGGGTCCCGCCCACAGCTTCGCCGGCAGCTGCCAGGGCTCAACCAGTGACATGGCCCGCCAGCGCGGAGCGTCTCGCTCTCCGCCGCACTCCGGAGCAGGGGTTGCCCCAGTAGTCGACGGGTCAACGCTTGCAACACCACAAAAGACCGTTCCATCCCAGGAAATGGGGTGCAGCAGCTTGCTGTCCGCACCCCACCGGTGCCATGACAGAGGCAACGCAACGGGGGAGGTCCCGTGCGCTCCACCCTCGACGATGGATGAGCAATTGGCTCAGATTGCGGCTCAGCTCAACGAGGCTGCTGCGTTTGTCACCCCAGAGGTCATTCGCGCTGGCCGCAAGAGTGCGGCCGACGCCGAGTCCTTAGCTGCCATTGAGTGCGCCATTAACACGATTGGCAAGGCACTGGTTTTGACGGATCTCAGCATCGATCCGGAGCAGGATGTCGGGGTCTTGCGGGAATTCAGGAAGGGCTAGTCGTTACCTATTCCCGTATGAGTTGACGGTCTGAGCCGTATCTCCGGGAGATGGACGCTGAGTCCCAGTGCCAAGTGGTTGATTGCTCTTCAAGGGTATTGGAGATCGTGAGCCCCAAGCCAAGGGAGAGGCCTTCGCCCATGACTGCAAAGGTTGAAATGACGTCGCCCCTGGTTTCCTCGAGGTAGAGAGAGC
>VGQL01000088.1 GCA_016882415.1 Cyanobacteria bacterium M_DeepCast_200m_mx_001
CGGCCCCGGCGGCCGGGTGGTCGGCCGTGAAGCAGCCGCTGGCCTCGATCACCGCCAGCATCGGCTCGATCACCGCCAACACATCGCTCTGCACAAACAGCCGTTTGCCCGGGGCCAGGGCCGCGGCGATGGCGAGCAGCAGGGCCGGCTGCAGCACCCGCCGCTTGTGGTGCTTTTTCTTGAACCAGGGATCGGGAAACTGGATCGACACCAGATCCAGCAGGCCCGCCGGCAGCTCCGCCAGCCAGCCCTCGAGGCTGACGTTGGCGTTGCAGAAGAGAACGTGCAGGTTGGTGAGCTGTTGCCGTTGGCGATCGGCCTCCGCCGCACTCACCAGGGCACGGCGGATCTCGACGCCCAGGTGGTTGCGCTGGGGCTCCCGTGCCGCCAGGGCGAGCAGGAAGCGGCCGCGGGCGCAGCCGATGTCGAGATGCAGGGGCTGCCCAGGCACGGCAAACAGCTCCGCCGGCGGCGGCAACGGCAGCGGCTGCTGGAAGAACCGGCTCAGGGGGTTGACGTGCTGGCGCACCATGGCGAGTTCAGCCGTTGTCGCCGCCGGTGCCGCCGGGGTTGGGCACCAGGAACCCCCAGCTGGCGGTGTAGCCATGCAGGTGTGTGACCCCCGCCACCGGGCCGATTTCGCCGTTGCAGAAGGCGCCGGCCACCGGCACCGCGGCGAACTGCTCCCGGCAGGCCTGCACGTCGCCATCGGGTTTGCCGTAGAGGCCTTCGCCCCGCCCGAGGCAGGCGAACAGCAGGGCCGCCAGCGGTTGCGCTTGCCGCCGGCGCTGCTGGCTAAGCAGTTGGCGTTGCTCCTGGCGGGAGGCGTCGGCATCCCGCAACTGGAACTGCACCCGTTGGCCCACCCGTAGCCGCTCCCCCACCGCCACCGAGCCGGTGCGGGGATCAACGCCGATCAGGTTGCGCACCAGGAAGGCTGGTGGGTCGTCGTCGCCGCCGAGCTGGAAGCTGTTTTTGGCCACCCCCAGGAACAGGGAGTGGCGCACCAGCTCCCGCTCCCGGGGCTCGAGGCCCTCGAGGATGCCCTGCAGGCAGGCCACCGGTGTGCCCTGCTGGTCGGCGCTGCTGAGCCGCTGCACCACATTGCGCTCCGCCTGCTCCACCTCAAACACCGGGCCGATCGGCTTGCAGCCCTGGGCCACCACCGGATCAATGCGCCAGCTGCCGCTGATCAGGCAACCCACCGCCCCACCCACCACCTGGTTGTCCACCAGCAGCGAGCCGTGGCTGGCGTTGTGCTGGCCGGCGATGCCCCCCACCTTGGCGGCATCGGGGTAGGCGTAATCCAGGCCGCTGATCAGGTCGTTGATGGCGGGGCAGCCCGGGTCGATGAACAGCAGCATCGAGTGCACCCCCTCGGGGTTGCCCCCCACCCAATCGGCCCAGGCCTGGCTGGGGCCATCGAGGTCCGGGAGGTCATCCCCCTGCACCTGGAACAGCTGCAGCTGGGCTCCGGGCAGCCACAGCAGGCTGACGCTGATGCCCGGTTGCTGTTCCAACTCGTGGGGTTGGCCGTCGGCGCCGGTGCCCACCACGCCACCACCGGCGCAGCCGATCCAGCGCTGGCTGGGGATCGCCTGCCGCAGCAGCGGCAGCAGCCGTTGCAGGTCGGTGGCGTAGGCGGTGGAGCAGAACACCAGGGCCAGGTCGGCCGGGCGGCCGGCGCCGGCCTGCAATTGCTGGGCCAGATCGCCCACCGC
>VGQL01000089.1 GCA_016882415.1 Cyanobacteria bacterium M_DeepCast_200m_mx_001
CCAACCCCAAGGCCGGCACCGTCACCACCGACCTGGCCTCGGCCATCAACGAATTCAAGGCCGGCAAACTGGAATTCCGCGCCGACCGCACCGGCATCGTGCACGTGCGCTTCGGCAAGGCCAGCTTTGATGCCGCCAAGCTGCTGGACAACCTCAAGGCCCTGCAGGAAACCATCGACCGCAACAAGCCCAGCGGTGCCAAGGGGCGTTACTGGAAGAGCCTGTACATCACCTCCACCATGGGCCCTTCGGTGCAAGTGGATGTCACCGCCCTGCAGGACATCAAGCAGGAGGCCTGATTCCTCCTCGCAGCCCTGCGCAGCTCTCCAGCCCCCGCCCCGGCGGGGGCTTTTTTGTGGGCCCGTCAGGCCCTGCTGTAGGGTGAGCAGCTGGCTAACGCCAGAAGGGCACGCGCCCTACCCAAGACAGCAGGTCGATGGCAGATCCGTTTCCACGGACCTCTGCCCGTTGTAAATCCTGCCGAGGTGCACGCGACTGAAGCTTGTCCCGGCGGTTCGCCGGGGGATGTGAAGCCGCAGCCCTCGGGTGACAGGGGTTTTCCCCGATCACCAGGGCTGCGTACCCGGCTTGTTCCCCCGATCCGTTCCGTTTCCCATGGGCCGCACGCTGGAGAACAAGCAACAGATCGTCGAAGAGCTCAAGCAGCTCCTCGGTGAGGCCGAAATGGCGCTGGTTCTTGATTACAAGGGCCTGTCCATCAAGGAGATGTCTGATCTGCGGACCCGTCTGCAGGGCAGCAACGGCATTTGCAAGGTGACCAAAAACACCTTGATGCGCCGTGCCATTGATGGGAACAGCGCTTGGTCGGAACTCGATTCCCTGCTCACCGGTACCAACGCCTTCGTGCTCGTCAAGGGCGACGTGGGTGGTGCGGTGAAGGCCGTTCAGTCCTTCCAGAAGGACACGAAGAAGTCGGACGTGAAGGGTGGCCTTTTCGAAGGCAAACTCCTCTCCCAATCCGACATCAAGGCCATCGGGGATCTGCCCTCCAAGGAGGTGCTCATGGCCCAGATCGCCGGTGCGATCAACGCCGTGGCCACCAAGCTGGCGGTGGGCATCAACGAAGTTCCCTCCGGTCTTGCCCGGGCGCTCAAGCAGCACGCCGACGGCGAGGGCAGCGCCTCCTGAGGCCTGTTCTGCTGAGCTCTCCGCTCCGACTGTTCCCACAGATCTGTTGCTGATTCCCAACCATGTCTGCTACTACCGACAAAATCCTCGAGTCCCTGAAGACTCTCTCGCTGCTGGAAGCCTCTGAGCTTGTCAAGCAGATCGAAGAGGCCTTCGGTGTGTCCGCCGCCGCTTCCGCCGGCGTGGTGATGGCCGCCCCCGCCGCTGGCGGTGGTGCTGCTGAAGCCGCCGAAGAGAAGACCGAATTCGACGTCATGCTCGACAGCTTCGATGCTGCCGCCAAGATCAAGGTCCTCAAGGCCGTCCGCGAAGCCACCGGCCTCGGCCTGGGCGAAGCCAAGACCCTGGTGGAAAGCGCCCCTTGCGCCGTCAAGGAAGGTGTTTCCAAGGCTGATGCCGAGGCCATGAAGAAGGCCATCGAAGAGGCCGGCGGCAAGGTCACCCTCAAGTGATCGCTGCGGTGGGTCGCTGCGGCGGCACACCCCTGCTTCCCTCAAGCCGGCCCCCAGGGGCCGGCTTTTTTGTGGGCGCCTGGCGCCGGCGGGTGGCC
>VGQL01000090.1 GCA_016882415.1 Cyanobacteria bacterium M_DeepCast_200m_mx_001
AGGCAAGGTCGTGCTGTCCTGCTGGATTCCCGAGGGGCTGCGCCAGGAGCTCGATCGCGTCTGGGCCGAGCAGGGCCTGCGGCCCCATGGCCGCACCCAGAAAGGCATGGAGTCGATGATCAGCTCCTTCTTGGCAAACCACGCAGCGGGGGAGCAATAGCCCTCTGCGTTTGCATCGCCACGAACGCGCGCCGTCCTGTCGTCCTGCAAGCCGCCCCATGAGCCAGCACAACCACCAGCCCTCGTTGCTGAACCGCGTCGCCCGGGGTATTCATTCATGCCGTGGTCGGAAAGCTGACGGGCTTTGCCGGGGTGACCGGCGCCATTGCCGCTAAGGGGCTGCCGCTGGGGCCCGTGCTGCTGGTGGCAGCCATGGCCCTGATGGCGGTGGGCTCGGCCCTGGTGATCAGCGGCTGGAAGGCCCGACTCGGAGCCGTGCTGCTGCTGTTGTTCCTCGTGCCCACCACCCTGCTGTTCCACGGCGACGTGGCCGACAAGATGGAGCGGATTCAGCTGTTCAAGAACCTGGCGATCATGGGTGGCCTGCTGCTGGTGGCTGATCAAGACAGCAGGGCCTGAGGAAGGGGATTTCCCAGAACCTGAAAAATTTCCGAGGCACCCTGCGCCGCTCCCGGAAACAGGGGGAATACCCCCCGAGCTTGCATTCTTCTATGAGGAGCTAACGACGCACAGACTCCATCAGCCGAGATGGCAGCCCGGAAGGACTTTTTCGCGAATTAAGCCACGACAAGCAACGGAAATTCTGCGCCTTATTCTGCGCCTTTTCGTCGACAAAACACTCAAAAGCCTCTTCATCACTTGGTTTACCAATTGCCTTCTAAGCAGCCGGTCGATGGTTCGAGTCCATCAGGGGGCGTCACAGCCGCGCAGAGCTGATCCAGTCGGCGCGGGGATCGCTGGAGCGGGCGGCCCGCAGCTGCTCCAGCAGCTGCCGTTCCTGGTCGCTGTAGCTGGCGGGCTGCTTGAGGCTGAGGCTCAGCAGCAGATCGCCGCGGCCGTTGGCCAGGGGCCAGCCCTTGCCCTTGAGCCGCAGACTGCGCCCCACCGCCATGCCGGGGGGCACGGTCACCGTGGCCTCACCATCGGGGGTGGCCACGCGCACGTCGCCGCCAAGGGCGAGCTCGTCGAGGCTGAGGGGCAGCTCCGCCTTGAGCTGATCGCCATCCAGGCTCCACACCGGGTGGTTTTGGAGTTGCAGGTTGAGGTAGAGGTCGCCGCGGCGGCCGGTGCCGGGCTGCAGGTTGCCCTTGCCCTTGAGCCGCAGGCGGCTGCCGGGCTTGACGCCGGCGGGGATGCGCACCTGCACCCGCTCATCATTCACCGCCAGGGTGCGCTCGCAGCCGCGGAAGGCCTCCGAAAAGGTAAGGCTGATGCTGGCCTCAGCATCCAGGTTCACCGCTGCCGCCCGGCCGGCGCCGGGGCCGGCGAAGCCGCCCGGGCCAAAGCCGCTGCCAAAACCACCACCGCTGAATCCGCCGGGGAAGCCACCCCCGAACCCACCGCCAAAGCCCCCTGGGGCGCCGGCAAACCCAGCGCCGCCGGGGCCACCGAAACGGCCCAGCAGGTCGTTGATGAAGTCGTCGAAGTTGCCGTAGCGGCCGAAGTCCACATCCACGCCGGCGCCACCGCCTCCACCGGCCTGGTTCCAGTACTGGCCGAACTGCTCGTAGC
>VGQL01000091.1 GCA_016882415.1 Cyanobacteria bacterium M_DeepCast_200m_mx_001
GGGTGCTGGTTCCGGTGGGGCTTCGCCGCTGAGCCGGGCCAGCTCCTCGGCGTTGAGGCTGGGTTTGAGCCAGGCGGGCCGGGTGCCGCCATCGATCACCACCTCGCGCACCAGGCTGTTGAACGGGGGATTGAGGGGGTCGCCCCGGCCATCCAGCAGTTCCAGCTGCAGGGCGTTGCTGCCCCGTTTGAAGCCCTTGAGCCACAGGGGGGTCTGGCGGTCCACCAGGAAGCTGTCGCCATTCACGCTGATGCGCAGCCGCCATTGGGCGTCATCGCCGCGCAGGTGCTGCAGGGGGGCATCCAGCAGCAGCCAGTCCAGCAGCACCGGTTCCCCGGCCACCTGACCCTCCGGGCCCACGCTGATCAGCTGGGGGCTGCCCGGGGCCGGCAGGGCGGCCCCATTGCGGCTCACCCGGTGCAGCCGCACCTGGCTGGAGGCCCCCGGTGCCTTCACCGCCTCACCCCAGGGGCGGGCCGCATACACGGTGACCCGGTGGCTGCCCGGCCGCAGCTCGGGCATGGGCACGGCGGCCAGGGCCTCTGGGCTGGTGAGCCGGATCGGGGCGGCATCATCGAGCTGCACCACCACATGGGGGCCGAGGCCGAGCGGGCCCGCATCGGCGATGGGCCAGTCCTGCAGCTTGAGCTTGAGGGTCCAGGGGCCCTCCGGCAACACGCTGTTGTCCGCGGGGGCCAGCACCTCCAGGCGCGGGGCTCGTTCGTTGAGGTTGGTGTTGAGCTGTTGCACCGCCCCAGGCGGGGCCACCTCCTGCAGGGCGCCGCTGGGGGCCTGGATGCTGTTGGCCTGGCCGGCGAGGGCTGCTTGGGCCGCGGGGGCTGCGCCGCCACCCTGCCTGCCGCAGGCGGTGGTGGCCAACAGGATCAGCGACAGCACCACGGCCACCAGGGCCCGCCTCAGGCCCCACCTGGCTGCCGTGACCATGCCGATCCCCCCGATGACCTGAGCGGAACACTGCTCGAGCCATTCTGCCGCGCGATGGCCAGGCGGCGGCAGGCATGTGGGTAATTGCAATAGAAAAGCCCTGCAAATTTGCGCGAATGTCTTAAACAACCCGCCGAAATTCGTGTTTTTTCGCTGACTGCTTGCTGCCTTGAGAGCTCAGTCCCTGACTGGCCCGGTCTCGGATTGAACCTTTGTAACTGCAGGCCCAGAGGGCTCGGATTCCGCTTTTATACTTCCGCCAGCGGTCCCCTCCTTGGGGCCCAAGCTCCAGTCATGGCAGGGGGTTTCGGCTTCGGCTGAACGCCCTGTGACTGGCGCCCATGGGTGCGTTCGGCCCTGGCTTCGGCCTTGGCCCCTCGCCTCCGTGGCTCCACTGGTTGCCCCGTGCGGTTCGCCGCTCGCGGTGCCAGCAGGGTGGACCTCCACCTCGACCCCGTCCCTCGAGGAACGTCTCGATGACCATCAGCCCACCAGAGCGTGGGAAGGCCAAGGCCCAGGTCGACCGGGTGAACAACCCGGCCACCTTCGAACTGTTCGGTAAGCCCGGCCATTTCGATCGCAGCCTTGCCAAAGGTCCCAAAACCACCACGTGGGTTTGGAACCTCCACGCCAACGCTCACGACTTCGACAGCCACACCAGTGATCTCGAAGAGGTCAGCCGGAAGATCTTTTCGGCCCACTTCGGTCACCTGG
>VGQL01000092.1 GCA_016882415.1 Cyanobacteria bacterium M_DeepCast_200m_mx_001
GCCATCACCTGCCCCGCCACCGCCACATCCAGGCTGGTGGTGGGTTCATCGGCGATCACCAGGGCCGGCTCCAGCGCCATGGCCAGGGCGATGGCCAGCCGCTGGCGCATGCCACCGCTGAACTCATGGGGGTAGCTGCCGAAGCGGTCGGCGCGGATGCCCACCCGTTCCAGCAGCATCTCGGCCCGCAACCGCACCTGATGGCGCCTCCAGGCCGGCCGGTGCTCCGCCAGGGTGTCGGCCAGGTGTTCGCCGATGCTGAGCAGCGGGTTGAGCCGCGTCATCGGGTCCTGGAATACCAGGCCCACCGCCTCCCCCCGCAGCTGCCTCAGGGCACCCCGCCTCAGCCGGCGCGGATCCTGGCCGCAGAGCTCCAGCGCCCCGCCGCAGTGGCTCCCCTGGGGCAGCAGTTGCAGCACGGCCCGGGCCACGGTGCTCTTGCCGCAGCCCGAGGGCCCCACCAGCGCCAGCCGTTCCCCAGCCTGCAGCCGCAGGTTGAGGCCATCGAGGGTGTTGCGCTCAGCCCCCGGGTAGCGCACGGTGAGCTGCTGCAGGTGCAGCACCGGCCCGCTGCGGCGTGCTGGGGTCATGGCCGGCGGAGGCAACCCGAATGGCGCTCAGGCTGACAGCGGAATCGACTCGGGTTGCACACCGGGGGGCGGTTTGTGTTGAGCCGCTGCATACGATGGGCCTAATTGCTGCGCGCCATGCTGCAGGCGGTGCCCGACACGGCTGACGCGGCTGCCTCCGGGGCGGCGGCAACGGTGTCGGCCGGCCCCCTGCTCGGCCCGCAGGCCATCCACGGCCCCGACGACTACGGCATCCCGCTGCCCGACTGGCTGCGGCGCTGCATCGAACATGTGCCCCCCGGGGCCGGCGACAGCTGCCCCACCGACACCGAGGGGCTGCTGGCGGCAGCGTTCCATTTCGCCTTCCAGCTCCATGACGGCCAGGTGCGGGCCAGCGGTGAGCCCTACATCTGCCATCCGGTGGCGGTGGCCGATCTGCTGCGGGACATCGGCGCCAGCGCCAGCGTGATCGCCGCCGGCTTCCTCCACGACGTGGTGGAGGACACGGAGGTCACCCCCGAGGAGATTGAGCAGCACTTCGGCGCGGAGGTGCGGGGGCTGGTGGAGGGGGTCACCAAGCTCGGCGGCATCCACTTCACCAACAAAACCGAAGCCCAGGCGGAAAACCTGCGCCGCATGTTTCTGGCCATGGCCAGTGACATCCGGGTGGTGCTGGTGAAGCTGGCGGACCGGCTGCACAACATGCGCACCCTCGGCGCCCTGAAGGCCGAGAAGCAGCAGCGCATCGCCCGCGAAACCCGGGAGATCTACGGCCCCCTGGCCAACCGGCTCGGCATTGGCCGGCTCAAGTGGGAGCTGGAGGATTTGGCTTTCAAGACCCTCGAGCCCGACGCCTTCCGCGAAATCCAGCAGCAGGTGTCCACCAAGCGCTCCGAACGGGAGGAGCGGCTCGGGGTCACCGCCGGACTGCTGCGGGAGCGGCTGGTGGCCGCGGGCCTCGAGGGCTGTGAGGTGAGCGGCCGGCCCAAACACCTCTA
>VGQL01000093.1 GCA_016882415.1 Cyanobacteria bacterium M_DeepCast_200m_mx_001
CCGGAAACCGTCGTTCGTCCGTGGGTTCAGACGAAGGCGTATTCGTACTCTTCCATTTCCTCCCAGTCGTCGGCGGCCATGGCCTCCAGACCGGCGAACAGGGTGTCCTCACCGATGCGATCCACGAT
This sequence comes from Cyanobacteria bacterium M_DeepCast_200m_mx_001, assembly GCA_016882415.1. GTDB lineage: Bacteria > Cyanobacteriota > Cyanobacteriia > PCC-6307 > Cyanobiaceae > Vulcanococcus. The sequence continues at coordinate 129 of VGQL01000093.1, forward strand.
GGCGCGCAGGGAGGGGAACAGGAAGTGATTTTCCTCGGCGTACTGGGCGCTGAACAGACCCTTTTCGCCCCAGAAGAAACGATCGGTGGTGTGCTCGTTGCGACGGACGTTCAGGATCGCCGGCGGCACAATGCTGCCCTCGGCAATGAACCGACGGGCGGCGGTAACGGGCTTGTGCTCACCGGTTTCGAGGTTGTGGGTGGCGACGTGGGCCAGCACCCGCTGACCGGCGAGACGCCGGCGGCTGACGCGTTTGCGCTTCTTGGACATGGACGGAACCCGGAGGGTGGGAAGAGGACGAACGATGAGAAGCCCGCAGACACGCGCCGCTGGCCTCGGCAACGCCCAAACATCTGCCAACCGGGAGGGCCGGTGCCACGACACCAGACTCGGAACCAGCAGAGGACGCAACTGCCTCTGCTGTAGCCTCGTTTGCAGTAATCCGCAACCGGGGCTTCCGGCTCGATGCCGCGCCGCCCGCTCCCGGACTGCGAGGTATTGGTCGATACCGGAATCTTAAGACTTTTTCCCGGATTTGGCGCATGGGATGCGCCAGGTTCTGGCACATCCCCGGTTCAGGCCCTCCCCAGCCACCGCTCAGATGCAAGTCTCCAAGCGGTTTCTGGCCCTGCTCGACCAGCAGCTCGCCCAATTCACGGATCGTCCCGATCTGCGGGCCCTGGTGGTGTATGCCGCCCTGCCAGGCGACAACGGCCGCCCCACCCTGATGGCCATCGGCCACTGGCCGGCCGCGCTGGCCCTCCGCGCCAACGGCAGCGACGGCGCTGACGACCCCGCTGATGCGGAATCCAACACGCGGCGGTGGCTGGCGCTGCGGGACGGCTCGCTGCTGCTGGGGGCCCTGCGGGTGGATGCCGACCAGCTGCCCTGGCCCCCCGCCCTCGAGGCGCGCCTCGAAGCCACCGCCCGCTGCCTCACCGAAGCGCTGCGGCTGGACATGGATCAACAGCAGCTGGGCCGCGAACTCGCACGACGGGAAGACCAACTGCGCCTGCTGGTGCATCAGCTGCGCAATCCGCTGGCGGCGCTGCGCACCTTCGGCCAACTGCTACGGCGCCGGCTCGATGGCGATGAGGCCAACCTCAGCCTGGTGGACAACCTGCTGCACGAGCAGGGCCAGATCAACCGCTATCTCGATGCGATCGAAGCGATCGATCAAGGGGGCGCGACTCCGAGCCTGAGCGCCAGCGGCGGCACCACACCGCTGCTGCTGCCCCCCGGCCTGCAGGGGGACACGCCCCAACCGCTGGCCGAGATTCTTCAGCCCCTGCTGGAGCGGGCCGCCGCCACCGCCAAGCTCCAGGGCCGGCCCTGGCACGGGCCCGGCCCCTCCCTACCCCCCTGGCAGGGCGATGCCAGCGCCGTGGCCGAGATCCTGGCCAACCTGCTGGAAAACGCCTTCCGCTACAGC
>VGQL01000094.1 GCA_016882415.1 Cyanobacteria bacterium M_DeepCast_200m_mx_001
AAGACTGGCTCAATATCAGGATGATCGATCTGTGCCAACGCATTGACCGCTGCAACTCCTTGAGCTGGATTGTTACCGCGACTCACCTGCAGCAAGAGAGGCACCGCTTGGCGACCCACCTGACCTAACGCCATGACGGCTGCGACCGCAACCACAGGTGAGCGATCATCAAGGGCTTCACGCAAAACCGCCATGGCCTGCTCAGTAAACGCTTGACCTGCGTAGTTGGAAGCCAATTGGGCATAGGCTTTAATGCAACTTGCCCTCACCGTGTCATCGCTACTGGTGCTGAAGCACTCAGCAATGGGCTGCATCGCGCGCGCACCGAAGGCCCCAAGCCCCCGAACAGAAGCTCGACGCAGAGATACATCCGGCTGATCCAGGAGCGCGATCAAACGCGGGATTGCTTCGTCTGGCCAGTGTTCGACCATGGCCGAGAAAGCGCGCGTTTGAATGTAGGGGTTGGGATGGGCAAGATCTGCAAATAGTTGATCGAGATCGGGGGGGTGATGCATCGAAGCAATCGCTGTGTTGAGGCTGGGAAGGGGAACCTAGACCGCCACGACCCGCCGATGGAGAGCCTGAAACAAGACATGAAAAAGGGGGCCTTTCGGCCCCCGGATGGCAGCATCAAGAATGAGGCTCAGGAGAGCGCATTGATGGCGTAGTCCAGGTAGGACTTGAACTCGTTCAGAGCCTGGGGGCTCATGTCACGAGGGGAGCATGCGCGGTCGCGGGTGAAGGTCAGCGCTTCCACGTAGGCAGAAGTTGGCAAGCCCAGCGTGCGGTAGACCTCACGAGCGCCAGCAATACCCCATTCGTCCAGGGGGCCGGTTCCTCCGACCACCAAGCAGTAGTTGATCAGGCGGAGATAATGGCCAAGGTCGCGATAGCACTTGTCGACTTTGGTCTGATTCTCGCCGGCCTCGCCAGCTTGCTTGAGGTAGGGATACTTGCTGAAGCAGGCGTCACCAGCTTCTTTGGTCACTTTGTCCAAGCCTTCGGCAAGCTTTTCAGCAGCTTCCAGGCGTGCAGCAGCACGCTGGATATTGCCCTGAACGGCCTCAAGGTCATTCTGAGAGGGGAAGCGACCGGCGGCATCAGCGGCGGTCACCACAGTGGTTGCAACAGATTTCATCGTGGGTCTCAACAGAAGAGGGTGGTGTTGTTAAAGATCAGGATTGATTCCTTGATTGTTCAGCCGAGTGCGCCGATCACGCGATCAAAGTAGGAGGCTGCTTCAGCAACCAGGGCGGAGCAATCACCATTAGAGGTTTCCATCTTACGGAACTTGCTTCCGCCGTTGGCCGGAGTATTCGTCTCGTTGATGTGAGCCGTGGCAGAGGCCTTCATGATGGCCACAGCGCGACCAGCCGATTGAAGGGGCACGCCGAGGGCGATGTAGGTTTCCTTCAGGCCGTTCAGGCAGCGGTCATCCAGCACGGAGGCATCGCCGGCCAGCAGGGCATAGCTGATGTAACGCAGCACGATCTCGCCATCACGCAGGCAGGCAGCCATGCGGCGGTTCGGGTAGCAGTTGCCGCCAGCCTGGATCA
>VGQL01000095.1 GCA_016882415.1 Cyanobacteria bacterium M_DeepCast_200m_mx_001
GAGCCCTAGCGGGCCGCCAACACCGCCTCGGCAATGGTGATGTCGAAAGGGGTGGTGATCTTGATGTTGGCGGGCGACGACTCCAACACCTTCACCGGCCAACCGAGCCGTTCAAACAGGGAGGCGTCGTCGGTGACGCTCCAGCCCTCTCGGCGGGCCTGGGCATGGGCCTGCCGCAATTGCTCCACCGCAAAGCCCTGGGGCGTCTGGGCCCCCCACAGCTCGGAGCGATCCGGGGTGGCGGTGATCACGCCGGCGGCATCCACCCGTTTGATCGTGTCCGTCACCGGGGCGGCGGCGATCACCGCCTCACCGGCCGCCACCGCCGCCGCGCAGCGGTCGATCAGCTGCGGATCCACCAGGCAGCGGGCCCCATCGTGGATCAACACCGCCTCCGCCTCCGGCGGCAGGGCCGCCAGGCCGTTGCACACCGAATCCTGGCGGGTGTCTCCCCCCTGGATCCACTGCACCGGCCGGTCGGGGGCGGCGGCGACCACCAGGGCTTCGATGTCGGCCCGGTCGACGGCCTGGCCCACGATGCCAATCCAGCGGACGGCCCGACTGGCCAGGGCGGCGTCGAGGGTCCAGGCCAGCACGGGCCGCCCCGCCACGGGCAGCAGCAGCTTGTTGCGGGTGGCCCCCATGCGGCGGCCACTGCCGGCGCAGGCGATCAGCAGATGCATGGATGTGGTCGGAAGCGGCACAAACCGCCCTCCATACAATCAGCTGGCGATCCGCCCGCAGGCATGCGCGTTCTGTTTCTGGTTCCGGGCGGCCTGCGTGCCCAGCTGAACACCCTGCCGGCCGCCGCCCGGGTGGCGGAGGCGCTGAAGGCCAGCGTGCAGGTGGCGTGCGCCCCCAGCGCCGCCGCCGCCTGGAGCCTGCTGCCGGCGGTGGAGAAGCTGATCCCGTTTGACTTCGACGCCAGCCCCTCCCTGGCGGACTGGGCCAATCTGCTGGGCAACGTGCGGGAGCCCGACTTCCAGGCCTGCATCAACCTGGCCCGCGGCCGGCAGGTGGATCTGATGCTCTCCATGAGCCACATCCCCAACCGCGTGGCCAGCGGCGGTTTTTCCGCCACCAGCACCGTGACGGCCGGGGACGGCTGGCCCGCCCAGGCCCTGGCCGCCTACCTCAAACCCCTGGGGCTGGAGCTCGATGCCAGCGCCTTCCGGCTCACCCTGCCCAAGGCGGCCCTCACGGAAGCCGCCGCCGCACTGCCCAGCGGCGGCGGCCCCGCCCTGTTGCTGGCCCCCAGCGGTGACGCCAGCGACTGGCCCGCCAGCCGCTGGCAGGCCCTGCCCACCCAGGTGCGGGCCAAGCTGCCGGATGTGCGCATCGTGGAGGCGCGCCGCAGCGGCAGCCTGCTGGAGCGGGCCGCCCAGCTGGCCAGCTGCGATGTGGTGCTCAGCAGCGATCCGATCAGCTGCGAACTGGCCCTGCTGGCGGGCATGCCGCTGGTGGCCATCGGCGCCAACGGCGCACAGCTGCCCAGTCGCCAGGGGGT
>VGQL01000096.1 GCA_016882415.1 Cyanobacteria bacterium M_DeepCast_200m_mx_001
CGGTGACCGTGGCGCAGTCGCCCGCCACGGCGCGGGTGAACAGAGTGATCGGCAGGAAGGTGGTGACCACCTTGAAGGCCTTGCCCGCCGTGGCGTCAGGGGGCTCCGGGCGGGGGGCGCCGCAGGCGGCCAGAGCCAGAGCCAGGGAGAAGGCGCCTAAACGGGCCATCAAGGGGGTCACGGGCTTCATCGGTAAAGGGCGATTGAGCAACCGGGACGCGGCACAGCGGCCGAGGCTCTGGCGCCGGACAGATCGAGAACCATTCTCATTCTAGAGGGGCTGCCGAGCCTGAAGCAGCACGTCTCGCCAGGGGATGCCGCGCGCGGCCAGGCTGTCCTGCAGGGCATCCAGCAGCGCGAGGGTCTGCTCCACATCGTGCCTGTCTGGCGCCTGCAACCATTGCTGGGCCAGGGATTCAAAGGCCTGCTGCAATCTCGCCACCGGCTCCAGTGCCGATTCAGCCTGCTGATCCCTCACGCGAAGACGAGCGCGATCGCTGAGGGCATCCGCAGGCGGAGGCAGGGCGGCCGGTCCGCCGTCTGTCGGGCTTTCACCCTGCTCGTAAAAACAGCCACGTGCTCCGGTATGGCAGGCCACATCACCGACCTGCTGCACGCTGAGTAGCAGGCAATCGGCATCACAGTCGTAGCGAAACCCCCGCAACAGCTGAAGGTGGCCGCTGGTGGCGCCTTTGTGCCAGAGCTGCTGGCGCGAGCGGCTCCAGTAGTGCACCTGTCCGCTGTCGAAGGTGGCCAGCAGCGATTGGCGGTTCATCCAAGCCAGCATCAACACTGCGCCATCGAGCCAGTCCTGTGCGATAGCAGGGATCAGCCCGTCGGCGTTGAAGCGCAAGTGATCAACACAACCACGTGGCCATGGGGTCGCACTGCTCATGGTCGCTTGTCCTCCGGCGAGTTGAGGGGCCACATCACCCAGGCCCCTTCCTCTCCGCCAGCAGCCAGGGCCTGGCGGTCGTGGCGCCAGGCCAGGCTGGTGAACGACTGGCCATCCAACTCCAGGACCTGAATCAGTGATCCAGCTTCGCTCCACAGCGCCGCTGTGCCATCCCGCGATGCCGTGACGATCGCCGCCTCTGCAGGGCCACAGGCCAGTGCCGTGATCCGATCGAGATGACAGGGCAACAGCACGGCATCCCAGGCCTCAAGATCATCCCCCTTCCCTGACCACAGCACGGCAGCCTCCGCAGCTGCCACCAGCAGCCCCCGCTGCCCGCTGGGCAAAGAGGCCACGGCAAGGGCGTGAATCTTGCCTGGCAGGTCACCGACGCCGAGTACGGGCTCCTGCAGATCCCGCCAGAGCACCAGGCGCCTGTCGATCAAGCCCGCCGCGAGCCAAGGGGGATCGCCTCCCCACGCCAGCTGCAACACGGCCGA
>VGQL01000097.1 GCA_016882415.1 Cyanobacteria bacterium M_DeepCast_200m_mx_001
TGCCAAGTGGTTGATTGCTCTTCAAGGGTATTGGAGATCGTGAGCCCCAAGCCAAGGGAGAGGCCTTCGCCCATGACTGCAAAGGTTGAAATGACGTCGCCCCTGGTTTCCTCGAGGTAGAGAGAGCCTGCCCCCCCCTGCAATAGAGGGGGATGAGCATGCCCCGTTCTCCATTCCACGATCACAACAATCGACTCTAGGCAGTCCCGGCGTTGACGGACCACCGCTCTGCGGCGCTCGCGGGGCCCGCAAAGGCAAAACTCAGTGGTCCAAAACTCATGTGTGAGAAATTGGGGGCCGAGAGACCAATGCCCTCCGGCCTGAATGTGCATTGATTCAGGTAAGTCACGAAAGGCGGAGCTAGTTATTTTCCCCGTCTGCAGATAAGTCAGCCGAGCTTCGATTAAGCCGCTCTCTTCAGTCACGCTGAGGTGACATGGAAAGCGTTCAACTTCTTTCCGATTGGACCCGATGTGCACAAAGATGCTCTCCCACTCCCCGCAGTTAGCCTCGATGAGGCGAGCTCTTTGCCGCTCATCCATGCAAGAATCTTGTTGCTTTTCTGGCATTGATGACTACTGCGTAAAATATTCATGGGCTCTTTGACGCCAAAATTATAGCTAATTTGCCTGGATGGAGTTGTTGTGAAAAGATTACGGCTAGTGCCTTCCCGAGGAGCCTTGAGCGTCCCGTCGTTACGTCGCGTGCTGCTAATACTCCCAGTCCTGGCAGGGTTTGTTGGCCTGACTCTGCTGGCGCAAGCATATGTCATGGCACCGATCCGGCAAGCCGTTGCTGCCATGGGGCTTTGGGCGCCCCTCGGCATCATGCTGCTGCGCGGAGCCAGCATCGTTCTGCCGGCCTTGCCGAGCACCGCTTACTCACTCTTGGCGGGAGCTCTACTTGGCTTTAAGACAGGTTTTTTGACGATCGCCTTCACGGATCTGGTCGCTTGCTCCTTTGCCTTTGCTTTGGCTCGCTACTGGGGCAGAGAACCTGTACGCCGACTAGCTGGTGAAAAGGCCATGTCCATGGTGGAGCGTTTCAGCAGCTCCAGGCTTGAGTCGAATTTCTTGTTGATGACTGGTCTCTTAATGACCGGGTTTTTCGATTTCGTGAGTTATGGCCTCGGGATTGCTGGAACCTCACCGCAGCGTTTCTTCCCTGCCTTGGTCTTGAGTATTGTCGTGAGTGACATGCCGATTGTTGCCCTTGGCGCTGGCGTCTTTGACAGCGGAAAAGCCACCTTAGTGGCAGCGGTTGTTGGCGTATTTCTCCTAGCTTTTCTCCAGAGCACGGTTCGCCGCCGTTATGCAGCACTGAAAAAGACCCAGGACTGACCCTTTTTATCAATGGCCTCCATGGA
>VGQL01000098.1 GCA_016882415.1 Cyanobacteria bacterium M_DeepCast_200m_mx_001
GGCGCACCCAGCCGAAGGGCTTGGTCACCACGTGCCAGATGCCACCGAAGATCAGGGTCAGACCCAGCCAGATGTGGCCACCGATGATGTCCTCCATGGAGTTCACACCGATGATCCAGCCCTCGCCACCGAAGGGGGCGCGGAACAGGTAGCCGAAGATCACACCCGGATCGAGGGTGGGGTTGGTGATCAGGCGCACGTCGCCGCCACCGGGGGCCCAGGTGTCGTAAACGCCACCGAAGAACATGGCCTTGAACACCAGCAGCAGGCAGCCCACACCCAGAAGGATGAGGTGGTAGCCAATGATGTTGGTCATCTGGTTCTTATCGCGCCAATCCTGCGAGAAGAAGGCGGAATAGTTCTCCAGAATTTCCGGGCCACGCAGGGCGTGATACAGGCCGCCGAGGCCGAGCACGGCGGAGCTAATCAGGTGCAGCACACCCACCACGAAGAAGGGGTAGATGTCCACCACTTCGCCGCCGGGGCCAACGCCGTAACCGAGGGTGGCCACGTGCGGGAACAGGATCAGACCCTGCTCGTACATGGGCTTGTCGAAGGTGAAGTGGCTCACCTCGAACAGCATCATGGCGCCGGCCCAGAACACCATCAGACCGGCGTGGGCGACGTGGGCGCCGAGCAGGCGACCGGAGAGATTGATCAGGCGGGCGTTACCCGACCACCAGGCATAGCCGGTGGAGTCGAGGTCCTTCCCCCCGACCGAAGCCAGGTTGGGATTAGAGAGCGTTACCACGGGGCAGAACCTCTTCAGGGAAGACGAAGTTTTCGTGCGGCTGGTCAGCCGGTGCCATCCAGGCACGCAGACCTTCATTCAACAGAATGTTCTTCGTGTAGAAGGTCTCGAACTCGGGGTCCTCAGCGGCGCGGATTTCCTGCGACACGAAGTCGTAGGCGCGCAGGTTGAGGGCCAGGCCGATGATGCCGATGCTGCTGGTCCACAGACCCATCACCGGCACGAACAGCATGAAGAAGTGCAGCCAGCGCTTGTTGGAGAACGCGATCCCGAAGATCTGGCTCCAGAAGCGGTTGGCGGTGACCATCGAATAGGTCTCTTCTTCCTGGGTGGGCTCGAACGCCTTGAAGGTGTTCGCCTGCTCGGAGTCCTCGAACAGGGTGTTCTCCACCGTGGCGCCGTGGATGGCGCACAGCAGCGCGCCGCCCAGGATGCCCGCCACACCCATCATGTGGAAGGGGTTCAGGGTCCAGTTGTGGAAGCCCTGCAGGAACAGCAGGAAGCGGAAGATCGCCGCCACACCGAAGGAGGGCGCGAAGAACCAGCTGCTCTGACCCAGGGGGTACATCAGGAAGACGCTGACGAACACCGCGATCGGGCCGGAGAAGGCGATGG
>VGQL01000099.1 GCA_016882415.1 Cyanobacteria bacterium M_DeepCast_200m_mx_001
CGCTCCAGCCCTGGGCGGTCCACAGGGGCTGCAGATCACCCAGCAGCTGGGCCGCACTGCGCTCATGCAACACCTGGCTGTTGAGCCAGTTGAGCTTGTCCCAGTCGAAACGGGCGCCGGCTTTGTTGACCCGGTCGAAATCAAACACCGCCGCCGCCTCCGCGAGGGAGAAGCGCTCCCCCATGCCCTCCGGCGGTGACCAGCCCAGCAGGGTCATGTAATTCGCCAGGGCCTCGGCCGTGTAGCCCTGGGCGCGGAAGTCACTCACCGAGGTGACGCCATCCCGCTTGGAGAGTTTGCGGCCCTCCTGGTTGAGGATCAGCGGCGTGTGGGCAAACACCGGCGCTGGAGCCCCGAGGGCCGCGTAGAGCAGCAGTTGCTTGGCGGTGTTGGCGATGTGGTCTTCGCCGCGGATCACGTGGGTGATGGCCATGGCGGCGTCATCCACCACCACCACCAGGTTGTAGAGGGGGTCGCCGATCCGGTCGGCGGGGGCGCGGCGGGCGATCACCATGTCGCCCCCCAGGTCAGCGCCGCTCCAGCGCATCTCACCCCGCACCAGGTCGGTCCAGGTGATGGTGGCGTTGTCGTCGATGCGGAAGCGGATGGTGGCTTCCCGGCCCTCGGCGATGAAGGCCTGTTCCTGCTCAGGGCTGAGGTCGCGGTGGCGGTTGTCGTAACGGGGGGCGCGATTCTCAGCGGCCTGCCGATCGCGCATCTCGGTGAGTTCCGCTTCGGTGGCGTAGCAGCGGTAGGCCTGGCCGCTCTCCAGCAACCGTTGGATGGCGCTGCGGTGCTCGGCGATGCGCTCGCTCTGCACCACGGGCTCACCATCCCAGTTGAGCCCCAGCCACTGCAGCCCCTCGAGGATGTTGGCGGTGTATTCGGGCTTGCTGCGCTCCTTATCGGTGTCCTCGATGCGCAGCAGAAACTGCCCCCCCTGCCGGCGGGCGAACAGCCAGTTGAACACCGCCGTGCGGGCCGTGCCGATGTGCAGGGTGCCGGTGGGGCTGGGGGCGAGACGCACACGGACCGCCGCTCCAGTTGCCGCCACTGGCCTCTGCTCCTCTGACTGAATGAGAACGGGACTGACGGGGCTCGAACCCGCAACTTCCGCCGTGACAGGGCGGTGCTCTAACCGATTGAACTACAGTCCCAAGTGTGCTCAGAAAGCACGCTCTGACAGGCCTTT
>VGQL01000100.1 GCA_016882415.1 Cyanobacteria bacterium M_DeepCast_200m_mx_001
ATCGACACCACTACAACCTCGGCCATCACTGCTGGCATTTCCCGGAGACCGCAGGTCAGTCAAGCCTTGAGGTTGGCGAGAGCACAACGCGAGCGGGCCATGAAGTGAATTTTTTCAATGGCCGCTCACGATCGATGCTTGTTGCCCTCTATCAGCGCCAGGGTGACGGCCGGATGATCCTGGATTCAATCGCAGCCACCCCGTTTCGCTGTCAACGGGCAAGCCCCGATCCCTCCCGTGAACAGATGCAGTCTGTAGACGCCTTATTGTCGGTTGTCGCAGGATGGCGTGGGATCGAGCAGGAGCTGAGACCGGGCGTGCAGAATGGAGCGCTTGAAACAACCAAAGTGGCACCTGAATTCGATGCAGACAGCTTTTGCTCGCAGGATGTGAATGGCGTGTTTGCAGATAATTTGATTTGCGGCCTTCCCGATAAAATGCCAAAGGGTGCTTTCGAACTCCAATTTGGATGTTTGTTAAATCCAAAGAGTTTTACCCATCTCATCATCGCTTACGACGCAAATAATAGACTGAGTCGTTGGATAGAGCGTCGATATCAACCAACCATGCACGGATAACTGAAGCTGAAGCCAATTTGCTTCAGCTTTTCGTTGCTAACGCGCGCATTGAGAACCCGATCAGTTGTATCTATTGTCAACCACTTGGCCAATGGCAAGCCAGCTCGCTCACAGAGGCGATCCGTAAGCTCTTGGCCACTCAGTTGTGTATCGTTAACAAGATTATAGGTTTCATCCAGGCCTTGATCGAATGCGAAGCAAACACCCCGGACAATGTCATCGCGGTGAATCCAGCACGGAACATTTAGGCCGTTGCGTTGCACCAGGCCCCCAGCCGCTGACAACAGCATGGATGGAATGTCACGCCCGGGGCCGTAGATGCCTCCCAGGCGGAGCACACAGACCTTGATCTTGTCAGAGCGGATGGCCCCCATCATCTCTTCAGCCTGGAGAAGAACCTGATTGACAGGGTGGGGATCGGCGATCGGGGCCGTTTCGTTGGTGAGGGCACCATGGCGGTTGCCGTACACGCCGCAGCTGCTCAGATGGACGATCTGCAGAGGTGTGTTGCGGGGGCGTCGATCCAGCGTCTCGACGAGTCGTTGCAAAC